>JANPHH010000531.1:0-14829 GCA_031424375.1 Chthoniobacter sp. | reverse complement strand
CCACCGCAAAACGCGAAGAAACCCGCGCCGAACGACTGCGCCAAACGCTCGCCGCACTGGCCACCGGACGGAAATGGATTGACCGGAAGCGGGCGGGCTGAACGCTACTTTTTATCCTCGTCCAGCTTGGCCAGCACGGCGGCGAAGAGTTCGTTGTAGAGCGCTTCGTCGGTCTTGAGCACTTCCTTGGCGGCGTCGCGGCCCTGGGCGAGCTGGCCGCCTTTGTAGCTGAGCCAGGAGCCGCGTTTTTCGACGATGCCTTTCTCGAGCGCGAGGTCGAGCAGCGAGCCGGTGCCGGAGATGCCTTCGTTATACATGATGTCGAACTCGGCCTCGGTGAAGGGCGGCGCGACTTTGTTCTTCACGATCTTGACCTTGGTCCGGTTGCCGACGACCACGCCGTCGGTCTGCTTGATCTGGCCGATGCGGCGAATGTCCACGCGGACGCTGGCGTAAAATTTCAGGGCCTTGCCGCCGGGCGTGGTCTCGGGATTGCCAAACATCACGCCGATTTTTTCGCGGATCTGGTTGGTGAAAACAACGATGGTTTGGGCCTTGGAAATGAGCGCGGTCAGCTTGCGCATCGCGGCGCTCATCAGGCGGGCCTGGGCGCCGACGGTGGAGTCGCCGATCTCGCCTTCGAGTTCCTGCTTGGTCACGAGCGCGGCGACGGAGTCGAGGACGATGACGTCGAGCGCATTGGAACGCACGAGCGTCTCGACGATGCGGAGGGCTTCCTCACCAGAGCTGGGCTGGGAGACGAGGAGGTCGTCGAGATTCACGCCGAGTTTCTTGGCATACTGCGGATCGAGCGCGTGCTCGACATCCACGAACGCAGCCAGCCCGCCGAGCTTTTGCGCCTGGGCGATGAGCGTCAGCGTGAGCGTCGTTTTACCGGAGGATTCCGGCCCGAAGATCTCCACGATGCGACCGCGCGGAAAGCCGCCGCAGCCGAGCGCCCGGTCGATGAGGATGTTGCCCGTGGGAATGGATTCCACGTCCATTTTGGTCGATTCGCCGAGCCGCATGATCGCGCCGTCGCCGAAGTCCTTGGCGATCTGCTGGATCGCAAGATCGAGGTTTTTGTTTCGAGCGATCGTGACTTTGCTCTCTTTAATCTCTTCGGGTGATTCAGTTTTCGTGGCCATGGCGTCGGCGAAGTTACAAGCCGCCGAGCGGGAGTCGAAAGAAAAACCCGCGGGCGGTGCTGCTTTCGTGGCGCAGGTCTTTTTGCTCGCGTTTGCCGGACAGCGAGCCTTTCGTAGCGCAGCTTTTTTTATCATGCCGACGAACTACGACGCGGAAGAACCCACGCCCACAGCGACGCCTGAGACCGCGCCCGAACCGCCCGCCGCGCCCGCAAGCGAAGCGGCCAGCGAACCGACGGCCGAGCCGGTGCCGGCGCCACCCGCCGAGGCGCCTGCTGGAGTGGAAGGCGACGTAACCGGCGGGCCGGCACCGGCCGAGGATGAGCTAGGCCAGCTCGCGCAAGCCTCCGCAAGGGCGCGGCTGGCGCCGGCGGATGAGGAACGGCTGACGGTTTTGCTCAAGGAAGCGGTCATGGGCGGGCGCGCGGGGGTGACCCGGGCGGTCGAATTGCTCCCGATCGTGCCGTGGATCGTCGCCGTGCGCGCGGTGGAGCAGACCTGGCCGGAACTCACCGCGGGTTTTCGCACCCAACTGCTGGCGGGACTCGCCAAGGATGAATCCGATGCCGCCCGCCGGGTGCGGCTGAGTCTGGCGCGGGCGCTTTTCAAGATCGAGGTGCCCATCGCGCTCAAGGTGGCGCTGGGCGCGCTGAAGGATCTGCGCGACAAGGAGACGGGCGGGCTTTCGCAAAAGAACGCGCAGATTGTTTCGAATGTTTTCATCGGTCGCGGCAAGCCGTGGCTCGCGCAGTTTCCGCTCGCCGAGTTGAAGCCCGCGGAGGTCGACCTGCTCGTCCACAGCGCGGTGATCGCCGCCTTTTCGCTCTCGCATCCGCCGGTCACGCAGCTCGGCGTGCTGAAGTGGGCGCAGGAGGCCGGACGACTCGATGCCGTTCAGGATCCTGCGCTCGCGGCGGCCCTGAGTGTCGTCGCTCGCTGGAGTGGCAAGTGGCAAAATGCGCTGCGCAAGGAGGTCGCGGGGCTTCCCGAGGCCTTCCTCGCGGTGCTCAAGCCGGAGGCGCCGGCCATGCCGCCCGAGCAGGTAGCGGATCGTGGCGAAGAGGAGCCTGCGGAGTCCGACGACGACAAAGATCGCGACGACGAAGAAGACGATGAAGATGAGGACGCTCCGAAAAAGGAGCGCCCGGTCTACGAACCTCGCCCGCAGCGTTCACCCGATGCGACGGAGCCCCGAGAATCGCGTGAGCAGAAGGAACGGCCGGTCTACACGCCACGAAACGCCGGTTCCGCCGAAGCGCGAGAGCCACGGGAACCTCGGGAACCTCGGGAACCTCGGGAATCGCGGGGCGGCGGTGGCCGTGGGTTCAATTTCAATGACGCGCTCAAGGGCATCGACGCGCATGTCCGTTCGTTGCAGGCCGAACTCGCCCAGGCGCAGGCAAAGCTGCGGCAAAAAGAAGACCGGCCGAAGCGCGCGGAGAAGTCGGTCGGGCCGATCATCGAAGGCGAACCGACGCCCGAGGAACTCGCGCGGCTCAATCTTCAGCTCGAATCCCGCAACCTCGAGTTGCAGGCCCGGATCGACGAACTCGCCCAGCAT
This sequence comes from Chthoniobacter sp., assembly GCA_031424375.1. Classification (GTDB taxonomy): domain Bacteria; phylum Verrucomicrobiota; class Verrucomicrobiia; order Chthoniobacterales; family Chthoniobacteraceae; genus Chthoniobacter. The sequence goes on along the minus strand of JANPHH010000531.1, from coordinate 12,120 downwards.
AGCGAAGACCTCGCGGCCAGCGTGGGCGCGATGACGAGCGAGCCGGTGAGCGACACCGCCGCGCAACTCCGGTCGCTGCTTGGTTTCAAGCTCAAGGAGGATTTCGAGGACTTCCTCGCGCTGGAGCAGGAGGGCAATGACATCGTCGTGCAACAGCATTACCGCACGATCATGCGGCACGTTTTCGAAGTGCTCCGCGAGGTGCAGATTCCGCTGGAGGGCACGCCGGAGCAGCCGGCTTAGGCGCACGGGCGCGAGAACGAAAATCCTGTCATCCCGAGCGGAGTGTAACGGAGTCGAGGGACCTCTCGCACCCGCGGGCAGAGGTGGTGCGGAGCGTTCGCCACACCTCCCGAGCCGTCTCGCCTGAAGAAAAGTAAGAGGTCCTTCGACTCCGTCCCGCCCCGCCTTCGCCCACGCGGGACTCCGCTCAGGATGACAGCATTTGGACAGGGCCTGCGGCCCAGTTGCGTCGCGTCGATCGCGCAAGAAACAAAACGCCGGGATCATCGCTGATCCCGGCGTTTGTTGATCGTTTTGGCCGTTACTTGACGGCCTTCTTGAGCGCGGCGGCTTTGTCCGTCTGCTCCCAGGTCAGGTCCTTGTCGCCGAGCTTGCCGAAGTGGCCGTAGTTCGTGGTCTTCGAGTAGATCGGGCGGAGCAGGTCGAGTTGCTTGACGATGTCGGCGGGCTTGAAGCTGAACGTCTTCAGCACGGCGGCGAGGATCGCGTCGTCGGACGCGGTGCCGGTGCCGAAGGTATCGACGTGGACGCTGACCGGCTGCGGATGCCCGATGGCGTAGGCAAACTGGACCTCGCAGCGCGCGGCGAGGCCGGCGGCGACGATGTTTTTCGCGACCCAGCGGCCCATGTAGGCGGCGCTGCGATCGACTTTCGACGGGTCCTTGCCCGAAAAGGCGCCGCCTCCGTGCCGGCCCATGCCGCCGTAGGTGTCGACGATGATTTTCCGCCCAGTCAGGCCCGTGTCGCCTTGTGGTCCACCGACGACAAACTTGCCCGTGGGATTGATGAGATACTCCGTGTCCTTGGTTAGCATGCCCTTGGGCAGGACCGCTTTGACCACCTTCTCGATGCAGAATTTCTCGATCTCTGCGTGCTCCGCGTCGGCCGCGTGCTGGGTGGAGATGACCACGTTAGTGATCCGCGTCGGGACTCCGTCGACGTATTCCACGGAGACCTGCGACTTCGCGTCCGGGCGGAGCCATTTCGCGGCTTTGCCTGCTTTGCGAATCTCCGTCAGTTTCCGGCCGAGGCGATGCGCGAACATAATCGGCGCGGGCATCAGTTCGTCCGTCTCGTTGCTCGCGTAGCCGAACATGATGCCCTGGTCGCCGGCGCCCTGCTCGGCGGTCTTCTTGCCTTTGACTTTCTTGGCATCCACGCCCTGCGCGATGTCGGGCGACTGCGCGGTGAGGATGTTTTGGACGAAAATTTTGTCGGCGTGGAAAACGTCGTCGTCATTCACGTAGCCGATCTCGCGCACGGCATCGCGGACGATCTGCACGTAGTCGAGCTTCGCCTTGGTGGTGATCTCACCGCCCACGATCGCGATGTTGCTCTTCACGTAAGTCTCGCAAGCCACGCGGCTCGATTTGTCCTGCGTGAGGCAGGCGTCGAGCACGGCATCGGAGATCGTGTCGGCGACTTTGTCAGGGTGACCTTCACCGACGGATTCGGAAGAGAAAATGTAGCGACGGGACATGCGGAGCGGAGTTGTGTGGGTTGCGTTGGGTTGAGGGGCGATGGGTCGCTCAGTCTGGGAGACTGACGTATTGACCAATCATGATGGGGTGATATGTCTAGACGACACGAGCATGGCGTCAATCGTAAATTCCCTGCGGCTCATCGCCGATGAGACCCGGCTGCGCCTCCTCCTGCTCCTGCGCAATGAAGAACTCTCCGTGGTGGAACTCCAGGAGATCCTCGGCATGGGGCAGTCGCGAATCTCCAGTCACCTCGCGCAGCTTCGACGCGCCGGGCTGGTGCACGACCGCCGCGCAGGCAAGAACATCTACTACGCGCTCACCGATGATGCGTCGCTCGCGCAGCTCCGGCCGATCATCGAAGCCAGCGCGAAGGAGATGCCCGAAGCCGTGCAGGACCGCGCGGCGCTGAAGGTCGCGGTGCAAAAGCGGAACGACCGCGCGCGCGAATATTTCAACCAGCTCGCGGGAAAATTTGGCCGCGCCTACTGCCCCGGCCGCTCCTGGACCGGCGTGGCGCATCTGCTTTTCGCGCTCGTGCCGGAGATCGTCGTCGCCGATCTCGGCGCGGGCGAGGGGACGCTTTCCCAGCTCCTCGCGAAGCGGGCGAAGAAAGTGATCGCGGTCGATAGCTCGGAGAAGATGGTCGAGTTCGGCGCCGATCTCGCAAAGAAGCACGGTTTCAAAAATCTCGAATACCGACTCGGCGATCTCGAGAACCCACCGATCCCCGCGGGCAGCGTGGACCTCGCGCTGCTCAGCCAGGCGTTGCACCACGCGGAGCATCCCGCCCAGGCGGTCGCGGCGGCGTATCGCATTCTGAAGAAAGGTGGCCGCGTGGCCGTGCTCGATCTCGTGCAGCATCAGTTCGAAGAAGCCCGCGAACTCTACGCGGATCGTTGGCTCGGCTTCAGCGAGGCGGACCTGCATCGCTTCCTTGAGGAGGCGGGATTTCGCGAGATCGAGATTTCGATCGTCTCACGCGAACCGCAGGCGCCGCACTTTCAGACCGTGCTCGCCACCGGGGTGAAGTAGCGCGACCGAGGGCTGGGCGAGGATTCCGGGGCGGAGCGGCCAGAAAAACTGTCATCCTGAGCGGAGCGCCGGTGGGCCGAGGAGGCGGTGTATGGGACAAGCGGAGGCAGGTCCTTGGGCGAGAGGTGGTGCGGCGCGGGGTCGAAGGACCTCTAACTTTTTCTGTCCCTGCCGCAGGGCAGCGTCACCACTCTACCGCGTTTCCAGCGCCCACACTTCCGGCGTGCGGACGCGCGGACGCACCTCGCCATTCGGCACGACAAACCGCTCACCCCAGCGCACGACCGGGACGGTCGCGCGGGAAAACGGCGCGCCCGCCTCTATGCTCCATCCGTCCGCCGCCGAGTCGTAAATGAGCACATCGCGTGGAAACCCCGGATGCTCGCGCACCGGCTGGAAATCGATCTTCGACCCGTCGTCGCCGGAGATGATCTGCACCGCGCCTTTGCCTCGCGGAATGGCGGGCGACGGAGCCGCGACCGCCGCGCGCGGGAGATCGGCGAGTCGCCGCCAGCCGTGGCCGGGCGTGAAGCGATAGGCGTCTTTCAGAAAAGTGCGGGCCGGTTTTCCATCCGGCCCGGCGCGCAGGCTCGCGCCGCTGAAAAGGAAGAAGTCGGACCCGACCACGCCCGCGACGCTGAGCATCCGCTCGGGGCCGGGCCACGGCTCCAGTTCATTCCAGCCATGGTCGAGGCGATCGAGATCCAACGACCAGAAGGTGTGCAAAGCGCGCGCCGCCGTCGGTGTGTCGATGCCACCCGCGACGTAAATCGTGCGACCGACGAGTGCGCCACAGGCATTCGCACAGGGTTGAGGAAGGGGCGGCAGTGCGGCGGAGGTCAGCGCACCGTTCCGCCACGCGAGCCGGATGACTTCGCGATGATGCGTCGCCGAGTCGCTGCCGCCGATGCAGATCACCGAATCATCGGCAGTGATCGAAACGCCGTAGGCCAGCGGTCGGGGTAGCTTGAGGCCAGACCTCCAGGTGCCGGACGCTGCTTCGAGGACAAAAGCGCTGTCATACCACTGCTTCGCGAGTGGCTCCGCCCATTTGTCGCCGGCGATGTTCGCTCCGCCCGCGACGATCAGCGCGCCACCACTCACCCCCGCGAATGCGCCGGCGAAACCCTCGGCGTCAGGAATCGGCGGCAGTTGCGACCAGCGTGGCGTTTCCGCAAACGATGAAATACCGAGTGACATGGTCGCGATGAGTGTGAGCAGCCGCATCATTCACCATTCGCCCTGGCGGCCAAACTTCGCTTTCGCCCGCTCGCCGAACTGCCGTCCCGCAGCGTTGATCGCATCGAGCAGTTCGCGGGTGCTCTTTCCTGCACTGTCGCGTGCGGCTGGAATCATCGTTTCGCATTCGTTCGCATCCATGAAGCGCGCCGCTTCGAGCAGCCCCGCTTCGTCCTCGGGCGGGATGACGAGGAAGCCATGCTTGTCCGCGTGAATGAGCTGCCCCGGTTGCACCGTGCGACCGAATACTTCCACCGGCACACCCCAGCGCACCGGACACGAAAACGCGTGCGCCACGCACAAGCGCCGGGCGATGGCCTTGAAGCCCGCGTTGCGCATCTCATCGAGATCGCGGATGCCGCCGTCGATGATCGTCCCCACGCAGCCGAGTGCGCGGTGGATGTTGCTATTCACCTCACCCCAGAATGCCCCGTGCAACCGCGGTTTATCCAGATCCTGTACGACCACGATCTTCGGTCCGGCCACGCTCGCCACATACTCGCGGTATTCGCTCCACGCCTGCGGGTTGGCGTTCGGGTGTGCGCCGTTGCTCGGCTCGATCACCACCGTGACTGCGAAGCCCACCATCGGACCCATCTCGGGCATGAAGTCGCGCGTCTCCTCAGGATTGAATCCGTCGCGACTCGCGTCGTGTTTCGTGATCTGCTCCCACCCGTTGTAAATCGTGGGCGTGTTCCAGCGTTTGAGCTGGAGGAGGTCGGCGTGCGGGAGACTCATGCCTCGGCATCCTGACGCAAGAGACCGGCTGCGTCACGCGCGGGGATTGTCAGTTTGCCGGGGCGTCGTCCGGCCGCGGCGCATCCATCAGCGCAAGAATGTGCCGCTTTTTTTCCGGGTAATCGAGCGCATGAAAGATGCGGATCTCATCCACACGGCGGGCGGCGTTCAGGGCATCGAGGTAGCGTGTGTAGCTCGCGGCGAGTTCGCTGGTTTCCATATAGCGACCACGGAGATTTGGGCAGGAGTAGCCATCGGCATTTTGCGACGAGAAGAGGTGGAAGCGCAGCCAGCGGCGGTCAGTGCGCGAGACTTTCTGCGTCTTGCGGAAGAAGGCGACGAAGAGCAGCAGCACGAGATAAGTGTCCACCTGCGCCTGCAGTTCCAGATTGCGCGCAAAGTCCTCCGTGGCGATCTCCCGCACGCCGCGCTGAAACTGCAGTGACGCGTGCAGCGCATGATTGATCTCCTCCACGAACGTGATCAGGCAGCGGATGTTCGCGTCGGATATCTCGCGGCGCGGATCGTGACGTTCGAGCTGCTCGATGAGCCAGCGCGAGTAGTAGATGCCGACGTGCAGTTGATCGTCGGCCCGGCGGAGGAAGGTGCGGGCGAGTTCGCTCAGCTCGCGCGCCGAGGCGCCGGCGGCACGGCTGAGCTGGCCGCAGCGCTGGCGATCGATCAGGCAGTCTTCGAGATTGATCCCGACCTGCGCATAGGTGCGCTCGAAAAGTCGCTGGATCTCGCTGAAGAGAGTGGCGCTCATGTCAGAAGGTGGCCGGCGGTCGGAGGATGTCCGTCGTCGAGGTGGACGAGCGTTTCCGACAGGCGATTGAGCGCCAGTCTCACGTCGTGGAATCCCTCGGAGAGCGTGTCGAAAATTCCCGTCAGCGCGCAGGAACGCGCGAGTTCATGCCGCGCGACCGCCTTGAAACTCGAGCGCCCGACCTCCTCATAAAACGAAAGATCGGGCGCGCCGCGGAGTGACCGTTTCTCCACCGTCTCGTGAAACATCCCCGTGATGAAGAGCGAGTAGTTCCCGACGTGCGCCCGGATCAGAAAGCTCTGCGAAGGCGACGCGTTGCGCAGGGCGATGAGCATGTCGCTGACATACTGCACCGGATTCGAGTTGCCGTCGGCCGGCGACCGCATCCGCGCGGTCTGGGAAAATCTTTCCAGCAACGACGCGAGATAATCGCTGACCCCGCGATCGTTCAAACCTGTCTCGTTTAAGACATGCCTGATCAAAACGTAGAAGTAGAGCTGTGGCGAAATGCTCAGCGGCGAATCGCCGGCGAGGACCGTTTCGACGAGACGCGGATCGTCCAGAATGGCGTCACGCGCCTCGGCGTCGGTGAGGAGATTTACGAGGTTGATCCCGTCCGTCTCGGAGCGGGAGAGGGTGCGCACGACGAAGTCGAAATCGTCTGCAGTGAATCGGTCCCGACAGTTCGCTTGGATCATCGGGACCTGTGGATGAGCACTGGCTGTGCCAAGGGCTTGGCGCGGAGCATGGAGAACATTGCACCACAGGTTCGAAATTTCCACTCGCCGCGCGCGTGTCGCTTGGATCAAGGCACGAGAGCGCGCGATATTTCATCGGAGTGACTCGACCAGCCAGCGGCGGGAAGCCGCGAGCAGGCGCCTTGAATCGCGCCGAGGGCAGATGCTGTCCATCCCCCTCAGCCACCGTAATTCTCCACCGAATGAGAACCATCACCGCCGTCCTCGATCCGCACGCCGACGTCAGCCTGCATCTGCCGTTGCCTGCGGAACTGCGACACCGCAGAGTGCTAGTCGAGGCGAAGCTGGAGGCGGCGGATGAAGCGGAGTCCATCCCGAGGCTGGTGACCGCGGAGATGCACGGGCGTCGCAGGGAAGCTCTCGCCGCACTTCGCGCCTTGGGCAGACTAAAGGACGCGATCCCCGATCCCGCAGCCTGGCATCGCGAGCAGCGGGAAAATCGTCCCCCTGCCGGGTTTGGGGGAACGCCACTCGCGATTCTCCACCACGGCGACGCTTCTCGAGTGGAACATCCCCTTCCACGCCGCGGAGCCCGAAGCCGCATCTCTGAGCCGGTGGGTGGAGGATGCCGCCGCCTGCCTGCCACCGTGGCTCGCGTCGAAGTGCTCTGCTTTGCCGCTGGGATCTGCTCGATGAAACGCGGAGCCGCCGCATCATCGGATGGAAGCATCGCCATGCGGATGCAGCTTCATCGTCGCGCCGACAACATTCGCGACCTTGTGAAAGCGCCCCTCGTCCATGTCCCAAAGCGTGTGCAGCACGCGCCGCTGCACCGGCTTCAGCCCGTCATCGATATGCGGCACCGCGCGGTCGAGGATCACGTAGCTCCGCATACTCGAGGAACCAATTCCGATAACTCTGCGCCAGCGGAGCCTGCTCGTCCTGCACCTTCTCCCCCTCCTTGCGCCTCGGAGCCACGGCCTCAACTTGCGCATCCGCAGGCGCATCGGAGGCAGCACCATTCACATTCGCCTCTTGCGTCGGCGCCGCCGGCTCATCGGGCGCAGGCGCGGCATCCAAAGGCAGTTCTGGTTGACCGCTGGCGAGCGGTTTCTTCGCGGGCTTTCCGTCAGGTTTGTTCGGTCGTTTGGGCATTGAGAAAGTGGCCCGAACTTTTTTCACAGTCCGCCCGTGGCGGTCGAGGGAAATGGATTCATTTCCTTCGATGACGGCACAGATCCCAACGACGCAGCCAGCAGCACCATCGCCGAAATTCACACGGCAAGATTGCGCCTTCTTGAAGTCCGATTTAACACTCTCGCGTGCCGCCCGAAGCCGACCAGCCCAACCCCTCTAGCCTTCTGGCCCGAGCTTGCAAGGTGCTCGGTCTTGTCGAGGGATGTCTGCTTTCGGCGACGGCGGGGCCTGCGGCGGATAATGAAGCTGAATGGACGGACAAAGGCGACTGGCTGAAACTCGCACATTCGCTGGATGCCCAGAGTGTATTCTTCGTCGGCAGTGAGCCGGTGTTGGTCCTCGCTAATCTTCCTGAAGGTGCGGACGAGGCGGAGTTCTTCAATCGCATCTGGTGCATGGCGAGACCGCAGATTCTCTTTCTGGCTCGTGAAGGGGAACTGGCCGTTTACAAGCTCTCTGCGCCTCCGGTTGGCAAAAATGAACAGACTCGCTCTGAGACCCGGTTGCTTGCGTTGGCGGAGGCGGCAGCAGACATAGGCGAGCGCTTGTCGGAATTCACGCGGGAGAGCATCGAATCCGGTCGCTTGTTCGGTGAGGAACGATTCGGCACGGGTTATTTCCGGGCAGACCGCGCTCTGGTTCACGATTTGAAAATCGTGCGCAGACAGCTCACCAGCGGAGAAGACCACCTTTCAGACGAAGTGGCACATTCCTTGATTGGTCGTGCCTTGTTTGTCCGCTACCTGGAGGACAGGCAGATTCTCGTGAGGGATTACTTCGAGAATATCGCGGATGCCGATGGCTCATGGGCAAAACTGCTGGGAAAGGCGCCAGCGGTCTTTGCGGAAACTCATCACAACGAGCTGAGCTTTTTCCGTGTGCTCGGAAACTGAGAACTCACCTACGCGTTCTTTGATCAGCTAGCAGCCGATTTCAACGGGGACACATTTCCCGTCACCGCTGCCGAAAGACGCGAAGTCAAAGCGCGGCATTTGAAGATACTCCGCGATCTGTTGATGGGTGCGGCAGACGGCCACGGGCAGGAGCAATTGTTTCTTTTCGCCTACCGCTTCGACATCATCCCTATCGAACTCATCAGCAGCATCTACGAAGAGTTCTACACGGCGAAGCGTGGCAAGGGGAACACGCAGTCCTCGTATTACACACCGCCTGCACTCGTGGATTTCCTGCTGGCGCGCACACTGACTGCACAAGTGCTGGAGCAGAAACCGCGGATCACGGATGCCGCCTGCGGCTCGGGAATTTTTTTGGTGGAGGCATTTCGCCGCATCGTGCGGCATCGCGTGTTCCAGCAGGGGCGGCGACTTTCGCAGCGGGAGTTGCGCGTCATCTTGCGCGACCAAATTCGCGGCATTGATCTGAATCCAGATGCGGTGCCAGTGGCAGCATTCAGTCTCTACCTCGCCTATCTCCACTACCAGGAACCCCGCGAAATCAATGAGACGCGGCGGCTCCCGAACCTGCGCTGGATTGCGGATCGCGAGGAACACGACCCGAACCAGCACCTCGACATCCTCTATGCGGGTAACGCCTTTGAGGCCGTCACCAGCAATCATCCAGTAGCTCGCAAGCACTTCGGCCCGGCCTCGGCCGATGTCGTCGTGGGAAATCCTCCGTGGGGCGAAGTAAAATCCACCGACACACTCGGACGCGCAGCATTGCCTGCCACCAAGAGCTGGCTGGCTGCCTGTCCCGACCGTGTGATTGGTGACAACGAACTGTCCCAAGCCTTCGTGCATCTGGCACTGGAGCTTTTGTCCGATGGAGGCAAAGCAGCGTTGCTCCTCTCCTCCGGCGTCCTCTTCAAGCAGCACGAAAAAAGCCGCGCCTTCCGTCAAAGCTGGCTCCGAAGCAGCAAGCTGGAGCAGGTCGTGAATTTCGCCCATGTGCGGCACATCTTCTTTGCCGATCCCGTGCGCCCGGGCAAAGGCCGGCGGACTTTGCGCGAGAGCGATGGCACCTCGCCATTCATCTCGGCCATTTTTGAAAAAGGAGAGCCAAAGCCGGATCACCGCTTTGCCTTGTGGTCGGCCCGCCGGACTGTCGAAATCGAAAATACGCGAGCCGTTGTCCTCGCTCAGACGGATATGCACCGGTTGCGACAGGACGACTGCCGACGCTATGAAAACCTGTGGAAGCTCTACTGGTGGGGCAACCGTCGGGATGAAGGGCTAGTTCGGGATTTGGAGAGGTTTGATCGCCTAGCGCAAATCTGCACTTCGGTGAATCCGTCGAATTCGCCTGCTCAAGGTTATACCCCAGGCAGTGCTAATGATGCCCCAAAATGGTTTTCTCGATTCAAGGAGCTGCCGGTAGCAGCTCTTTCACGCTACGGCAGCCTGTCAGAACTGGCTTTGATTGATGCGCCAAAGAAAGTGCATCGTCCCGGAAACGAAGAGCTATTCTCCGGGCCTCGCCTACTCATAAAGCGAGGCGTTGGCGCAGTAGCAAACCACTCGGTTGTATCGCGTGTCGATAATGTTCCATATTTGGTGTCCAACTCAGTGAATTGCTTCCCCCTAAAAGGGATGGATAGCGATCAAACTCATGCAGTGCTTGGTATCACCTGGTCTGCATTGGCCACATACTACTTTTGGCTGACGGCAAGCTCATGGGGAATGTGGCATGATGAAAGCCAGAAGCACATCGCCTGCGGTTTACCCATAGCGTTTACTAAAAGCGGTGGGTTATCCACGCGTATCACTCGCATTGTCGCCGCCCTTCAGTCCATTGCCTCAGCTCCAACATCAGAACTCATTGACCTAGATTCGGCGGTTACGCGCCGTGCAGAAGCTAGACTTGAGAAAATCGCGCAACTGGAAACGGAGTTGGATGAAGCCGTTTTCGATCTCTACGAACTCAACGAAGCCGACCGGGATCTAGTGCGGGACATGTGCCGCTACGGACTCGATTTCTTTTACCGAAAGGGCGAGAGCGTGGCCGTTCAGCCTGTATCATTGCCTGCCGCATCCCACGGATTACTGCGCAACTTGCCCAGGGAACGAAAAGATGGCCTCGAAGGTTATCTCCAAGTGTTCCTGTCGCAATGGAACGCCGACTTGAAGCCATCTGGTGAACTGACGTGGGAGGTGATTCAGGGGCCGCCGAAGTCCTCCGTGCTTGCGCTCCTTTTCACCACCGTTGCAAAAAGCGGCCCATCCACTTCGGCGCGGGAGGCTGCACCGGAGTCCTGGCAAGATGTGCTCAAGCGCATCAACAGCCGTTCGCTGGTTCCGATTGGCACCCGACGTGCGATCTACACCGACACCTTCGTCCGCGCTGTGAGCGAACATGAGATTCTCATCATCAAGCGCAATGAGACGAGGCACTGGACCCGCAGCGTGGCGCGTGAAGATGCGGACGCGACCATCACGCGTGCAATGCAACTGGCAGACAAGAAAGCATGAGTGGCAGCGGCCCCCGTCCGTCATTGATCCAGCGTCAGTTGTGGGAAACACGGCGCGCGCATTACATAGCCGTATTTGAGCGAGCCTTGTTGCTGCTCAGGGAGAGAAGCGAGCTTCCCATTCCCGAACGAAAGCTGGTGCGCGAACTTCGCGTCACAACCACCACTGCCCGCCTTGAGATCGATCCTGATGGAAGATTTTGGGCACCGACTTTTGAAACCCAAAATCTTCCCGATCCAGATTCCGACGAATTGGAACCATTTGAGAGGAAGGTTCCAGATATTCAATGGGTTCACGACGATGAGAGCGCGGTGGACGATCGGCACCGGCAGAAGTCTTTCGCCATCGAGTGCAAACGCCTCGGCAGCAAAATGGCAGGTCGGGATTTCAACCAACTATACGTCACCGAAGGAGTTTGCCGCTTCCGTTCGTCCGACTGGCGCTATGGCAATCACATGGGCGAAGGAATGATGATCGGTTTCGTGCAGGACATGGAATTGCCGGCCATTCTTGAAGTCGCGAACTCTCATTTGGCGACCGAATCCGTTACCCCTCTCCGGCTTGAAGGAGACTTCGCTGCCAATGGATTTAGCGGGCTTGAGCACTCATTTGAGAGAACATTTCCTCAAAGCCCATTCCATTTGATCCATCGGTGGCTGGATATCCGTGCTGTGCCGAGAAAGACCGCGTCCTCACCCAGACCAAAGAGAGCAAAATCTTCGAGGAAGACCGGTGCAAAGAAATAAGGACGGCCAATTTTCTTACCGTCGTTGCGCTTTCGTTTCTGAGATCAGCTTTGGCTCTTACGAGAAGACGCTGAGGTTTTGTGGTTCGTTTTGTCTTCCGAGCCTCATACTTCGATCAGATCCTTCTCCACGCGCAGGTTCTCGATGATGAACTCCTGCCGCTCTTGCGTGTTTTTGCCCATGAAGAAGGAGAGCAGTTCGTCGGAGCTGTAGAGGTGGTGGAGGTTGATCGGGTCGAGACGGATGGCTTCGCCGATGAAGTCCTTGAACTCACCGGCGGAGATTTCGCCGAGGCCTTTGAAGCGCGTGATTTCGTGGCTGGCGCCGAGGGCGGCGACGGCGGCCTGTTTCTCCTGCTCGCTGTAGCAATACTTCGTGACCTTCTTGTTGCGGACGCGGAAGAGCGGTGTCTGCAGGATGAAGAGGTGGTTGTTGCGGATGACGTCGGGGAAGAATTGCAGGAAGAACGAGAGCAGCAGCAGGCGGATGTGCATGCCGTCCACGTCGGCGTCGGTGGCGATGACGATCTTGTTGTAGCGCAGGCCGTCG
>JANPHH010000530.1:0-3256 GCA_031424375.1 Chthoniobacter sp. | reverse complement strand
GGCGAAGATCAGCTCCACGTAGATGCCCGCCGCGGAGACGAGCATGCGATGCTTGCGGTTCGGCATGACCCAGGAGTCGGTCACATTCACAAAGAAGTAGGGCGTGAAGACCAGCGACATGAATCCGACTTCATGCACCTCGCCACCGAAGTGTTTGCAGGTCAGCCCGTGCCCGAGCTCGTGGACGCTCTTGAGCAGGATGGTGGTCACCCACATCAGCGCGAGGTTTTCCCAGTGGAAGATATTCGCGAATGCCTGATCCAGCCCCTCGGCGTGCTGGAGGAAGACCACCGCGCCCAGCGCGATGATCGCGATGGAAATCCACAGCGCCGGCCGCGTCCAGATCCACCACATCGGCCGGGCCATCGCACCGAAGACCTTGTCCGGATCGAAGAGCGATTTGCGGAAGAAAAAGACATTGTTCGCCAGCGCGTAGAGGCCGCCCTTCTTCTTCTTCGCCGTGCGCGCCGCATCGTAGCGCGCCTTGAGCCGCACCCCCTGCACGCTGAGAAACTGCAGCATCCCGAGATCATTCGCGAACCGCAGCACCCGCTCGTTCACCTCCTCCGCCGTGTAGTCGAGCCGCACATGGGGAAAGCGCTGCTGATACGCGGTGCGCACCTGGCCGAACGTGCGCTGGCCGTCGAAGAGCGTGGCGAGGTAGTAGTCCTCGTCCGTCATCCGGAAATACTGCAGCGAGATGGGATCCTTTACGACGTAGTAGGTCCGCCCCTCATAGCGCTGCTGGGTAATGACCAGATCCCGGCGCAGCGGCGGCATGACCACGTGCTCCTGCTGCGGCGGAGGCGGCGGGGAGACGGGCTCGGGGTGGACTGGCGCGGCGGCAGCCATGGTCAGTTCGCTCAGTGCGGTCTGGCAAAATCCGCCACTCCCCGCATCCCCGCCTTGATCTTATGGTCGGCGTTTTCCACCAGCAGCTTCACCCGGAACAGCCCGCTCGCCGCATCGATCCGCGGGTCGATGAATGAAATCGTCCCCATGAAATCCTGCGCCCCGATCACCGCAAACCGCACCGGCACTTTCTCGTCCAGCTTCAGCGTCTGCATCAGCTTCGGGTCGAGGTAAAACTGCACGAAAACCTGGTCGATGTTCACCACGTCGAGCAGCTTTTCCACGCGGTCCACGGCTTCCCCCGCTTCCTTGTATTTCTTCACCACGATACCGCTGAGCGGCGCGCGGATCGTCTTCTCCTTCAGTCGCACTTCGGCCGCGGCGAGCTGGATTTTCGCCAACTCCAGTTCGGTCTGCTTTTCCAGCGCCACTTCCTTCGAGCCGATCTTTTCGTTGTAGAGCTTCTGCGCGCCTTCCGCAGTGAATCGCCGCTGCTGCACCACCTGCGTCGCCTGTTGCACCTCGAGCACCTCCTTCTCCTTCCGCAGTTCGATCAGCACCTGATTTTCCTTCACCGCCGCACCTTCCTCCACCAGCACATGCTCGATCACCTCCTGCAGCACCGGCGAACTCACGCTCACCTGCTTCAGCGGCATGACGAGCCCCTGCGTGTCTTCAGCACGGAGCAGCAGCGGACCGACGAGGAGGGAAAGAAGGACGAGATGACGCATGAACACAGAGGATGAAAGCTTTATCACGGTGATGCACCTTCACAAGCGCGGCGTGCAACAAAAGAGCAGCAGGCGTCTTCTTCCCAAACGGTACCGATCAGCACAAATCGCGGGAGCGAAAACTCTTCGCCGCCCGCACAAGGAGCGGCGAAGTCCACTTCGCCGAGCCACCCCACGCGCAAAGCGCCATTTCAAAAACCGTGAACCCATCCCGCGCCGCGTGGCGACGTTCGCGCGGAACGTTCGCGCGGGGAGAAGAGGAACGCAGGAGGATTTACCATCCGGCGCCCAACCAGAGCGCGCCGTGTCAGCGTCCGCAACGCCTGAACCGACGGATGGAAAATCCGCCCTACGTTCCTCCACCCGCTACCGCCGCAGCGCCAGCAGGAGCTCCTGCACCTTGTCCGCCAGCGCCTGCACCTCGGCCTGCGTCGGCGGATCGCTCACGATCAGATTCAGCGGCTCCACCCCATCGCTATTGCTCGAAGTCCCCGCGATCGCGCTCTCGAGCTGCGCCAGCGTCACCTCCCCGGGCGGTCCCTGCGGCCCCTCCGGTCCCGGCGGGCCACCACTCGGCCCTGGAGGCCCATCGGGTCCCTGCGCCCCGGGATCACCCTGGATCCCTTGCGGCCCCTGCTCACCCTGCGGACCTTGCTCACCGGGAATTCCCTGCGGCCCCGGAGGTCCCGCGGGCACTTGATCGATGAGCGTCTTCAGCCCATTGAATTGCGAACGCATCTCACCCGCCACCATCAGCGAGTCATCCAGAGGCAGACTAGGATTAAAAGACATCTTGGAAGATAACTAGTGTGTGGTGGGTGGTTGATGGTTGATCGGCAAAGAGTATCTAACTCCCGGACCGCCTTGGCGGCGGCCACCGCCGATCAACCATCAACGCAATCCCATCAAACGGTCCCTCACATCACCGGCCGCAGCGCCGGTTCACTCCACGGGCCCGCACCCAGCCGATTCACCCCCGCCACGCGATACCAGCACCTCTGCCCCGGCGTCGCCCCGTTGCCCGTGAACTTGGCATCCCGCACCGTCCCCATATTCTTCCAGCCCGCCTCCGAGATCGGATCCTGGCAGCACTGCACCATATAGGCATCCGACTGCGGTTGCCGATCCCAGCGCACATCCGAGTAGCCCGGCGTCCCGTTGAAGCTCACCCGCACATTCGCCACCTGCGCCACCGGCTGCGGCGGCACCGGTGCAGACTTTACATCGTAGCCCGTCGTCAGGATCTTGTCCGGGCTGCCATCGGTCGCACTGTCCGTGAAGCCCGCGAGGCCGCCGATCGCGAGATCCCAGGCCGCTTCCGCGGTATCGCGATCCGCGATGAGTTGCTTTGCCAGGGTGCGATTGGCTTCCACCGCCGCCTGCGCCGCGGCCAGCGCCGCCTGTGCGGTGGAGACGACCGCCAGCAGCGGCGCATTGCCGGGCACATTTGGGTTATTCGTACTTCTGGTGATGATCGTCTGTCCCTTGGCCAGCTTTTGCAGCACCGGCAGACCGCTGGTATTGATTGCCATGGTTCCCATATTCTTCTTTCGAGTTGGCCCCGGTTCCGCTGCCGCCCAGCGCAGACCAGAATTCCAAGTTTTTCCAGAGTTCCAGTTTGCGTTGTGACTAGACATTGTTGGCGGGGTCTTTGTTTAGGTTTTTAGTTGAGC
>JANPHH010000529.1:0-2552 GCA_031424375.1 Chthoniobacter sp. | reverse complement strand
GCGCGCGGCGCTCGGTAGGGGGGAAGCGGCGACCGGAATAGATTAGAGAGTTTTGGTGCGCCTATGGGCAGTGGTTGCCCTCGCGAGTGGCTGGTCGGGGGATGCCGAGGCGCTGGCGGCGCTTGTGCGCGCGGCGAGCGGCAGCGGGGAAGCGGCTACCGGAAAAGATGAGAGCGTGTACGTGCGCCAAAGGGCAGTGGAAGCCCTCGCGAACGGCTGGCCCGGGGACGCCGAGGCGCTGGCGGCGGTCAAGCGAGTCGCGGCGGACCCTTCGGAGTCCGATCACGTTCGTAATTTTGCGAAGTCTGTTCTCCCGCTCTTCCACGCGGCTAGGTCAAGAGCGAAAAAGGGAGGCTGACAACGCTCGAAGGCGGGATCGATCGATGAAAGTTGACCTCACTTCCGCGAGTGGGTCATGCAGTTCCCCACTCGGCTGGCGCCGACCGCGGGCGGGTCCCGGAGGGACCGAGGACATTAGCCAGGGGTAACACCCCCGGATTCCCCGACACCCCAGGAGCGCACCCCGGAGGGGTGCCGGGAGCGTCGGGTTTCCCGCACCCCTTAAGAGGGTGGACCGGGAGTCAAAACGCCTGTCATCCCGAGCGGGTGGATGGGGTCAGGTGGATGGGGTCATGGTTCAATATTTGACAGCGGTAAAACGTGTCGGGTCCATGCTCTCCGACAGGTCCCCGCGGTGAGTGATCGCTGGCTGGCGCCACGTCTCGATTCTGGGTGGGAAGTTAGGCTGGCCGAGCGGTAGCGATTGAAATGGCGGGCAAACTCCAGAGACTGAGTTCACGGTGAGACTGCGCGATTCACGGAATGCCTCCCGCTTGCCCCCAGCCGCGATCCTGCGCGGGGCGCTGGAATCTCGGCCGAAAACCGCTGCGGAAAAGGGGAGCACCCGCGGGGAATTGTAGGGCGTTTCGCAGAAACGCCGCGGTGGCTCGCCTAGGGAATCTCCCCGTTCCGGCGTCTGACACAGACGCCCTACAAACCGCGGCCTAGGGAGCCGCTGATCAATGCCCGCGAAATACGCGAAAGATCGCGAAAGTGATCCCGCTCCTCTGACCGCATTTTGTTTTTCGCGTCCTTTCGCGTATTTCGCGGGCCATCCTCGATTTAATCAGCGGTTCCCTAGGGAAACTCCCCGCTCCGGCGTCTGACACAGACGCCCTACAACCCGCGGCCTAGAGTCTGATGACACCGTCTCTGAGCGTTGGTATTACATCACTGGACGCAGCGCGGGTTCGCTCCACGGGCCCTGGCCGAGGCGGTTCACGCCGGCGACGCGGTACCAGCAGCGCTGGCCGGGGGTGGCGCCATTGCCGGTGAAGCTGGCTTCGGTGACGACTCCCACTTCGCGCCAGCCATCGGCGGTGATCTCCTCGGCGCTCCACTGCACGCGGTAGGCGTCGGCGCGTGGGTCGCGCCGCCAGGTCACCTCGGAGTAGCCGGGGGTGCCGGTGTAGGCCACGGCGACTTTGGTGATCTGGTCGACGGGGCGCGATGGGGACTTGCCTGCGCGGACGCCGAAGCCCGTGCTGAGCACCTTTCCGGGCTGGCCGCTGGTGGCGCATTCGGTGAAGCCGGCGAGGTTGTTCAGGGTGTTGTTCCATTTCGTGACGAGCGCGTCTCGCGCGGCGAGGAGCTGCTGGGCCGCCTGGACGGCGGCGAGGTAGGCGGCCTGCGCCGCGCCGAGCTCTGCCTGTGCGGCGGCGAAAGCGGCGAGGGCCGCTTCGTTTCCGGGAACGTTGGGATTGCCGGTGCTGAGTTCGATGATCGTGGTGCCTCGCGAAAGTTTTTTGACGATCGGGAGGCGGTAGGTGTTGGTGGCGACGGTGGGCATGGTGAGTTCGGTAGGCGCGCGGTGTAATCGGCGCGCGTGGTTTGCGGATGACTTAGCAGGCCGGGTGCCAACGGGGCGGGGTGATGTCGGATGTGCGCTTGCCATGATGCAATCGCCGGGTGGATCGAGCCGCAAGGCGGATGCTGCGTGGCAATCGCGCCGGGCAGGGATCAATCCGGCTGAAGCAACGAGCAATCCGGTGGGAGCAGCGAGCAAGGAGGCTTCGGGATCGAGCCGGGCACTGACGGTATGAAAGCACGCGAGGGTTGCATTGATACAAACGGCGTTTGCATTGATGAAATTGACGGGTGCATGCGAGGCTGCGCGGGGACGACCGATAATTCCTCCGGGAGCTGTGATGCCTCGCGCTAGTGCCGTTGCGATTTGGCGGAAACCGTCTCGCGATTGGCGATTTCCGCGCGCCGCTTTCGCGGAATCAAAAAAACGCCGGTGGCCGCGCGAGGCTCGACGCCAAAGTCCGCAAACTCGGCGAGTGGCGCGTAGAGTCCGGGTTAGTTTTTCGCGCGAGCAGCGCAGGTGCTGGATCGCGGCAAGCCGATCGGTCAGGTAGATGGGATCATGGTTCAAATATTGACAGCGGTAAGACGCGTCGATGGCTCCGATGGCCTGCGGCAATTCGCGACCGGCCACTTCGATCTGGTGATCACCGACAAGGCGATGCCCGTCATGAACGGCGATCAAA
>JANPHH010000528.1:0-4483 GCA_031424375.1 Chthoniobacter sp. | reverse complement strand
CCTGGGCCGCACGCTTCCGCCGCCTCGGTCGCGACTACGAGAGGTTATCCTCTTCCCTCGCCGGCCTCCATTGGCTGGCCTTCGTGACTCTTTCACTTAACTCACTCTTCCGCTAAAGTGCATGACACGCTCTAGTACTCGCCTCAACGGCGTGCATATTCCTAAGCGCAGCTTCACCAGCACCGGCGGCAAGCTCGGCACCACTCCGTAGTCCAGCCCAAAACCTCCCCCGAATATGAAACTGCCCACCAGACTCACGAAAGCCGCGCTGGTCGCGGTTTTGTCACTCGCATTTCAGTCCATCGTTCTAGCCGGCGGTGGCAAGTGGACGATCACGGGCTGGAACAATCTCGGCATGCACTGCATGGACGATGACTACTCGGTCTTCTCCATCCTGCCGCCCTTCAACACCATCAACGTGCAATTGATGGATGCGCAGGGGCATCTGGTCACTAACCCCGCGGGCCTAACCCAAACTTACGAAGCGGTCGCCGATCCGCTGGGTTCGATTAACAAGACTTCCGCGGGCAAGACGAACTTCTGGGACTATGCGCCTGCGCTCTTCGGCGCGAATCTGCTGCCGGATCAGGGTCTGGCGGGCAAGAACATGCCGGGCTTGGCGAACATCCCGCAGCCGATGGACTGGGATGCAAACTTCCGGTGGTTCAATGCCACGGGCATCCCGATCACGCCGCTGGATGAACGGCAGTCCACGAACACCTATCCGCTGATGAAGCTCTCGGCGAAGAACGCGGCGGGCGCGCTGCTCGCGACGGTCGATGTGGTGCTGCCGGTTTCCTCCGAAGTGGACTGCCGCACCTGCCATGCGCCGAATACGAATCCACACGCCATGCCGACGGCGGGTTGGGTCAATACGGGCGACGGCAAGCGTGATCACCGCCTGAACATCCTATTGCTGCACGACGAAAAGAACCTCGGCTCGCCGCTCTATCAGCAGGCGCTGCTGGACAAACAACTCCTGAGCGCCGGGCTCTATCAGACGGTCGTGCAACGCGGGACGCCCATCCTTTGCGCAAGCTGCCACGCTTCGGAAGCACTGGGCACCGGGGGCTACCCAGGGGTGAAGCCACTGACGACTTCCGTCCACGGCTTTCATGCCAACGTCGTCGATTGGAAATCGGGGCTGACCCTCGATTCGAGTGAGAACCGCGCGTCCTGCTATCAATGTCATCCCGGCTCGACCACGAAATGTCTGCGCGGTGCGATGGGTTCCGCCGTGGCCACCGACGGCACGATGGCGATGCAATGCCAGAGCTGTCATGGCTCGATGAGCGATGTGGGCGCGGTGGCTCGCATTGGCTGGCTCGACGAGCCCAACTGTCAGTCCTGCCACACCGGCACGGCGACCTCGAACAACGGCCAGATCGTTTACCACTCCGTCTTTGACCGACCGAAACACGAACGCGTCGCGGTCAACTCGACCTTCGCCACGAATCCCAACACACCCGCGCCGGGTAAGTCGCTCTTCCGCTTTTCCAAAGGTCACGGCGGTCTGCAATGCGAAGCCTGTCACGGCTCGACGCACGCGGAATTCCCCACCTGGACTGACAACGACAACATCGCCAGCAAGCAACTCCAGGGACACATCGGTGTGGTCGCGGAATGCATCACCTGCCACGCCACAATGCCCAACACGGTGGCCGGCGGCCCGCACGGGCTGCATCCGATCGGGCAGGGCTGGGCCAGTTCGCACGGCGATCTCTTTGAACATGGCGGCTCGATTAGCAATTGCCAGAGCTGTCACGGCGTGGACTTCCGCGGCACGCGGCTCTCGCGGGCGCAGGCGAATCGCGCGCTGGCGCTTGAGGAGTCGGGGGCGAAGCGTTTTTGGCGCGGGCAGACCATCGGCTGCTACGACTGCCACAATGGTCCCAACGGCGAAGACGGCCCGGGTCGTCGCCCGCCCGTTGTCCGCAACGGTTCGCTCCTCGCGCTGCGCGATCAGCCGAAATCCATTCCGCTCGCCGGCACCGGCGCCTCGACGTGGCGTGTCGTCAGCCAGCCGGTGCATGGCACGGTCGGCCTGCAGGGCACGCTGGCCACTTACTTCCCCGACGCCGGCTACGTCGGCGCCGATTCGTTTACCTACGCTGCGTCGAATGGATTCGTAGAATCGAACCTCGGTACGACGAAGATTCGCGTCTCCGGTTCGGTGGGCGGCGTTGCCGACTTCGTCCCGCCAAAGGTCACGCCGCGCCTGCCGACAAATCGATCGCGCGTCCATGGTCCGGATTTCATCGTGACAGGTGTCGCCGCCGACAAGAATGGCATCAGCCTTGTTGAGTTCCGTATCGGCGCCGGACCGTGGCAGCCAGCCGCGGGCACGACCAAGTGGAGCGCGGCGATCAAGGGTGTTTCCCCTGGACCACTTGCCCTCAGCTTCCGCTCCACCGATCAGGCGGGCAATCAATCCACGGTGATCAAACGCACTTACACCGTGCTGTAATCCGCGGAATCGTTTCAATGATCACTTCGACGGGACGTATGTGTTGAGGAAGCTACCCGCGTTGGGCGGTAGGAGGTCAGTTTCAAGATGGTAAAATGCGCAGCCCTCCGAGTGACAACCGATCCTTGACGACATCGGTGGATGAAACTATATGATCGAACAGTGATATGAGAGCCACACGCCAGGTCCAAAGAAAGCAGTCTCGCGCAGCGCTGGAAAAGATAGCCGATAGTTTCCGCGCGCTCTCAGAGCCGACGAGATTGGCGATTCTCCAGGAGCTAAAGTCGGGGTCGAAGACCGTGAATGAACTGGTCGAAGCGATCGGGACTTCCCAACCGAACATCTCCAAGCAGCTTCGAGTATTGTTTGAAGGGGGCTTCATTTCCAGGGAGCAGCGCGGGATTTTCGTGCACTACCAGATGCAGGGCGACTTCGTCCTCCGCCTCTGCGAATTGGTCTGCGACCGCCTGAATCAGCAGGCTCGCGCCTCCATCCCCCACTACACCATATAGGGTCGCAACCGCCGGTCAGTTTCGGACAATTTTCGCAAAGCATATAACCAAATGACGATTTAGAGTTTACGGCAACAAAGCACCCCATGAATCCATCCCCAGCACCCACCGATAAACTCTCCATCGTGCTCTTCTCGGGCACCACCGACAAACTCATGGCCGCGTCCGTCATCGCCAGTGGCGCGGCGGCCATGCAAAAGCAGGTCACCATCTTCCTCACCTTTTGGGGGCTCATGGCCTTCCGCAAAGGCGCGAAGGAACAGCCACCGCGCATCAGCGCGGACTTCGCGGATTTCGCGGAAACGGCGATGCAGGCCATGCAGGCGAAGAAGGTGCCGCACTGGCTCGATACGCTGCGCGATGCGATGGATCTCGGCGACGTGAAGATCAAGGCGTGCGGGCTGACCATGGATCTGTTCGGGCTGAAGCTCGAGGACCTCGAACCGGTCGTGGGCGAAGTCACTGGCGTCGGCTCTTTCGTCGAGGACAGCACGGGCGGGCAAACGCTCTTCATCTAACCACCCACGCACATGGACAACATCACCATCACCCGCGAAAGCGACGCGCGCGGCAGCTTCTGCCCCGGGCCGCTCATGGAACTCATCCGCATCGTCCGCGATGCGAAAGTCGGCGACGTGCTGGCCGTCATCTCCGGCGACGACGGCAGCAAGAAAGACATCCCGCTCTGGCTCACGAAAGCGAAGCACGACCTCCACGGCACCGAGCCGGTGGAAGGTGCGACGCGTTTCATCTGCCGCAAATCCCACTGACCGATGTCGCGCATCCTCATCCTCGGCGGCGGCACGGGCGGCACGCTGCTCGCGAATCTTCTCGCCCGCAGCATCGGCGAGCGCTCGACGATCACCGTCGTCAGCTCGCAGGTGCAGCACTACTATCAGCCCGGCTGGCTCTATGTGCCGTTCGGGCAGCAGGACCCGCGGTCGCTCAGCCGGCCCGAGCGCGAGTTGCTGAATGAGAAAGTCGAACTCGTGCATGGTGACATTCACGAACTCGACGCCAGCGCCGAGACCGTGACGCTGGCCGACGGCACGCGACTCGACTACGATTTCCTCGTCATCGCCACCGGCTCGCAGGTCGCGCCGGAAGATGTGCCGGGGATGGTCGAAGGCGCGCATCATTTCTACACGCACGAAGGTGCGAGCCGGCTCTTCGGCGCGCTGCAGGAATTCGCCGGCGGCAAGATCGTCGTCGGCGTGGGCGGGCTGCCCTACAAGTGCCCGGTCGCGCCCCTGGAGTTCACGTTCCTGCTCGAAGACTTCCTGACCAAGCGTGGACTGCGCGAGAAAACGGAGATCACCTACACGTTCCCGATCGGCCGCTGCTTCACGATCGAGACGGTCGCGGAAGTCGCACAGCGTTTTCTCGATGAGCGCGGGATCAAAGTGGAGACGTTCTTCAACCTCGAAACCATCAAGCCCGCCGAGCGCCTCGCCATCAGCATGGAAGGCACCGAGCTTCCCTACGACCTGTGCGTGATGATCCC
>JANPHH010000527.1:0-5772 GCA_031424375.1 Chthoniobacter sp. | reverse complement strand
TATACGCTGCAGGACGTCGACTTCGCCGAACTCAACACTTGGTCGAACAAGATGACCGAGAAGATGCGGTCGTTGCCGCAATTGGCCGACGTCACCTCCGATCTGCTGGACAACGCGCCTCAGCTCAAGATGACGATCAATCGGGATCAGGCCTCGCGCTTCGGCATCTCGCCCCAAGCGATCGACGACACGCTCAACGATGCCTTCGGCCAGCGCCAGGTTTCGACCATCTACAAGCGCTACAACCAGCATCACGTCGTGCTCGAGGTGGACCCGCGGTATCAAGAGGATCCCACGTCGCTGGAGAAGATTTTCGTGAAATCGAATACCGGCCGACAGGTCCCGCTTGCCAGCGTCGCCCGCTTTTCGACCACCAATACGGCGCTGTCCGTGAATCATCAGGGCCAGTTTCCAGCCGTCACCATTTCCTTCAACCTGCGCCCCGGCGTGTCGCTCGGCGATGCGACCGAACTTATCAACGGTGCCGCACGCGAACTCGGAATGCCTTCGAGCATTCAAGGCAGTTTTCAAGGCACTGCGCAGCTCTTTCAGGCCTCGCTGGCGACGCTGCCGCTGCTCATCGGCGCGGCGCTGGTCGTCGTCTACATCGTTCTCGGCGTGCTCTACGAGAGTCTCATTCATCCGCTCACCATCCTCTCCACGCTGCCTTCGGCGGGACTTGGCGCGCTGCTCGCCTTGCTCGTCACCGGCAAGGATCTGTCGCTCGTTGCCTTCATCGGCATCATTCTCCTCATGGGCATCGTGAAGAAGAACGCGATCCTGATGATCGACTTCGCCATCGACGCCGAACGGCGCGACGACCTCACGCCCGAGGAAGCCATCTACCAGGCCTGCGTGGTCCGCTTTCGGCCGATCATGATGACCACCCTCGCCGCGATGTTCGGCGCCGTCCCGCTCATCATCGCCACCGGCACCGGCGCGGAGTTGCGCCAGCCGCTCGGCATCTCCGTGGTCGGTGGGTTGATCGTTTCCCAGATCCTCACGCTCTTCACTACACCGGTCATCTACCTCACGTTCGAGCACCTCCGGCAATGGACGCGACGCCACTTTCACGCCCGCCCCGCGACCGCATCCGCGGCGGGCGTTTCTTAGAGGGTGTACCGGCATTAAAGACAGCGTGTCATCCCGAGCGGAATGAAGGGAGCCTAA
Organism: Chthoniobacter sp.; assembly: GCA_031424375.1. Lineage (GTDB taxonomy): Bacteria > Verrucomicrobiota > Verrucomicrobiia > Chthoniobacterales > Chthoniobacteraceae > Chthoniobacter. Next base: position 4,602 of record JANPHH010000527.1, on the reverse strand, counting down.
GCGACCAGAATGAAGTCGAGGGACCTCGGAGTGCAGAATGATCCATGATCCTCCGGAGGCCGAGGTCCCTCGGCTTCGTTACACTCCGCTCGGGATGACAGACTTTTTAACTTCCGGTCCACTCTCTTAGTTACTGCGGCGCCGTTCGGCGTACAGTCGGCCGATGAGCAGAGACTTCGCCGAACTCGACTACCGCAAAACCCCGCTCGGCGATGTCTCGCTCCGCCGCCGGCGCGTTGCGGCGCTGGACGATCTGGAAGTCTTCGAGGTGAAGCTCGGGAACGAGTTCCTCATGTCGAGCCTCTTCCACGTCGTGGAAGTCGCGCTCGCCGATCTCGGTCTCGCCGCACTCGCTCCGGGCACCGACCACGATGTCGTGGTCGGCGGACTCGGGCTCGGCTACACCGCCGTCGCGGCGCTGAAGCATGAGAACGTCCGCGAAGTGCTTGTCGTCGATTTCCTCGAAGCCGTCATCGACTGGCACCAGCGCGACCTCGTCCCGCTCGGGCCCACCCTGACCGGCGACCCGCGCTGCCGCTTGCTTCACGGCGATTTCTTCGCGCTGGCCGCGTCCGCCGCCGGCTTCGATCCCGCGACTCCCGCGCGCCGTTTCAACGCCATCCTGCTCGATATCGATCACTCCCCACGCAATCTCCTTCACCCGCGCCACGGCGCCTTCTATGCACCGGACGGATTGCGCGCGCTGGCCGCGCATTTGCAACCCGGCGGCGTCTTCGCGCTGTGGTCCGATGATCCTCCGGATGACGCTTTTCTCGCTGCGCTCCGCGGTGTCTTCGCTACCGCGACCGCGCAGGTTGTGACCTTCCCGAATCCGTTACTCGAACGGGACTCCGCCAGCACCGTGTATGTCGCGTGCCTTTCTGCTGCCTGAATTCGGAGATCGGATACACGGCGATCGCTCGCAGGTGGGCGGCGAGATCCCGTTCGGCGTTGAATCGCCTCCCGGTTAGTGGGGGTGAGTCACTCGCGGTTCCTGTTCCCGCTTTCGCAACTGCCCGCAGGCCGCGTCGATCTCCGGTCCGCGCGCGCGGCGCAGGTGGGCCACGGTGCCGTGGGCGCGGAGTTCGGCGAGGAAAGCGTCGGTGTGCTCCATGCTGCTCGCCGCATAGGCGCGACCGCGCAGGCTCAGGCCGGTGGGATTGTAACGCAGCAGGTTCACGTGCATGTCGCGGCCCCGCAGAAGCCGCGAGAGGTCGCGGGCTTGGGCGAGCGAGTCGTTCACCCCGGCGAGCAGGCAATACTGGATGGTGGTGATGCGGCCGCTGCTCGCCTGGTAGCGATCGGCCGCGGCCAACACGTCCCGCACCTCGAAGCGCCGGCCCATCGGCAGCAGATCGGCCCGCGTGGCGTCATCCGGCGCATGCAGCGAGAGCGCGAGTTGCACGCCGAGATCGGCGGCGCGCAGTTCCTCGATGCCGGGGACGATGCCTACAGTGGAAATGGTGACCTGCCGCCAGCCCAGCGCGCCGAGCGCGGGGTCGGCCATGCGGCGCACCGCCGCGAGCACATTTCGCAGATTCAGCATCGGCTCGCCCATTCCCATGAACACCACCGTACGCAGCGTGCGCCCCGCCGTCCGCGCCTCGCGCCGCAGATGGATGAATTGCTCCACGATCTCGCCCGCCGTGAGATTCCGCTCAAAGCCCGTCTGCGTCGTCGCGCAGAAGTCGCAGCCCATCGCGCAGCCGACTTGGCTGGAGATGCACCCCGCCGCGCGCGTCGGATGAAAGTCCGGCATCAGCACGGATTCCACGGTGCGTCCGTCCGTCAGCCGCAGGAGCAGCTTGCACGTCCCGTCCGCCGCGACCTGCCGCAGCGCGAGACTGGCCGCGCATTCTGGAAACGCCGCCTGCAAGCGTTCCGCGAGTCCCGCTGGCACCCGCGCCCGCGAGCGCGCCGCTTCCCCGGTCGCCTCATACAGCCGCCGCAGCACCCGCGGCGCATGCGAGGCCTTATAGCCCTGACCTTCCCTCCACGCCGCCAGCTCTTCGGGCGAAAGGTCGGGCAGGGTGCGCGGAGTGGCGGAGGGCGGAGACATGAAGTTCGGCATCACCCATAGCGGGATGCGCGGGAATGCGACAGCGGAAGCGGCAGTTGCCGGAGGGAATGCTGCGACCAATCGCGCGGTCACGGGTTCCAAACGCCCAAACCATGAAACTTCCCTCCCGCGTTTTCACCCGCTTCCTCCTCTGCTCGTCGTTCTCCACCGTCGCATTGCTGCCGGCGCATGGAGCGGACGATCAGCCCGAGTTGTTCAAGAGCACGAAGCTCGTTTATGCGGACACGTTTGACGGCGCGCTGAACACCGAATTATGGGAAGTCCGCCAAAGCAGCACCTGGGCGATCAAAGACGGAGTGCTCACTGGCGGCCCGTCCTCCACGGAGTTCCAGGAGAAAAAGAAAGCCAGTGCCGACCCGTCGCATGCGGGCCTGAAGCCCGTGATCTGGCTCAAGCAGGTGCCGGAGAATTTCGTCTGCAAGATGCGCGTGCGCTACGACGCGCCGGCCTACCAAAAGGGCTTTCCGCTTCTCGACCTCGGCCACCACATTCACACGCTCACTTTCAGCGCGAAGGCGACAACCCTGACGATCAAGAAGGACGTCGAAACCCTGCCGATCGACGCGCCGCTCTTCGCCCTCAATCAATGGCACGACGTGGCGATCGAAATGAAGAAGGGCACGCTGCTGCTCACCATCGACGGGAAGAAACATCGCTTCGACAGCGCCCAGATCGACATGACCGGCCAGCACCAGATCGACTTCAAAGCCGTCGATGGCGGCACCTGCCAGATCGACAACGTGAAGCTGTGGGAAGGGATGGAGTGAACAGGGTTTGCCGCCGTTAGCGGGGCCGCTGACCCCCCAGCCAATCAGCGCGTCATCTCCAGCAGGCCGAGCCGCCACGGGATGCCGCCATATTTCGTGCTGCGATAGTCCGCGTCGCTCACGCCCTGGTAGAGGAAGCGCAGATGCTCCGGGTCCACTTCCATCCGCTCGTCGATCCCGGTGCGGAGTAGTTCGCCGTGACTGATGCTCGTCGTCCACTCCGGCGACGGCTGCACATTCTCGCGCGCCGCGAAGGGCTTGGCCAAGGTGTCCGCCAACCCGCGCCACGGACCGTCGAGGCGATCGGCGAGGTACGCCTTGTAGTAGCGCCGCCCGGCCGTCTGCGCCTCGATGATCGTGAGATACTGCTCGCGTCCCTTGAGCTTGTAAGTGTGCGACGCTTCGAAAATGTCGCCCTCCAGTGCCAGCACCTGCTCCGACCAGCCGCGCGGGAAATCCGCCAGCTTCGTCTCGCGCCGCCACATCTTCCCGTTGTTCGAGGTATAGAAAAGATGCGCCTTCTCCGCGTCGCAGATCACCCAGAAGTCGATCCACTTCTGCCCCGCCACCGGGTTTGTCACCATCAACTCAGGCTTCGACCATGACTTCGCGTCGGCGAGATTTTCCGTGGTGGAAAAATACGGCCCCATCGGCGGCGTAGTCTCCGGGTTCACGAGTTGGTGGATGAGATACCAGCGTCGGTGCGGCGTGAAATAGAAGACCTGCGGCGCGCAGTGATACTTGTCGGTAAACGAAATCAGCTCTCGCGGCGCCGCATTGGCCTGCGCCCAATCGGTGAAGCTGAGGTATTGCATGCACACCCGCCCCGACTTCATCCGCAGCGTGCCGAAGAGATGCCAGCGCCCGTCGTGGAAGACGATCGTCGGATCCTTCAGCGCCACGTGCGGGTCTTCCGCCGCGCGCTGCGCCTCCACGTCGATCAAAGCCCCACTCGATTTCCAGCGAAACTCACCCGTGCTCCAACCCGGCGATTCCGCGGCGACGCAAGCCGCCGCCATGGCCGCCAGGAGCACACTGAACGAGTGAAGTTTCATCCCCGCATCATGGAAAGACACGTCGGCTTGTCAGTCGAAATGGCCGCCACGCCCGCCTGCTCGCTCATTCCTTCGGCGGCCACTGCTTGCCGGTGAGTTCCGGCGGGAGTTGCGTGGGGTCTTGCGGGTAGATCAGCGAGAGATCCATGGGCGATTTCGAGCCTTGCAGGAACTCGAGTTCCTCCGGCGCGCCGACGATCAGCCAGAGCACGTCGGCGTCGGTGTCGTTGAAGACCTGCCGTAACTGCTCCGGCCCCACGAGCACGCCGCCGTGCTTCGGCACCGTCACGGTTTCCCCGCCGATGCGCATCCGTCCGACACCTTCGAGCACAAAGTAAAACTCCTCCTGCCGGATGTGTTTGTGCAGCGTGTTCGCACTCCCCGGCGGCAACCGCCACAGCCGCGCCCCCAGGTTCTCGCTCCCGGTGCGCTCCAGAAAATCGGCGTTTGGAATCTTCATCAGATTAGACGGTCGCCAGTGGAGGTCGTCCGGCGTGATGAGGTGGTAACCTTGAATCGGTTTCATGGATTTCCGAGCGGTCGCGAGACGCTCCGCAAAGTTCAGACCCTGAGCGAGCCCCGGAACGCCCTCGCGCTGTAGTAAGACTGCGCGCCGTTGCAACCGATGAAGACGCGAACGTAACTCCGGCCGCCCCAGAGCGCGCCGCCCTGCTTGCGAAAATCCGCCGGGGTGGCGATC
>JANPHH010000526.1:0-13338 GCA_031424375.1 Chthoniobacter sp. | reverse complement strand
GGGGTGGCGGCGGTTGTTCGGCACGTGCGCGTCGCGTCCCCGGCGATGAATGATAGACCGCATTTTCCGCATTTTGACGCGTATTTCAGCGTGCGTAAATCCGCGTCAATCTGCGGAATCCGCGGTCTCCTTCTCCACCATTGAATCAACGCGGTTTTCCGTTTCTCTCCGCTCCACGTTCGCGATGAAAAAGCACATCCTCGTCGTCGAAGACGACCCCCACATCCGCCTCGGCCTGTGCGACGCCCTGCGCGGGGAAAACTACGACGTGACCGAATGCGGCACCGGCACGCACGCCCTCAGCCAGCTCCGCCAGGCGCAGCCCGACCTCGTCATCCTCGACATCATGCTGCCGGGCAAAAGCGGCTACGACCTCTGCCGCGAAATCCGCGCCGGCAAAAGTCGCGTTCCCATCCTCATGCTCTCCGCCAAGGGGCAGGAGATCGACAAGGTCGTGGGCCTCGAACTCGGCGCCGACGACTACGTCACGAAACCCTTTTCCGTGCGCGAACTCCTCGCCCGCGTTCACTCCCTCCTGCGCCGCGCCGAACCCGCGCCCGACGCCCAGGAACTCCCCGCCGAGATCGCCTTCGGCAAGGTGCGGATCGATTGCAAAGCCCTGCGCGGCACCCGCGGCAAGGAAGCCATCGACCTCACCCCGCGCGAACTCCGCGTCCTCGCGCTCCTCTTCCGCGAACGCGGCAACGCCGTCTCCCGCGAAGTCATCCTCAACGAAGTCTGGGGCATCGAATACTACGGCACCACGCGCACGCTCGATCAGCTCATGGTGAAGCTGCGGCAGAAGATCGAGGAAACCCCCGGCGAACCGCGCCACCTCGTGACCGTGCACACGCTCGGCTACCGGCTGGAGGCGTGACGCCATCACTTCCACCTTGGCCTCGCCGCGCCGATGTGCGAGGACTTCCCGCATGACAGCGCCCACGCTGGCACCAGTCTCCTGGCATCGTATGGAAGAAGCCGTCGCTCAAGTCCGCCGCCGCCTCGAACGCGCCGCCGCCACGCTCGCTGCAGCCGGCGTGCCCTATGCCGTCGTCGGAGGGAATGCCGTCGCTGCCTGGGTTTCGCGAGTCGATGTCGCCGCGGTGCGCAACACCCGGGACGTCGACCTGCTGCTTCGCCCTTCGGATTTCGACGCGGCAAAGCGGGCGCTCGAAGCCGCCGGATTCGTCCACCGGCGGGTCACGTCGCTCGGCCGCGCGGGGAGCATGGATGTTTTTCTCGAAGGGGCTGACGGGAAGGTTCGGGACGCGCTGCATATCCTCTGGGCGGGCGAATCCGCCGTGCCCGGCGCGCTCGAGCCCACACCCGAACTGGCGGACACCGAGCCGGCCGATGGATTCCAGCTCGTGCCGCTCGCGACCCTCGTGCGGATGAAGCTGATCTCTTTTCGCGACAAGGATCGCGTCCATCTCCGCGACCTCGCCAGCGTCGGCCTGATCGACTCCTCCTGGCCCGCGCGCTTTCCCGCTGCTCTCGCCGAGCGGCTGCAGTCCGTCCTCGACGATCCCGAAGGCTGATCCACCCCGCGTAACCTTTGACCGGGGCGTCGCGTCTCTCGCCGCAGATGCATGACAGCGCTCACTTTCTCCGCCCTATCTCTCGCCCCGGCGGCGTTTAATCGGGTGATGACCCCCGAGCCTGCCGACGATGCTGCCCTCGTGGCCGCGACGCTGGCCGGGGAAGACGACGCCTTCGCGGAACTCGTGCGCCGGCACAAACGCCGCGTCTTCGGCACCGCCTCCCGTTTCGCCCGCGACGCGCATCAGCTCGACGACATCGCGCAGGAAGTCTTTCTCCGCGCGTTTCGCAATCTCGCGAAGTTCCGCGGTGAGGCGCCGTTCGAGCACTGGCTGGCGCGGATCACCGTCTCGGCGTGTTACGATTTCCTGCGGAAGGAGCGGCGCGTGCGTGAGCAAGTGTCGCTCGATGTGCACGACTACGATGTGTGCGATCACAGCGCGGATGCGGCCGTCGCCGCGGGCCGGGCGCGCGAGGTCGTCCTCCACGCCATGCGCCAGCTCAGCGCTGATGAGCAGCTCATTCTCACCCTCGCCGAAATCGAAGAACGGCCACTCCGCGAGATCGCCCTGCTCACCGGCTGGAGCGAGACGAATGTGAAGGTCCGAGCATTCCGCGCCCGGCAAAGCTTGAAAAAAATCCTCCAACTCGAGCCATGAACCCCGACGAAAAACTCGACGCTCTTTTCCGCGCCGCGCGCGAAGTCCCGCCCCCCACCGAGGGCGGCTACGGCTTCGAGACGCGGCTGCTCGCCCGCCTCCGCGAGGAACGCGGCGCCAGCTTCTTCGGCATCGCACTGCGGCTATCGCCCATCTTCGCCGCCCTCGTCGTGGCGGCGGCGGCGTGGTGTCAGGCGGTCGTGCATCTGGAACCGGATGCCTCCTACGCATGGGACGCCGTGCGGAGCGGACCCGTGCCCGTGGTCGAAGCCTGGCTGAGCCCGGAGAGCCGCTGATGAAGCGCTTTCGCGGCTGCCTGATGGTTGCTTTCATCTTCGGCAGCGGCCTGCTCGTCGGCGGGTTTTTCGGGACCGCGTTCGGCTGGATCACCTTCTTTCATAAAGTGACCCGCGGCGGCCCCGGTGCGGTGGCGGAGATCTTCATGGACCGCGCCGTGCATGACCTGAAGCTGAAGCCCGAGCAAAAGGTGCGGGTCAAAACCATCCTGTCCGAAACCGGTGGCGAACTCCGCGCGGCGACCGCCGAGACCATGCCGAAGGTGCATGAAATCATGGGTCGCAGCGCCGACCGCATCCGCGGCGAACTCACGCCCGAGCAGCGGAAAAAGTTCGACACCTTCGCCGCGCAAGCGCGGGTCCGCTGGGCCGCCTCGGCTGAAGCCCGCCGCGCCGCGACTCCCCCACCGGCGGAGGAGGGGACCACGAAAGACGCGAAATAGACGAAAAGGGGAAGGCAGGCGGCGTCCAACGGAGGAGGTCCACGAAAGACACGAAAGGACACGAAAAGGGGAGCCTCCGCTTTCGTGTCCTTTCGTGTCTTTCGTGGACCAAAATTCCCCGTCACTCCCTTTCGTCTATTTCGCCTCTTTCGTGGTTCCGTTCTCCGACCGCCTCGACACGCGCCACGGCCTCCGCCACGATCCCCACCGATGTCGAAACCCTTTGCCTGGTTCGTCTATGTCCTGACCTGCGCCTTCTTCGGCTGCTTTTTTCTCTGGCCCATCGGCACCACGGTGACCGGCGCGTTTTTCGATGCCGACCGCCGCTTCACGTTCCAATTCGTCGCCGAAGTTTTCCGCAACCGCATTTACCTCGAAGGACTCGGCAACGCGCTCTTTCTCGCCGTGGCCAGCACCGCCGCCACGCTGGCCATCGCGCTGCCGCTCGCGTTTGCGTCCGATCGTTTTGAGTTTCCCGGAAAGAAGCTGCTATCCGGGCTGCTACTCGTCCCGCTGATTCTGCCTCCCTTCGTCGGCGCGATCGGCATTCGCCAGATCCTCGGGCAGAATGGCGTGCTCAATGCCGCGCTCACCCACCTCGGTGTGTTTGCGGAAAATGGCGGCATCGACTGGCTCGGCGCGGGCCGAATGTGGGGCGTGGTCGCCCTGAACGCGCTGCACCTTTACCCGATCCTCTTTCTCAATATCACCGCCGCCCTCGCGAACGTGGACCCGGCCATGGAAGAGGCGGCGGAAAATCTCGGCTGCACGGGTTTCCGCAAGTTCCGCAAAATCACGCTGCCGCTCATCATGCCCGGCCTCTTCGCGGGCGGCACGATCGTCTTCATCTTCGCGTTCACCGAATTGGGCATCCCGCTCATCTTCGACATCACGCGCGTCACCTCGGTGCAAATTTTCTACGGCATCAAGGAGATCGCCGGGAACCCATTCCCTTTCGCGCTCGTGGTGGTGATGCTCTTTAGCACCGTGCTGCTCTACGCGCTGAGCAAGCTGCTCTTTGGCCAAAACAATCATGCCATGATGTCCAAGGCCACGACCGCCAGCGGCGCGCGCACCGTGAGTCCGCTGGTGGGTTGGCTGTGTGCCGCCGCGTTCGGGGGCGTGACGCTGCTCGCGCTCATGCCGCATCTCGGCGTGATCGCCGTGTCGCTCGCGGGCGACTGGTATCAGACGGTGCTGCCCGATGCGTGGACGACGAGCCATTACAGCGCCGCGCTCGGGCACTACCTCACCGTGCCCTCGATCATCAACAGCCTGAAGTACGCGAGCATCGCGACCTTCATCGACATCATCCTCGGCATCTGCATCGCCTACGTCGCCGTGCGCACCGATCTGCCCGGTCGCTCCCTGCTCGATTCGCTGGCCATGCTGCCGCTCGCCGTGCCGGGGCTGGTGCTCGCGTTTGGATACATCTCGATGACCCAGGATGGGCGGATGTTTTCGTTCCTCAATCCCTCGAAAGATCCCACGCTGCTGCTCGTCATCGCCTACTCGGTGCGCCGCCTGCCCTACGTCGTGCGCTCCGCCGTCGCCGGCCTGCAGCAGACCAGCGTGACGCTGGAGGAAGCCGCGCAAAACCTCGGCTGCCCGCCGCTCCGCGCGCTGCGCCGCATCACCTTCCCGCTCATCGCCGCGAACCTCATGGCGGGCGGCCTGCTCGCATTTTCTTTCGCGATGCTCGAAGTCTCCGACTCGCTGATCCTCGCGCAGAAGCAGCAGCATTACCCGATCACCAAGGCGATCTATGAACTCTTCCAGCTCATGGGCGAAGGCCGTTTCGTCGCCTCCGCGCTCGGCGTGTGGGCGATGGTTTTCCTCGGCATTACCATCTTCGCCACGAGCCGATTGCTCGGGAAAAAAATGGGCGCGCTCTTCCGGGCGTGACCCTGACCCTCCGGATCACGCGACCCCCGGTGGTCTTCCCTAAGATTCCCCCGACTGCGGTTATCACTCCCAACCATGGACCTTTCCCACCAGATCCAGACCGCGCTGACCCGCCGCACTTTCCTCCGCCAGAGCACCACGGGACTCGGCGCGCTCGCGCTTGGGTCGTTGTTGAATCCGCGGCTCTTGGCCGCATCCGGCGCGAGTCCTCTGGCCTTGCCGGGCGCGCTGCAGTCGCTGCATTTTGCGCCGAAGGCGAAGCGCGTGATCTACCTCTTCATGAGCGGCGCGCCGTCGCATCTCGACCTCTTCGATCCGAAGCCGAAGCTCACCGAAATGACCGGCCGGGATCTGCCGGACAGCGTGCGCAAGGGACAGCGCATCACGGGCATGACCAGCGGGCAGAAGAACCTGTTCTGCGTCGGCTCGCCGTTCGAATTTGCGAAGCATGGGCAGGTCGGCATGGACCTCTCCGCGCTCCTCCCGCACACCGCGAAAATCGCGGACGAATGCACCTTCATCCGCTCGATCTTCACCGAGCCGATCAATCACGACCCGGCGGTCACCTTCTTCGGTACCGGCCACCAGCAGCCCGGCCGGCCGACCATGGGCGCGTGGTGCAGCTACGGGCTCGGCAGCGACAATCACGACCTGCCCGCGTTCGTCGTGCTGACCAGCGGCGGCGGCGGGCAGCCGTTGCAGTCGCGGTATTGGGGAAGCGGATTCCTCCCCGCGCAGCATGGCGGCGTGCAGTTTCGCAACGCCGGCGACCCCGTGCTCTACGTCTCGAATCCGCCCGGCATCCACGCCACCACGCGCCGCCAGCTTCTTGATTCCACCAACGAACTGAACCGCCTCGCCCTCGGCCAGCTTGGCGATCCGGCGATCGCTGCGCAGATCGAAAACTACGAACTCGCCTTCCGCATGCAGACGAGCGTGCCGGAGCTGACCGACCTGGCGCGCGAACCCCAAGACGCGCTCGACCGCTACGGCGCCAATCCGGCGAAGCCGTCCTTCGCCAACAACTGCCTGCTCGCCCGCCGTCTCGCGGAACGCGGCGTCCGCTTCATCCAGCTCTGCCACCGCGACTGGGATCACCACGGCAGCCTCCCGCAAAACCTGCCGAAGAAAGCCGCCGAGGTCGATCAGGCCAGCGCGGCGCTGGTCACGGATCTGAAAGAGCGCGGTTTGCTCGAGGACACGCTGGTCGTGTGGGGCGGCGAGTTCGGCCGCACCGCCTACAGCCAGGGCGAGATCAAGAAGGACACGTTCGGCCGCGATCATCACCCGCGCTGCTTCACGATCTGGATGGCCGGCGGCGGCGTGAAGCGCGGTTACATCCACGGCGAGACGGATGAATTCGGCTACAACATCGTGCGCGACCCGGTGCATGTGCACGACTTTCACGCCACGCTCATGCACCTACTCGGCGTGGATCATCATCGGCTGGTCTTTCGCCATGAAGGCCGCGACTACCGGCTCACCGACATCGCGGGCAGGGTGGTGCAGCCGCTGCTCGCGTAGCGCGGGGAAACACGACCTCGGCTGGGGGGCGACAGTGCAAGGCGGAGCAGAAATTTCCTGCTAAGGTTAAAAACTGGGTTGGGTCAACGTGGGCGAAGCGAGAATGTGGCCCGCGGCTGGCTTTGAACTGACGGAAACCTAAAAAAGTTTCCGGGACGTTTCCGAAGCTGGCCAGATCATTGCCGCATTCGTTTCCCCGCCAGACCAACCTACAAAACACACTATGAGCGATACCAAACCCGTGACCTGGTACGACGATCCGTCGCACTTCCGCAAACACTCGCGTCGTGAATTCCTTTTCGCCGGCCTCGTCGGCGGTCTGGGACTCACCCTCGGCGATCTCTTCAAGCTTCGCGCGGAGGAAGCACTGACGACCCAGATCCCGGCCAAGGCGGATTCGCTCATCCACATCTTCCTGCCCGGCGGCGCGGCGCACCAGGAGTCGTGGGATCCGAAACCCTTTGCCCCGATCGAATATCGCGGGCCGCTCGGCACGGTCGATACGGCCATTCCGGGGGTGAAGTTTTCCCAATACCTGCAAAACACGGCGAAGATCGCGGACAAAATCACCGTCGTGCGCTCGATGACTCACGGCGAAGCGGCGCACGAGCGCGGCACTCACAATATGTTCACCGGCTACCGTCCATCGCCGGCGATTCAGTATCCTTCGATCGGCTCGGTCGTCTCGCACGAACTCGGTTCGCGGAACAGTCTGCCGCCCTACGTTTGCGTGCCGAATGTGCCGAATGAATTTGCCGCGACCGGCTATCTCTCGACCAGCTACGGCCCGTTCAGCCTCGGTGGCGATCCGGCTGCCGCTGGGTTCAAAGTGCGCGATCTGAACATGCACGACGGCATCACGCAGGATCGCTTCGATCGCCGCCGCGGCATGCTCGCCACGGTGGACGAGCATTTCCGCTCGCTGGAGAAGAGCGACGCGCTCACGGCGATGGACAGCTTCTACCAGTCCGCCTACTCGCTGGTGTCTTCGCAGAAGGCGCGCGAAGCCTTCAATCTCGACGCCGAGCCGGAAAAGATCCGCGGCGAATATGGCAAGCACGACGCCGGTCAACGCATGCTCATGGCCCGCCGCCTCGTGGAGAGCGGCGTGCGCCTCGTTTCGGTCACTTTCGGTGGCTGGGACATGCACGCGAACATCGCCAAGGGCATGGAGACGAACCTCACGAAGTTCGACCAGGCTTACGCGGCGCTGATCACCGATCTCGATCGCCGCGGCATGCTCGACAAGACGATGGTCATGGTGTCGTCCGAGTTCGGTCGCACGCCGAAGATCAACAAGGACGCCGGCCGCGATCACTGGCCGCGGGTTTTCTCGGTTGCCTTCGCCGGCGGCGGCTTCAAGCGCGGCTACATCCATGGCGCCTCGGACCCCACGGGTGCCGAGCCGGAGTCCGATCCGCTCACGGTCGAGAATATGTCCGCCACCGTCTTCACGCAGCTCGGCATCAGCCCCGAGAAGCGTCTGATGGCGCCCGGTGGTCGCCCGCAGGCGATCGTCAAGGACGGCCAGGTGGTCAGCGAGCTTCTCGCTTAATCCACCGTTCCTTTCGCGATTCCCGCGTCTCTCTCCACCGTCTTCGAATGATCCGCGAGCGGCCGCACCATGGCTGCTCGCGGACGTTCCGAATGGAAAAACCGGCGGGGGAATCCCTCAGTAGCGGATGATCCTCGTCGGATCATCCTCTCCCCCTTTCCGTCATGAAAATCTCTCCGCTCGCCGTTGCCATTTCATTGTCCCTGTCGGCTGCCGCCTTCGCCGGCTCGCCGAAGGTGGCATATTCCACCCCGTCGGCCGTGCAGCGCGGAATGGAGCAGCAAATCACCTTCACGGGCAGCAATCTGGAAGATGCGCGGACGGTGATGTTCGACGAACCGGGCTTCGACGTGACCTGGGTTTCGACGACCAAGAACGGGCTCGTCGCGGTGGTGAAAGCGAAGCCCGATGCGCGGCTCGGCGAGCATTCCTACCGGGTGATCACAAACTCCGGCGTGTCCGACGTGCGGCTGCTTTACGTGACGCCGTTCCCGATCGTCGCCGAGGTCGAAGACCCCAAGGACCCGACCGCCGCCCAGCCCGTGGCGCTCGGCACCACGCTCTACGGCAAGGCGCAGAACGAGGATCAGGATCGCTTCGAAGTGGAACTGAAAAAAGGCGAGCGGCTCGGCGTGGAAGTGATCGGCATCCGGCTGCTCACCCAATCGGTCTTTGATTCCTATCTCCTCATCACCGGACCGGACGGAAAACCGCTCGCTGAGGTGGACGACTGCGCTTTCACCCGCCAGGACCCGGTGGCCAGCATCGTGGCGCCGGCGGATGGAAAGTATACGGTGATGGTGAAGGACAGCACGAATTCCGGCGCGGGCGTTTGCAATTACCTCGTGAACATCGGCAGCTTCGCCCGGCCGCTGATCACCTACCCGCTCGGCGGTCCGGCGGGTGAGGAGTTGAAGCTGAAGCTGATCGGCGACGCGGCGGGTGACATTGAGAAGACGGTGAAGCTTCCGGCGAATCCCGACCCGCGCTTCGAAGTCTTTACCGAGCAAGGTCAGCCGACGCCACAGCCGAATTATATCCGCGTTTCCAATCTCCCCAACGTCCTCGAAGTCGAGCCGAATAACACGGTCAACGAACCCACGCCGACGAACGCGACCGCGCCGATCGCGCTGAACGGAATCATCGAGAAGAAGGACGACGTCGATTGCTTTAAGTTCACCGCGACGAAGGGTACCGACTACGAAGTGCGTGTGTTCGCCCGCGCGCTGCGCTCGCCGCTGGACAGCGTCTTCGACATCTACGACCTCAAGGGCAACCGCGTGAGTGGCAACGACGACGCCGGCGGTCCCGACAGCTACGTGCGCTGGAAAGCGGCGTCCGACGGTGAATTCATCCTCGCGATCCGCGACCAGCTTTTCCGCGGCGGACCGACCTACGTCTACCGCGTGGAACTCACCGCCGTGCAGCCGCGTATTGCCACCTACCTGCCGGAAATGGTGATCAACCAAAACCAGGAACGCCGCGCGATGGTCGTGCCGAAAGGCAATCGCTACGCCTCACTCGTCCGCGTGAAGCGGCAGGACGTAGGCGGCGAGATCAAGCTGGACGCCGAGGGTCTGCTCGCGGGCGTCGCCGCCTCCGCACCGAACATCGACAAGTCCGTGGACACCGTGCCGGTCGTCTTCGAAGCCACGGCGGACGCGCCGCGCGACGTAAAGGATTTCACCTTCAAAACCCAGCTCACCGAGCCGCCGAAAGACGTGCAGGTGGAAAGCGTCGTCGAGCAATCGCTCGACATCTCGGAGAACGGCAACCAGCGCCCCTACTACACAATCCAGCAGGAGAAGCTGCCGATCGCCGTGACCGACGAGATTCCGGTAAAGCTGGACCTCACCCAACCGAAAGTGCCGCTGCTCCAGGGCGGTTCGCTGGCGCTGAAGGTCAAGGCCGAGCGCAAGAATGACTTCAAGGGGCCGATCAGCATTGCGCTGCTTTACAGCCCGCCCGGCACCGGTTCGAACGGGCTCGTGCCGATCAAGGAAGGTGAAACCGAAGGCACCGTGACGATCAGCGCCAATGCCAACGCGGCGTTGCAGAAGTGGAAAATCTGCGTGGTCGGGAATGCGGACTTCGGCCAGGGCGTCGTGTGGTTCAGCAGCCAGCTCATCGAGGTGGAAATCGCCGCGCCATTCGTGGCCGGGAAGATCGCCCGCAGCTTTGTGGATCAAGGCGACGCGACCACGATGACCGTGCAGGTCGAGCAAAAGCTGCCCTTTGAAGGCAAAGCCAAACTGCAACTCCTCGGCCTGCCGCCGGGCGCGACCGCGGACGAACAGGAAATCACCAAGGAAACGACGGAGGTGAAGTTCGCGGTGAAAGCCGAAAAGACCACGCCGGCCGCCACGCACAAACAACTCTTCTGCCAGTTCACTCTCGCCCGCGATGGCGAGAATATGACGTCGGCTTTCGCCCAGGGCGGAATCCTGCGCGTAGACAAAGGCAGCGTCGCCAAAAACGAAGAACCTAAAAAATGAAGACCGCACTGCGCACCGTCCTCCTCGCCGCTTTCTCGGCGGCTGTCCCCGCCTTCGCCGCCACCGATCCGGCTCCCGCGGCGTTCGAGATTTTCCCGGCCGATGTGAACCTGAAGTTCCAGCGCGACCGGCAGTCGATGGTCGTCCGCGTGACCGAGGCCAACGGCGTGCACCGCGACATCACCGCGCAGAGCACCTTCACACTCACCGATCCGAGCAAGGCGAAGATCGACAAAGGGATCGTCTATCCCGTGGCCGACGGTGAGACGACGCTGAAGGTCGCGTATCAAGGCAAGGAACTCACCGTGCCGGTGAAGGTGGAACAGGCGACCACGGATCAACCCGTCTCCCTGCGGCTGGATGTGATGCCCGTCTTCATGAAAGCGGAGTGCAACCGCTGCCACGGCGCCGCGCGCGGACAGGATGGTTTCCGGCTCTCGCTCTGGGGCTTCGATCCGGACGGCGATCACTACCGCGTGACGCGCGAATTTTCCGGTCGCCGCGTGAATCTCGCGCTCCCCGAAGAATCCATGATGGTGACCAAAGCCAGCGGTGGCGCGCCCCACACGGGCGGGAAGCTTTTCGAAAAAGACAGTCCGATGGCGAAGACGCTCATCCGCTGGATCGCGGCGGGAGCGCCGAACGATCCGCCCGACGTGCCGCACGCGACCAGCCTGGAGATTCTCCCGAAGAAGCTCGTGCTCGAAAGCCCCGGCCAGACGCACAAGATCACCGTCCGCGCCCACTACTCCGACGGCACCGACCGCGATGTCACCGATCTCGCGCTCTTTCTCACCAGCAACGAAGGCTCGGCCAAGATCAAGGATGGCCTGATCACCACCGGTTCGCGCGGGGAGGCTTTTGTCATGGCGCGGTTTGCGACCTTCACCGTCGGCGCGCAGGTCATCGTGATTCCGAAGGGATTCCAGTTCGAGTGGCCGAAGATCGAGCAGCGCAATTTCGTCGATCAGCTCGTGGATGACAAACTTCGCAACCTGCGCATGACGCCCAGCGAGGTGTGCGACGACGAGACGTTCCTCCGTCGCGCCTCGATCGACATCACCGGCTCGCTGCCGAAAGCGGATGATGTGAAGAAGTTTGTCGCCGATCAGGACACTGCGAAGCGCGCGAAGAAGATCGACGAATTCCTGCAACGCCCCGAGTTCACCGACATCTGGGCGCTGAAATGGAGCGAGCTCCTGCAAGTCCGTACGGTGCAGAATCAAGGCAGCTACAAGGCCGTGCTGCTCTACTACGATTGGATTCACGATCGCCTCGAGAAGAATGTGCCGATCAATGAAGTGGCGCGCGAACTGATCAGCGCGAGCGGCTCGAACTTCGAGAATCCGCCCGTCAATTTCTACCAGATCGAGACCGACCCGCTGAAGCTCGCGGAGGACACCGCGCAGGCCTTCTTCGGCATCCGCATCCAATGCGCGCAGTGCCACAACCATCCCTTCGATCGCTGGACGATGGAAGACTACCGCGGCTTCACCGCCTTCTTCACCCAGATCGGGCGGAAGCTGGGCGAAGATCCGCGCGAGAAGATCATCTTCAATAGCAGCTCGGGTGAGTCGAAACACCCCGTCGGCGACCGCGTGATCCCGCCGAAATTCCTCGGCGGCGATGCACCCGACACCAAGGGCAAAGACCGCCGCCAGATGCTCGCCGATTGGATCGCCTCGCCAGAAAATCCGTGGTTCCCGAAACACATCGCGAACCTCGTCTGGGCGCAATACATGGGCCGCGGCATCGTCGAGCCGGTCGATGACGTGCGGATCTCGAATCCCGCGTCGAATCCCGAACTGCTCGAGACGCTCGGCAAAAAGATCGTCGAGTACAACTACGACCTGCGCCACATCGTCCGCGACATCTGCAACTCGCGCGCCTACCAGACCACCACCCGGCCGAACGAAACGAACCAGCTCGACGAACGCAACTTCGCCAAGGCGACGATCCGCCGGATGCGCGCCGAGGTGATGCTCGACTGCATCAGCCAGGTCACCGAAACGAAGGAAAAATACAAAGGCCTGCCCGATGGCGCCCGCGCCGTGCAGGTGGCCGATGGCAAGACGACGAACTACTTCCTCACCACCTTCGGCCGGCGTGATCGCGAGACGGTCTGCGCGCGTGAAGAAGTGGGCCCGACGCTGAGCCAGGCGCTGCATCTCATCAACGGCACGACGGTCGAGGACAAGATCACCCAGGGCGGTGTAATCAAAAAGCTGATGACCTCGAACCTCACGCCGCGCGAGATCGCCACCGAGCTGTATCTCCGCTGCTTCAGCCGCCCGCCGACCGAGCAGGAACTGATCAAACTCGAGCAATACTGGGGTGTGACCGAGGAGCAACCGAAAGCCTACCACGACATCTTCTGGGCGCTGCTGAACGCCAAGGAGTTCATGTTCAATCACTGATCCCGCCGTGAAGAAACTCGCCGTCCTCGCCGCTTCCATCGCTTCCGCCACGCTCTCCGCTTCCGCGGCGGAAAGGGTGACCTTTGACGATCAGGTGCTGCCGATCTTTCGCAACGCCTGCAACAACTGTCACAACCCGGACAAAAAAAAGGCCGGGCTCGATCTCACGACTTACCAAGCCACGCTGCAAGGCAGCGAGAATGGCAAGGTCGTGCAGTCCGGCAACGCCGCCGGGAGTCTGCTCTTCAAGTGCGTGAAAGGAACCGAAGATCCGAAGATGCCGCCGAAGGGCGACAAGCTGAACGATCAGGAACTCGCGCTGATCGAAAAATGGATCGCTGGCCAGCTCCTCGAAAACGCGACCGGCAAAGCCGTCGCTGCGGTGGACAACAAAGTCTCCGTCGCCGTCGTCTCGCTGTCCAAACCGGACGGCCCACCGCCGATGCCGGGCGAACTTTCCCTCGAACCAGTCTTCCGCACGAACTCCACAAATGCACTCACCGCG
>JANPHH010000525.1:0-2055 GCA_031424375.1 Chthoniobacter sp. | reverse complement strand
GGAAAGACCACGCAGCTTCCAAAAATGTGCCTCGACGCGGGGCTCGGCGAACGCGGGAAGATCGGCTGCACACAGCCGCGGCGGGTCGCCGCACTGAGCGTTTCGCGACGCGTGGCCGAGGAACTCGGCGTGACGTGGGGCCGTGAAGTGGGCTGCAAGATGCGTTTCAACGACGACACCGGGCGCGACACGCGGATCAAGTTCATGACCGATGGAATCCTGCTCGCCGAGATCCAGTCGGACCCGCTGCTGCGCGCTTACTCGGCGCTGATTTTGGATGAGGCGCACGAGCGTTCGCTGAACATCGACTTTCTCCTCGGCTATCTGCAGGGGCTGCTGCGCAAACGCGGCGACCTGAAGCTGATCATCACGTCGGCGACGATCGACACGGAGGCGTTTTCAAAAGCGTTTGGCGGCGCGCCGATCATCGAAGTCTCGGGGCGGCTGTGGCCGGTGGAGATTCGCTATGCACCGATCGAAAGCCACGCGCGACCGGAGGAAGCGGCGGATGAACTCAGCCACATCGAAGCCGCGGTGCGCGCAACGGAGGACGCGCTCATCGAGTCGGACGCGGGCGATGTGCTCGTCTTCATGCCGACGGAGCGCGACATCCGCGACACGCGCGAAGCGCTGGAAGGCAGCCTCGGCTCGGGCATCGAGGTGATCGGGCTTTTCGGGCGCATGCCCGCCGCGGAGCAGCAGCGCATCTTCGCGCCGGGGCCGCGGCGCCGCGTGATCGTGGCCACGAATATCGCCGAGACCTCGCTCACGCTGCCGCGCATCCGCTACGTCATCGACGCCGGGCTCTCGCGCATGAGCCGCTACAATCCGCGCACGCGCACCAAGCGCCTGCCGGTCGAGGACATCTCCCAGAGCAGCGCGAATCAGCGCGCCGGTCGCGCGGGCCGCGTGCAGGACGGCATCTGCATCCGGCTCTACGCGCAGGAAGATTTTGAAAAGCGCCCGCGCTTCACCCAGCCGGAAATCCAGCGCGCAAATCTCGCGGAAGTCATCCTGCGCATGAAGGCCTTCCGCCTCGGCGACATCGAGACGTTCCCCTTCCTCAATCCACCCGTCGCTGCTGCGATCCGCGCCGGCTACACACTGCTCCACGAACTCGGCGCGCTCAGCGACATCAATGAACTCACGCCGCTCGGCCGCGAACTCGCACGGCTGCCGATCGATCCCACGCTCGGCCGCATGCTGCTCCAGGCGCGGGAGGAAAAAGTGCTGCCGGAAATGCTCATCATCGCCGCCGGTCTGAGTGTGCCCGATCCGCGCGAGCGCCCCGAAGATGCAAAGGAAGCCGCCGCCGCCGCGCACAAGGTCTTCGCCGATCCCGACTCGGATTTCCTCTCGCTGCTCAATCTCTGGCGCGCCGCGCCGGATGCCGAAACGCGCGCAAGCGGCAATGCGCTCCGACGCTTTTGCAAAGCGAACTTCCTCTCCGTCTCCCGCATGCGCGAGTGGCGCGACATTCACCGCCAGCTCACCGACGCCGTGGAAGACGACGCGCCCACGCGCGAGATCCGCAAGGCCGACGAAGTGCACTACCCCGCCGTGCATCGCGCGGTGGTCTCCGGCTTGCTCGGGCAGATCGCCCTGCGCCAGGAGCGCAATGGATACAAGGCCTCTGGGGACCGCGCGGTGACGCTTTTCCCCGGCTCAAATCTCTACGAGCGCCGCGAGAAGCCGCGCAAATCCGCCACGGCAAAGCCCGAAGACAAATCCCGCCAGCCGCTCTGGATCGTCGCCGGGGAGATCGTGGAAACGTCGCAACTCTTCGCCCGCATGGTCGCAGGCATCAATCCCGAGTGGGTCATCGACCTCGGCGCGCACCTCTGCAATTTCCGCCACACCGAGCCGCACTGGAGCGCGAAAGCCGGGCGCGTGCTCTTGCTCGAGCGCGTGCTGGTGCATGGACTCGAGATCGCGCGGCGGCTCGTCGATTTCGGCCGCATCGATCTCGTGAAAGCGACCGAGCTTTTTATCCGCGGCGCGCTCGTCGCCGAGGAGGCCAAGCTGCCGCACCGGTTCTTCACGGAGAATCGTCAG
>JANPHH010000524.1:0-2094 GCA_031424375.1 Chthoniobacter sp. | reverse complement strand
CCGTGAGCTGTGGCTCAATCCCGGTTCGGAAAGCGATGAACTCATCGAGGCCGCGACCGACCTTCGTCTCCGGCCGATCGTCGCATGTTCGATCGTGGCCCTCGGCTTGAGTCCCGATCAGTTTCCCGACACATGAGCCGGGTTTCGCTCCGCCCGGCTCGCCGAATTTTCTTCATCCTCATTTGAACAGCTTCACCTCCTTCTTCTCCTCGTCCATCGGCCGGAAATGGATCGTCGCCCTCAGTGGCATCGCGCTCGTTGGATTCGTCATCGGGCATCTCGTCGGCAACCTTCAGGTCTTCCTCGGCCCCGAGCCGCTCAATCGCTACGGCCACTTTCTGCAAGGGCTCGGCGAGCTGCTCTGGGCGGTGCGCTTTGTCCTGCTCGCCATGGTGGTCGTGCACATTCTTTTCACGATCAAGCTGCGGCTGGAGAGCCGGGCAGCGCGGCCGAATCGGTATGCGGTGACGAAACACCTGCGGGCGAGCTGGGCCGGGCGCTGGATGGTGTGGAGCGGGCTGATGGTGCTCTGCTTCATCGTCTTTCACCTGCTGCATTTCACGGCGCAGACGATTCATCCGGAATATCGGAACCTCGTCGACGCGGAAGGCCGCCACGATGTGTATCGGATGATGATCGCCGGCTTTCGCGATCCGCTCGCATCCGGCTTCTACATCGTCGCGGTCGGATTGCTCGGGCTGCATCTCAACCACGGATTTCAAAGTATGTTTCAAACTCTCGGCCTCAACTCGCACAAGGTTGGCCCCGTCGTTTCTCGCACCGGCCAGGTCCTCTCCTGGCTTGTCTTTCTCGGCTATGCCTCCATCCCTCTCGCCGTGCTCAGCGGTATCGTAAAATGAGCGTCCCACCTGCCTCACTCCAAACGACACCCGCCACGGGAAATCCAGCGACGGTGCTCGACTCAAAGGTTCCCGGCGGTCCCCTCGAACAAAAATGGGAGGAGCACAAATTTGCCTCGAAGCTGATCAACCCGGCGAACCGGCGGAAATACGAGATCATCGTGGTGGGCTCCGGCCTCGCGGGGGCGAGTGCCGCGGCGTCGCTCGGCGAGATGGGCTACAAGGTGAAGTGCTTTTGCTATCAGGACTCGCCGCGCCGGGCGCACTCGATCGCCGCGCAGGGCGGGATCAATGGGGCGAAGAACTACCAGAACGACGGCGACTCCGTTTACCGGCTTTTTTACGACACGATCAAGGGCGGTGACTTCCGCTCGCGCGAAGCAAACGTCTACCGGCTGGCGGAGGTGAGCGTGAATATCATCGACCAGTGCGTGGCGCAGGGCGTGCCGTTTGCCCGCGAGTATGGCGGCTTGCTCGCGAACCGCAGCTTCGGCGGCGCGCAGGTCTCGCGCACTTTCTACGCGCGCGGCCAGACCGGGCAGCAGCTTCTGCTCGGAGCGTATTCGGCACTCAATCGCCAGATCGCGGAGAAGTCCGTGGAGATGTTTCCGCGCACCGAGATGCTCGATGTCGTGCTCGTGGATGGGCACGCCAAGGGCATCGTGGTGCGCGACATGGTGACGGGCGAGATCAAGAGCTACTCCGCCGACGCGGTGATCATGGCCACCGGCGGTTACGGCAATGTTTTCTATCTTTCGACGAACGCGAAAGGCTGCAACGTCACCGCCGCCTGGCGCGCACACAAGAAGGGCGCTCTTTTTGCGAACCCCTGCTACACGCAGATTCATCCGACGTGCATCCCGGTGAGCGGAGACTACCAGTCGAAGCTCACCCTCATGTCCGAGTCGCTGCGCAATGACGGGCGCGTCTGGGCGCCGAAAAAGAAGGGCGAAACCCGCCCGCCGGACCAGATTCCCCCGGAAGATCGCGACTATTATCTCGAGCGGAAATACCCGAGCTTCGGCAACCTCGCCCCGCGCGACATCAGCTCGCGTTCCGCCAAGGAAGCCTGCGACGAGGGACGCGGCGTCGGTCCTGGTGGACTCGGCGTGTACCTCGACTTCGCGGACTCCATCAAGCGGCTCGGCGAACCGGTGATCCGCGAGCGCTACGGCAATCTCTTCGACATCTACCAGCAGATCACCAATGAGAACGCCTATCAGGTGCCGATGCG
>JANPHH010000523.1:0-1863 GCA_031424375.1 Chthoniobacter sp. | reverse complement strand
ACGGGCGACGGCCGGTGGATTTTTGCGGCACGCGGCAAGGTGCAAAGCTCGCCGGTGCTGTGCAAGGATGGCGGCATCATTGTCGGCAGCGACGACGGTCGGCTGTATTGCGTCGAGCGCGCGGACGGGAAGGAACGGTGGAATTACGAAATCGGCTCGCCCATCACCGGCAGCCCCGCCGTGGCGAACGGTGCAATCGTGATCGGGGCGGAGGATGGAAACGTCTATTGCCTCGGGGGGAAGTAGAGCGAGTGGAACGTCCAACGTCCAACGTTCAAGGCTCAACGCCCAATTCAGAAACAAACTCGCTGAAGGTGCATCCCCCTTTTGAACGTTGAATGTTCAGCGTTGGATGTTGGACGTTTCATAGAATCCCTTGCAGCCCCGCCTTGCACAGGTGCGATTCGCTGGTTACATCCCGCCCCCCGTGCAGCCCACCATCCTCATCGTTGACGACGAAAAGCATACCCGTGAAGGGTTGCGCGCGTCTTTGGAGGATTCGTTCGATGTGTATATCGCCGCGGACATTCCCGGCGCGCTGGCGGTGCTGGAATCCGAGCACGTGGACCTCATGCTCACCGACCTGCGGCTCGGCGGGGAGGACGGCATGGTGCTCATCGAAAAGGCACTCGCGCGCGCGCACCCGCCGATCGTGATCATGATGACGGCCTACGGCGGCGTGGATACGGCCGTGGAGGCGATGAAGCGCGGCGCGTATGATTTTGTCACGAAGCCGCTGAACATCGACCGGCTGGAAATCCTCATCCGCCGCGCGCTGCGTTCGCGCCACGTGGAGAAGGAAGTCGTCGAACTGAAGCAGAAAGTGGAGACGCGTTACGGGCTGGAGCGGCTCATCGGACATTCGCCCGTGATGGAGGAGATTTTCGACACGGTGCGCCAAGTCGCACCGAGCCGCGCGACGGTGCTCATCACCGGCGAGAGCGGCACAGGGAAGGAACTTATCGCCCAGTCCATCCACGCGCTGAGCGGCCGGCCGAAGGAAAAATTTGTCCCCGTCCACATGGCCGCATTTTCGGCGCAGCTCCTCGAGAGCGAGCTCTTCGGCCACGAGAAGGGCGCATTCACCGGCGCTAGCGAGCGGCGCATCGGGCGCTTCGAGCAGGCGAATGGCGGCACGCTGTTCCTCGACGAAATCGGCGAGATCGACAAGAACACGCAGGTGAAACTGCTGCGCGTGCTCGGCGAGGAGCGCAGCTTTGAACGCGTCGGAGGCAATGCGCCGATCAAAGTGGACGTGCGACTCGTCGCCGCGACGAACCGCAACCTTGAGGAGATGGTCGGCAAAGGTGAATTCCGCGACGATCTGTTTTTCCGTCTCAGCGTCGTGCGCATCCACATGCCGCCGCTGCGCAAGCGCGTGGAGGACATCCCGCTCATCGCCCATCATTACCTGCGCGTCGCCGCCGAGGAAAATGGCAAGCCCGTCCGCGAAATGACCTCCGACGCGATGGAACTCCTCGAGAGATATCCCTGGCCGGGCAACATCCGGGAATTGCGCGGGGCCATCGAGCGCGCCGTAGTGATGGCCGGCGGGGCGAAAATCACCATTCGTGATTTGCCTCAATCCGTCCGCGAAGGCGCGCCCTCGATTCCGACGAACATCGCGGGACTGAAGCTGCCCGCACTTTCAAAATCCGGCCATCATCTGAACCTCCAGGAGACCGAGCACCGCATGATCCTGCGCGCGCTCGACGAATGCGACGGCAACGTCACGAAAGCCGCCCGCGCACTCGGCATGAGCCGGCGCACACTCCACCGGCGGCTGAAGGAGCTCCGCGAGACGGAGTCGGCGGAGCAGGCGGCAACCACGGGTGCACCGCCCGCCAACGGCACTTCTCATGG
>JANPHH010000522.1:0-17557 GCA_031424375.1 Chthoniobacter sp. | reverse complement strand
GCACACGGCGCGGCACCCGGCCAGGACCATCGCTTCGTAATCGTCCGTTACCCGGCTGACCATGGGTCCGTGGGGTTCGATGTAGCGCCTTGGGGAAGGTTGAGAGTTGAGGGTTGAAAGTTGAGAGGGTGAGCAAGCAGGAACGACGCTTCAGACAATCCACGGAGCGGGCATTTGAAAGGAAAGGTGGAGGACTCTCAACTCTCAACCCTCAACTCTCAACTTACCGCTGCCCCGGCCACGCACCCACCGCGCCCTTGCCCGGCGCCGCCGCGATCGGTTCCGTGGTGGGGTCACTCAGTGAAAGCAGCACATTCTTCGCGCGGGATGCGTCGCCGCCGTGAAGTTCGCTGAGCGCCTGGCGAAATGCAGCGAGCCGGAAATCCGGGTCGCCATCCGCACGGTCCACGCGATCGAGGAATGCCGCGATATCGATCAGCTTCGAACGCGCATCCATGAAGTAGAGATCGAGCAATTGCTGGCGGGTCATAGGTCAAAACTCAGCGCGCTCCGGGCCGCACGCAATCGCAGAGATGGCGTATCGGAAGTCGAAAAGACCGTGTCATCCCGAGCGGAGTGTAACGCAGCCGAGGGACCCCGGCCTCGCAGAGGATCATGGATCATTGTGCCATCCGAGGTCCCTCGGCTGCATTCCGGTCGCTCAAGCTCCCTCCATTCCGCTCGGGATGACAACGGATTTGTTTTCGCCGTCCCCACCGGCGCGAGACCGGAGTTCAAAAAAAGCCCTGTCATCCCGAGCGGAGTGTAACGAAGCCGAGGGACCTCGGCCTCCAGAGGATCATGGATCATTCTGTAATCAGAGGTCCCTCGACTGCATTCTGGTCGCTCAGGCTTCCTCCATTCCGCTCGGGATGACATGCGGTTTAGATCTTCGGTCCACCAGCAGAGACGAAGCAGCCCCGGAGTCGTCTCCGGGGCTGCGCACGTCTGGGTTTGTCTGGAATCGATTGGCTTACTTGTCGTCGTCCGCGCCGAAGTCCTTGTGGCCTTTTTCCTTCTGCTCCGAGAGCTTGTCGAAGGCCTTTTTCGCATCGTCCGGTTTGTCCGCTTTCACCGCCGCTTCCACTTCGTCGTAGCTCTTCCCGAGGTCGGCGAGCTGCTTCTTGTATTTGTCGAGGTAGGCGGCTTTTTCGCCTGCCGGCACGTCTTTCGTTTTCGCCGGTTCGAGCTTGGCCGACGCGTCGAGCGTCTTCTTGATCGTGGCGAGGAGTTGAAGATTCTCTTCCTTCTTCGAGGCATCGCCCACCTGACGTTTCAGGGTGCGGAGACTCTTGTTCATCGTCTTCATCTCCTTGGCGAGCGGCGTATCTTCTTCGGCGGCGAAGGCGACATTCAGGCCGAGCGCAGCCGTGACGAGGAGGGTCAGTAGTGATTTGATTTTCATGTGATTGTTGTGGGTAGGTGAGGCGTTAATTTCAGGTTTTCGCCGCGGCTTGCCAAACTCTTTGTGGCGCCACAGCGATCCCGTGGACGGTGAACCCGCGGGATTCACTCAATCTTGGCAGCAAAATGTCGCTCTGCCGCTCCCATAATAAAAAAGGCGGAATTTCACGCGAATGAGCGTTTGCAATGCAGCGCTCCACTGCTAAAGCACTCGGCCCTATGTCCAACGATCCCCTCGCAAACCAGCAACAGATCAACCTCCAGATCCGTTACGACGACCTCACCGCGCGCTACTCGAACCATGCTCTGGTCAGCGTTGGCAACGAGGAAGTCTACCTCGATTTCACCTCCGGCATCGTCGCCGATCGCCCCGGAGTTTCCGTGCTTCCCATCCACACCCGCATCGCGATGACCCCCTCCGGCGTCGTCCGCCTCGCCCAGCTTCTCGCCCAGACCGTCCAGCGCTTCCAGGTCGTGCAGGTCCAGCCGCCCCCGCAGACTCCTCCAACCCCAGTCGAAGGCGGCGCCATTCCGGACGCTCCGTCTCCCGCGAACCCCTAGTCATTTTTACCGCGGAACGATCCGCGAACCATGAGCAGTCCCAAGACTCAGCCCGGCGAGGCGCAGCCATCCGCTGCGGAAAAGGCGGGCGAGTCTGGGCTGCCCGATGCACGGCGGCTGCAGGCGCAGCTCGCTTCGTTCGCCGAAGGCGGCGCCGCATCAGCCGGAGCAGGCGAGCTGCGGCCTCTCCTCGATTTCCTCCGCGCCATGCTCAGCGCGCGGGCGCTCGGCCTTTTCCCGCTGGGTGAAAAGGCGGCCTGGGCGGCCACCGTCGTCACCACGCGCGGCATTCTCGCCAGCAGCCTCGCCGCCATGGCCAGCCAGCTCGACCCACGCGAGCCGGCCGTCCTCCCCGCACCCGATCTGGGCGCGGATGCTTACACGATTGGCATTCCCATTTTCCGCGAAGGCGCGCCCTTCGCTTGGCTCCTCGCGCAGCTCGCCGTGCCGAGCCAGCGTGACCTGCAGGCTTTCGTCGCACTGCTCCAGTCGCTCGCCGGGTTCATCCTCTACCGCGAGCAGCGCCGCATCACCGGCGACACTCACTGGGCGCTCGAACGCAGCTCCGGCCTGCTCGATCTTTTCCGCCGCGCCGCCGCCGAAGACGACAATGCCAAGGCCGCGCGCATCGCCGTCGACGGCTTGCGTGAATACTTCGCCGCCACCCGCGTGCATCTGGCCACCCGCCGCCGCGATGGATTCCACATCCGCGCCATCTCCGGTGTCGCCCAGGTCGATGCGAAAAGCCCCGCTCATCAGCCCATTGAGGCGGCGATGCGGGAAGCCTTTTTCTCCGGCGCGCCGCTCGATTTTCGCCCCGCGACGCCGCGTACGTCCGACAACGTCGCCCACGAACTCGTCCAGCAGCAGACCGCCGCCGCGCTGCTCAGCACGATTCCTTTTCCGAAAAAACGCGGTGCGCTCCTCGTCGCGTGGGATGCGGAGCCGGATGCCGCCCAGACGAAACTGCTCGCCGCCGCCGCGCCGATTCTTCCCGCGCTTTTCGACCTCCTCGAACGCGCCCGCCCGCACCCGCTGCTCTTCGCCGTGCGCCACACCTGGGAACGCTGGACCGAGAATCGCCGCCGCGCCGTCACCATCGCCGCGGGCGCCTGCATCGTCCTGCTCGGCTGGCCCTTTCACTACTCCATCCGCACCGATTGCCGCCTCGCCCCCACGGTCAAGCGCATCATCACCGCGCAATTCGAGGGCACGTTGAAAAAGAGCTTCGTCCGCCCCGGCGACTCCGTCACCGAGGGTCAGCCGCTCGCCGAGATGGACAACCGCGAGCTGAAACTGAGGGAGGGCGAACTCACCGCGGCCCGCGAACGCGCGCTCAAGCAGCGCGACAAGGCGATGAGCAACGACGGCGAAGGCGCCGACGTCGGCGCGGCCCAGCTCGCGACTTTCGAAGCGCAGATGGTCAGCCGCGATCTTGACCTCGTCCAGCGCCGACTCGCCTCGCTCGAGGTGAAAGCGCCGCTCGCCGGCGTCGTCGTCTCGGGTGATCTCCGCCGCGCCGAGGGCCAGCCCGTACAGCAGGGGCAGGTGCTTTTCGAAATCGCCCCGCTCACCGAAATGATCCTGGAAATCGACGTGCCCGACCGCGAGATCAGCCACGTCGCCACCGGCCAGCGCGCCCGCTTTCGCCTCGAAGCTTTTGCGGGAGAACCGCTCGCCAGCGCGATCGAGAAAGTCCACCCCGAGAGCGAGCAGCGCGATGGCCGCAATGTCTTCATCGCCGAAGCGCCCGTCCGCGACACCGCCCGCCAGCTCGAACTGCGCCCCGGCATGCGCGGCCGCGCCGTGATCGAAACCAACCGCCGCCCACTGATCTGGATCCTCGGCCATCGACTGTGGGACTTCATCGTCGAGACGCTCTTTTGGTGAAGGCGCATCCTGCAAAAGCTGCGCTGAAAGCGCTTCCAAGAAACACTGTCATCCTGAGCGGAGCGCCGCGAGGAGGCGGAAGGTCTTCGGGGGCGGCCGGGCGGCGCGCAGTCGAAGGACCTCTCATTTTTTCTGTCGGCGAGTCGATCCTCCCTGGCAGAGATGCGAGAGGTCGTTGCCTTCGGCCGTCTCGCAGACTCGGCTCGACTCTGCGATGCCCTTTCCATCCCCGCAGACCTTCTCCGGCCGCGCATCGCTCCGCTCAGGATGACATGATGGGAGCGCTCCGGTCATGAGCGCTCCCGATCAAAACCGCTCCGTCGTCGAAGCCGAGTCCCTTCGCCCGCAGTTGCGGAGCGATCTGCACTTCAGCATTCAGGAACTCGCCGGCGACCGCGTCTGTGTGATCGAAGACCGCACCGCCTGGCGCTTCCACCGCGTCGGCCTCGCCGAATATGCCTTCCTCCGCGCGCTCGATGGCCGCCGCACGGTGGCATCGATTCTCGCCCAACTCGCCCGCGACGGCGGTCCCGATGCGTTCACGGAAGGCGAGGCGATCCAGATGGTCCGCTGGTTGAAGGACAATCATCTCCTCGCGCTCGAAAGCGATCGCACCACGAATCAGGACGCCGCCGCCGGGCGCCAGATCCTCGGTGCGCTCACGTGGCTGAATCCCCTCATCGCGAAACTCCCCCTCGCCCGCCCTGATCGTTTCTTCACCGCGCTCGAAGCCGCCTTTCACTGGGCGCTCGGCCGCTTCGGCTTCCTCGTCTGGCTCGTCGTCGTCGTCTCCGGCGCCACCGCTGTCGCGGTCGATTGGGCGCGTTTCGATCGCGGCTTCGACGGCATCCTCGCTCGCGACAACTGGCTCTGGCTGCTCCTCGCCTGGGCCGGGCTGAAGATCGTCCACGAGCTGTCGCACGGCCTCTTCTGCAAACACTTCGGCGCCGCCGTCCGCGAGATCGGCGCCATCTTCGTCCTCTTCATTCCGATGGGCTACGTCGACGCCAGCGCCAGCCTCGGCCTCGCTTCGAAATGGCGGCGCATCATGGTCGCCGCCGCCGGTATCTACGCGGAATTCTTCATCGCCGGCCTTGCCGCCCTTTTCTGGGCGCGCACGCCGGACGGCCTCGCCGCCACCATCGCGCACAATGTCATCTTCACCGGCACCGCCGTCACCCTGCTGCTGAATGCGAACCCGCTCATGCGCTTCGACGGTTACTTCATCCTCGGCGATCTCCTCGGCCTGCCGAATCTCGCCACGCGCGGGCGCGGCTTCGTGCAGAGTCTCGCCACCCGGCTGCTCCTCGGCCGGCGCGCCGCCGCACCCATCGCCCTGCGCACGCGCGAAGACTGGATCGTCGCCATTTACGGCCTCGCCGCCGTCTGCTGGCAGGTGCTCGTCTTCGCGGGCATGCTGGTCGCATCGAGCACCGTTTTGCGGGGCGGCGGTCTGGTCTTCGCCGCCATCGCCGCGGCGCTCTGGTTCGGTGTTCCCTTGTGGCAAATGGGCCGCGCCGCCGCGCGCGCACAGGGTTCCGCACTCGATCGCCTCTTCACCGCCGCCTGGCGGCTCGCTCTCGTCCTCGCGCTGGTCGCTGCCGTGGTCTTCGTCCCGTTCCGTCGTTCCGTCTCCAGTCCGGCCGTCATCGAACTCGCGGATACCGCCGTGCTCCGCGCCGAGTGCCCGGGATTCGTCCGCGCCGTCCACGTTCGCGACGGCGACAGCGTCGCCGCCGATCAGTTGCTCATCGAACTCGACAACGAAGATGTCGCCGCCCAGCTCGACCGCGCCCGCCTCGACCTCCAGCAGCAGGAACTCCGCGCCCGCATCGCCTATTCCCACGGGGAACTCGCCGCGTTTCAGGCCGAGACGGCGAAGGCCGACACCCTTCGCAGCGCCGTCGCCGAGCGGGAAAAATACGTCGCCACGCTCCAAATCCGCGCCCCGTTTGCCGGCCGCATCACCAACCGGCGTCTCGATCAACTCGCCGGGAGCTTCCTCCACACCGGCGACGAAATCGCGCAACTCGGCCGCGCCGCAGGCAGCGACGTGCGGATCGCGCTCGACCAGGAATCCGCCCCGCATTTCCGCACCGCGATCGGCGCGCCCGTCCGCGTGCGCATCGAGGGGCGAGCTGACCCGCTCGAAGCAACCCTCACGCGGGTCGAAGCACGCGCGACGCGCGATCTCATTCATCCCGCGCTCACCGCGCTGGCCGGCGGCCCTTTGCCCCTGCGCCGCGCGGAAGATGCCGACCAAAAGAATCCCTACGAACTCGCCGAGCCGCACTTCGTCGCGCTCGCCCACCTCGGAAGAGCCGAGAACTTCGTCGGCCAGATGGCCCGAGCGAAACTCCGCACCGCCCGTGGCGTCACGCTCTGGGAATCAGCGCAGGCCGGGTTCGCGCGCTGGCTCCGCCGCCACACGCTGCGCGAGTGACGCTGCATCCGGCAGCGTGCAGCGCCCGCCGCTGCGGATCGCGCCGCCCGGATTCTCGATCGTAAATTTCACCCGCACCGTGCCGCTCGACGCATCCGTCACCGGGCTCACAAACTCGACCACCGCCGGCACGCGCCGCTCCGGTTCGAGGAGAAGCAGTTCCGTGTGGTCGCCATTTTTCAGCGTCTCGACGCGAGCCGGTGGAAGGAAAAGATTCACGCTCAGCCGGTCGATCTGCACCACGGTGAGCACGTGCGGTGCGGCGATCGAGACGCTCTCGCTCGGGTCGCGTTTGATCTCGGTAACCACCCCGTCCACCGCGCTGCGCATTGTCCGGGCCTCGATCATCGCGTCGATGCGCCGCACCTGCGCGTTCTTCACCGTCAGCTCCGTGCGCGCCTTCTCGAGTTCCTCCGGGGTGACGCGCGTGGACTGCGCCAGCTCCAGCACCCGCTGGTTGCGCGTTGCGGAAAATTTCGCCTCCGCCCGCGCGATCTCCAGCTCTGCGCTGAGCACCGCCGTATCGAGACGCGCGAGCACCTGCCCCTGCTTCACCGCGTCGCCTTCCTTTACCAGCATCTCCGCGATCACCCCCGGCTCGCCTGCGGAAACGGTGATGATGCGGCAGGGCTCGGTGTAGCCGAGGACGGCGGGATCGTCGGCACGGAGCGGCGGGAGCGCGGCGAGAAGGCCGGCGATATTTAAAAGGACGAGAGCGATTTTCATCAAAGCGCCTGTTTCAAGTCGTCCAGCCATTCGTCGTAGCGCGCGAGTTGCCGCCGCTGATCGCGATCGGCGCGCTCCACCTTGCGCTGCACGCGGCGGAAGTTCGCGGCGGTCGAAGGGGGAAGCTCGCCGTTCTCATCGGCATCGAGCACGGTCAGCCGCGTCGCCAGCGCCGGGGCGTGGCGGACGAGGAGATCGTCATCGATCGCCACAAAAAACTGCGCGCTGCCTGCCTGGCCCTGGCGCGCGGCGCGGCCGAGGAGCTGGCGATCGATCCGCGCGGATTCATGCCGCTCGAACCCGATCACGTGCAAGCCGCCCACCCGCAGCGCATCCTCGGGCACCGGAATGTGCGCGCCGCGGCCCGCCATATTCGTTGCGATCGTCACCGTTCCGGGCTGGCCCGCCTGCTCCACGATCTGCGCTTCCTCCGCGTCCTGCTTCGCATTGAGGATCCGAAAGGGAATCCCCGTCGGCTCCAGCGCGGCGGCGAGTTCCTCGCTATTCTCGATCGTTCGCGTGCCGATCAGCACCGGCTGCCCGCGTCCGTGGCGCGCTTCGATTTCGCGCACCACCGCGGCGAGCTTGGCGGCGCGGTTGGTGAAGACCCGATCCGGCGAAAGTGTCCGGCGGCTCTGGCGGTTGAGCGGGATCACCTCCGTCTCGAGGCCGTAGCTCTCGCTTAGTTCCGTGGCCGCCTCGAACGCGGTGCCGGTCATGCCGCAGATCCGGCGGTAGAGTTGAAAATAAGCGGGGCGCGTGATCGTCGCCTGGCTGCCGTTCTCGGCGGAAATCGTCACGCCCGCGAGCGCTTCCACCGCCTGATGCAACCCGCTCCGCCACGTGCGATCCGGGCAGAGCCGGCCGGTGAATTCATCGACGATGACCACCTCGCCATCGCGCACCACGTAGTGCACGTCGCGCCGCAACTGTCGCCGGGCGCGCAACGCCGCCTCGATATAGCCGGACCACACCCGCTCCAGCGCGCCGAGCGCATCGTCGGTCAGATTGTCATGCGCGAGGCGTTCACCGAGCGGCGTCAGCGTCAGCTTTTGCGTCTGCGGGTCGCGCGTGAAGTGGTCGCCTTCGACGAGTTCGCCGGTAATGGTGGCGGCGAGTTGGTAGACCTGCGGATGCGGGGTCGGCCGTTTCATTCCCGTGGAAATGATCAGCGGACTCCGCGCTTCATCGATCAGCACACTATCGGCCTCGTCCACGATCGCGAAAGCGTGGCCGCGTTGCACCAATTCCGGGCGGGTCGGTGACGTGCCGAGCAGCACCTCGTGAAACTGCGGCTCGGTGCGGCCGGCAGCGCGGAGCGCGAGCTGGTCGCGCAGATAGTCGAAGCCAAACTCCGTCCCCACGCCGTAGGTCACGTCGCAGGCGTAGGCGGCGATCTTCTTCGCCCGCTCCTGCTTCTCCGGAAGCAGCCCGACGGTGAAGCCGAGCCGCTCAAAAGCGGGTTGGGCAAATTCGAAGTCCCGCTGCGTGAGATACGAATTCACCGTCGCGACGTGCGCGCCCAGACCATGCAGCGCGAAGCAGAATGCCGGCAGCAGGGCGACAAAGGTTTTGCCCTCGCCGGTCGCCATCTCGGCGAGCCGGCCTTCGGTCAGCGTGAGACCGGCGAGGAGCTGGCAGTCGTAGGCCACGATGCCGTGCGAACGTCGCGTGGACTCACTGATCAAGGCGATCGCCTCCGCGGTGTGCTGCCCGCGGGTCCCGCCGGCGCGCGCTTCGTCGCGCAGCGCGGTCGCGAGTTCGCGCAGGCGGGCATCGGGCTCGTCGCGGAGTTCGAGGGCAAACTTTCGCGCGTGCTGGAGCGCGGTTCCGTAGCGTTGGGTGATGCCGGGCTCAGGATGGAAGGCGAAGAGCGAGTGGAGTCGGAACATAAATTATTTGGCTTCGCAGCCGCCTTTTTCGAGATGGAGTTTCGGCAGGCCGCCGTCGTCCTTGCCGCGGACGACATTGATGTCGGAATAGGCGAGCAGTTTGCCCTTCGCGCGCTCGAGGTTGACGATCGCGATCTGATAGTTGGCCGCCGCGCGGATGAATTCCTCCTCGGCATTCGCGCGCCGATCCTGGCTGTCGAGCAGTGTGCTGAGGTAGGCGGCCATGAGCGTTTCCTCGCCGATCGCCTGGAGCGAGCGGCGCGCGTTGAGCGTGTCGAGATCCTCGGTGAAGGCTTTGACCGCCGCGTATTTCGCCTGGGTTTCGCGAAAGGCCGTCGAGACTTCGCGGGCGCTGATTTTCACCTCGAGCAGCACGGTGTCGATCGTGGTGCGGAGCTGGTCGAGTTGCTGGCGGAGTTCGAGGCGGCGGCGTTCGAGGCGGGCTTTGGCGACGTTATTTCCGAGCGGGATGCTGAAGACGAAGCCAGCCCCGAAGGCGGGTGTGCCCGTGTTGTACTGGCGGCTGTAAGCGGAGCCGTATTCGCCATCGTCGAGGCCGCCGAGCGAACCTTGGAGCACGAGATTCAACTCGGGGAGCAGCTCGTTGCGCTGCATGTTTTCGCGAATCGTCGCGGCGCGGAGTTGGAGAAAGGCCTGGTTGATTTCTGGTCGCGATTCCAGCGCGGCCTTGGCGGCATCCTGGGCATCGAAGGATGAACTGGTCAGCACCAGCCGGTCGTTCGGAACGAGCTCCGCATTCGAGCTGGTGAGCAGCCGTGGATCGTTGGTGAGCGCGCGGAGCCGGTCCTGGGCATTGCGCACGGCGGCTTCCGAGCGCACGAGATCGGAGCGGCGGGAGGCGAGCGCGCTCTCCGCGCGGAAGAGCTGGCTCTGACCGGCGTCCATCTTCTGCCGGGCGCGCAGTTCGTCGGTCACGCGGGCCGTGTCGTTCACCAGCCGCGCCTTTTGCAGGTAGGTCACGCGAGCCGCGTAGAGCGCCCAGTAGGTGCGGGTGATTTCGAGCAGGTGCGATTCGCTTTGGCGCGTGAACTCATGCATCGCGATGTCCGAGTCGAGCCGCGCGATCTGCATCACGGAACGATTGTAGCCGACGCCCGCGCCCTTCAGCAGCGGCTGCACGACGGAGATCGAGAGCGTCGCTTTCGACTGCGGATTCGGGACGAAGTAGACCGAGTTGTTGTCCGTCCGGGAAAGCTGCTGCGACACCGTGACTTCCGTGCCGGTGATGAAGCGCTTCTTCGCACCCGCCTCGAACGACCATTCGTCCTGCTTGAAGCGGCTCGCCCCGCCGGTGGTCAGCGTGTTGCCCACCGGATCATTGCTGCGATCGAATTTTCCCTGGAGATAGGCGTTCGCGTCGAACGCGCCCTGAGCTTCGCGGATGCCTGTCTCGCGGATAAGCGGCAGGTCGCTGAAGACCCGGATCTGGCTCGAATGCTGGAGAGCGCGGACATAGAGATCGTCGATCGTCACGGACTGCGCCTGGCTGGTGTCGCCGATCGTGTTGCGCTGGCCGCGAATCCACCACGGGGCGAAGTCTTCCGGAATGTTTGTGGCTGCGACATTCGCAAAGTTGCGAACGGTTTTGCCAGTCCTGGAGACCTCACCTTCATATTCAGAAAGGATTTCACGCTCCTGCGGCGTCGGTTCGCGGGCGGCGTCACGGGCGAACGATGAGCTGCCGATGCTGATCAATACAAGCATCGGAAGCCATCGGCCGCATTTGGATCGAGTGTTTTTCATGGGCGGTTTTCAGCCGCTTCCCTCGGGCAGAGCGAAGCGTCGGGGAATGGAGGTTGCTAATTCCATGCCTGACTCGCTGACCACCACCCAAACGCTCCGCTGTGAATCCAGGCCCACCGCCCTTCGCCGCCGCCGCCGCTGAAAAGCCCCGGCGCGCCCTTCCGTACGCCCGCCAGACCACCTACCGATGAAACGCCGCAAGCTACTGCTCGAAACCTTTGAGGACCGCATCCTCTGCAGCGTGACCGCGCCGGCGCCACACGCGCCGGTGAAGGACGGCTACCACGTAGCCCACATCCCCGCCGATCCGCACGCAGTCGTCGTGCCCGCACCACCGATCGGCAGTGCCGCGGGTGGGGCGGCCCATTCGTCCGGAGGGGGTACGCTCACCGACGAACAGCGCCAGGCCGTCGAATCGGTGGTGCGGGATTCGACCGCGCAGATTTGGTTCGAGAAGAATGTTGGCCAATTTGCTGAGGGCGTCCGCTACGGTTTCAAAACAGCCTTCGGATCAATGATGGTCTATGACGATCATCTTCAGATCCTCGTGAACCAGACCGATCCTGTGACTGGCGCGGTCGGTGTGCATGCGGTGAATGTGACGTTTACCGGTGCGAACGCTGCATGGCAGATCGTGCCCGGCACGAGTTCGGGAGTCGCGGGCTCGTATCAAAAAGCTGACGGCACGGTAATCCAGCCGGACATCTTCAAGGAGT
Source organism: Chthoniobacter sp. (assembly GCA_031424375.1). Taxonomy (GTDB): domain Bacteria; phylum Verrucomicrobiota; class Verrucomicrobiia; order Chthoniobacterales; family Chthoniobacteraceae; genus Chthoniobacter. The sequence continues at coordinate 6,161 of JANPHH010000522.1, read as the reverse complement.
TGACGATTCGCAACGTCTATGACGGCGTCGACCTTCGCCTCTACTCCGCGGCGCAGGGGACGCTCGAGTTCGATTGGTTGGTGGCGCGTGCGCAGGACTACCAAAAGATCCGCATGGCCTTCGCCGGTCAGGATGGAATCACCTATGGCGCCGACGGTTCTCTGACGCTCGACCTGCGCTACAATGACCTGACGCTGAAGCTGCCGGAGACTTATCAGCTGATCGACGGGATGAAGCACGGTCTGGGCTCACGGATGGTGGCCGGCGCCGCACCTGGCGAGGTGCGCTACGCGATCGATGGGGACATCGTGCCGAATCAACCTTTGGTCATCGACCCGAACGTCGCATGGTCTACTTACTTCGACCTCAACGATTCCACGACGCCGTTTGACTCCTACCTCTTTGCGGCGGCGGCAAACGCCAACGGCGTCTATGCGTTTGGCTGGGTGGCGGAAACGGTGACCAACGCCGCCTTTGGGACCTATATGGAAGTCCCGGCGGGCTTCTCGCAGGGCACGGTGGCGAACCAAGCCTATGTCTATCGGCTCAACAATACGGGGACGAACATCACCGGGTGGACGAGCACGGGGATCACCTCGACGACGGGCACGGCGACCAACCAGACGCTCGCCGATGCCCCCGCGGCGATCGACCTCTTCCCCGATGGGCGAGTGCTGGCGGGCTTCACCTCGGGGCGGTTGCAGATTTACTCCGCGGATCTCGCAACCCGCTCCTACAGCGCTGAACCCGTCACGATGGACGCGCTGAACTCGCTCGCGATCGTGGACAACAATCAGTTCTACGTGGGCGGACGGGTCACGGCAGCGATCGCCATCGCGCAGGTCGCGGCGGCGAACGTGGGACCCGACGCGACTTTTGCCGGAACCTACGAAGGAGTGATCGTGCGTTATAGCAGCGCGACGACGACGCCAGTAGCGAACTGGGCGACCTATGTCGGCGGAGATAACTCCGAATATTTCACCGCCATCTCGCTGACCCCGGACAAAACGAAACTCGTCTTCGCCACGACTACCGTGATCGGTGCGGCGTATCCGGGGTTGGTGAATGCCATCGACTCGACGCCGGGCGCGGCGGGAACCACGGAACTGCTCGTCGGTGTGCTGCCCGAGCAGGCGACGAAGCCTGCGGCGTTCAGCGTCTTCTCCTATCTCGGTGGGACTGGCAACGAGGGCACGCTCGCGACCAATACCACCGCCGCAGTGATCACCGCGACGAACTCTTTCTTCTACGTCGGGGGTAATACCGTTTCCGCGAATTTCCCGGGCGTCACCGCGGCCACTGGCGGGGTGGGCAATGGCGGACAGACGACGAACGGCGGCGGCAACTTCGATGCGTTCGTCTCGCGGATCCCGGTGAACGGGAGCGCCAGCGCCGGATTTCAAAGCAGTTACCTGGGCGGCAACGCGGAGGACAACATCGGCGGCATCGCCTACGACACGCTCGCAGATCGCCTGCTCGTCTTCGGCACCACGGGTGGTGGCACATTCCCCGTCCTCAATACCACGCCGGCGAGCAACTACTACGACGGCACTTTCGGGGGCGGCACCTGGGACATTTTCGTCGCCACCTTCACGGGAACTCTGGCCACCAAGGACTACGCCACTTTCATCGGAGGCAGCGCGAACGACTATCTCGGGCAGACGGGCGATCTCGTCGGCCAGGGCCATGTCCAATACAGCAGCGCGACGGGGCTCACCTATCTCGCCACGACGGCTCACTCGACCGACGTCCCGGCGAGCGTGATCGGAACTCCTCCGGGAAAGGACACTTCCAAATCAAACGCCGGAAATGACAGCCACATCATCATCGCGTTTAACATCAATATCTTCGACTACGGCGACGCTCCGCTGACCTATGATGTCTCGGCGGGAAACGCAGCGCGGGAGGTTGCGACGAATACGCTGCGCATTGGAACCTTGGTGGACGCTGAGGCTGTGCCGGGTAGCGGTGCGGCGGCGACCGGCGACGACCTCCTGAACTCCGGCTCCGGCGACGACGAAGATGGCCTCGCCTCGATACCGGTCCTCAATGTCGGCGACACGAGCTACGCGCTGACGGTCTCCACTTTCAACAACACCGGCACGGCGAAGACGCTGAATGCCTGGATCGATTTCAACCGGAACGGAACCTTCGAAGCCGGCGAATTCGCCACGGTCTCCGTCCCCTCCAGTGCCGCGCAGCAGAACGTGACTCTCACCTGGGCGAGCGTGCCGGTGCTGACCGCGGGCCAGAGCTACATCCGCCTGCGGCTGACCGACACCGCACTGACCGACAATGCCGGGACGTTGACGCTCGATGAGCGCTCGGTGGGCGACGGCGGCATCGGCGAGGTGGAAGATCACGCGCTGACCATTGGGCCGCAGCCGACGTTGCAGGTCAGCAATGTGACGGCCACTGAAGGCACGGATAACTTTGCGGTCTTCACGGTGAGCCTGAGCAACGTGGCGTCGAGCGCGACCAGCTTCAATCTCGCGCTGGCGAACGGCACGGCGACCGGCGGGGGAACGGATTATGGCACGGCGGGCGCGGGTAATCTGCAGGTGTCGACCAATGGCGGCGCGTCGTGGGCGGATGCGACGAGCGCGACGATCGCGGCGGGAACGCTGAGCGTGCTGGTGCGGACGCCGGTCGTGAATGACGCGCTCGACGAAAACAACGAGACCTTCACGCTGACCGCGACGCGCACCGCGGGGAGCACCTCCAACGCGAGCGCGGTGGGCACGGGAACGATCGTGGATAACGATCCGACGCCATCGTTGACGATCGATGATGTGACGGTGAACGAAGCGGCTGGGACGGCGACCTTCACCGTGACCCTCAGCGCGGCGAGCGGCCTGCCGGTGAGCGTGAACTACGCAACGAGCAATGGTACGGCGAGCGCAGGATCGGATTACACCAACGCGAGCGGCACGCTGAACTTCGGGGCTGGCGTGGTCAGCCAGACGATCACGGTACCGATCCTCAACGACACGCTGTTCGAGGTCAGCGAGACCTTCAACGTGAACCTGAGCGCGGCGGTGAATGCGAGCATCGCGGACAATCTCGGCGTGGGCACGATCAGGGACGACGGCACCGGCCTCGGCGGAACGGACAATGACACGCCGACATTGAATGTGAGCAGCCCGGCGGTGACCGAGGGCACGGATGCCTTTGCAATCTTCACGGTGAGCCTGACGAATCCCTCGACCGCGGCGGTGAGCGTGAATCTCGCGCTGGCGAATGCCACCGCGACCGGCGGCGGAGTCGATTACGGCAACGCGGGGCCGACCAATCTCCAAGTCTCCACCGATGGCGGCACGACGTGGGTTTCGGCCACGACGGCGACGATCGCGGCGGGCACGACGAGCGTGCTGGTGCGCACGCCGCTGATCAACGACACGCCCGACGAGCCGGTGGAGACGTTCACGCTGACAGCGACGCGCACCGCGGGCACGACGACGAATGCGAGTGCGATCGGCACGGCGACGATCACTGACGATGACCCCACGCCCTCGCTGACGATCAACGACGTGACGGTGAATGAAGCCGCGGGGACGGCAACCTTCACGGTGACGCTGAACACGGCGAGCGGGCAGAGCGTGAGCGTGAACTATGCGACGAGCAACGGCACGGCGACGGCGGGCGCGGACTTCACCAGCGCGAGCGGGACGCTGACCTTTGCGCCGGGCATCACGACGCAGACGATCACGGTGCCGATCCTGAACGACGCGGTTTTTGAGGGCAGCGAGACTTTTAATGTGGACCTGACCATGCCGGTGAACGCGACCATCGCGGACAACCTGGGACTTGGCACGATCAAGGATGACGGGACTGGCACCGGCGGCGCGGACAACGACACGCCGACGTTGAGCGTGAGCAGCCCGGCGGTGACGGAAGGCACCAGCGCGTTCGCGGTGTTCACGGTCAGCCTGAACAATGCCTCGACGACGGCGGTGAGCATGAGCCTCGCGCTCGCGAATGTGACGGCGACGGGCGGGGGAACGGATTACGGCACGGGTGGTGCGGGCAATTTGCAGGTCTCGACCGATGGCGGCGCGACCTGGGCGGATGCGGCGGCGGCGACGATCGCGGCGGGCAGCACGAGTGTGCTGGTGCGGACGCCGATCGTGAACGATCTGCTCGACGAGGCGGCGGAAACTTTCACCCTGACCGCCACGCGGACGGCGGGCACAACGACGAATGCAAGCGCGCTCGGCACAGCGACGATCACCGACGACGACCCGACGCCGTCGTTCACGATCAATGATCTGACGATCAACGAAGCGACGGGGACGGCCACTTTCACCGTCACCCTGAGCGCGGCGAGCGGGCAGGCGGTGAGCGTGAACTACGCGACGAGCAACGGCACGGCTATCGCGGGCGCGGACTACACGGCCGTCAGCGGGACGCTGAATTTTGCGGCTGGCGTGACGACGCAGACGATCAGCGTGCCGATCATCAACGACACGCTTTTCGAAAGCAGTGAGACCTTCAACGTGAACCTGAGCGTGCCGGTGAACGCGACGATCGCGGACAACCTCGGCGTCGGCACGATCAGGGACGACGGCACCGGCACGGGCGGTGCGGACAACGACACGCCGACAATCGCGGTGAGCAATCCGGGGGTGACGGAAGGAACGGATGCGTTCGCGATTTTCACAGTGAGCCTGAGCAATGCCTCGACGACCGCGGTGACGATGAGCCTCGCGCTGGCGAACGCGACGGCGCTCGGTGGCGGCACGGACTACGGCACGGGCGGCGTGGGCAATTTGCAGGTCTCGACTGATGGCGGCGCGACGTGGGCCGATGCGGTGACGGCGACGAGCGCGGCGGGGAGCACGAGCGTGCTGGTGCGCACGCCAATCGTGAATGACGTGCTGCCTGAACCGGTGGAAACTTTCACCCTGACCGCCACGCGCACCGCGGGGACGACGACGAACGCAAGCGCGCTCGGAACGGCGACCATCACCGACAATGACGGGCCACCCTCGGTCACGATCAATGATGTGACCGTGAACGAAGCGGCGGGAACTGCGACGTTCACGGTGAACCTCAGCGCGGCGAGCGGGCAGGCGATCACCGTCACCTACAACACGAGCAACGGCACGGCGACGGCCGGCGCGGACTACACGAGCACCAGCGGCACGCTGAACTTTGCGGCGGGCGTGACCAGCCAGACGATCACGGTGCCAATCCTGAATGATGCGGTCTTCGAGAACAGCGAGACGTTCAACGTGCTGCTCACGGGCTCGTCGAATGCGATCATCTCCGACGGGCTCGGCATCGGGACGATCCACGACGATGGCACCGGCACGGGCGGCGCGGACAACGACACGCCGACGATCAGTGCGAGCAGTCCGGCGGTGACGGAGGGCACGGACAGTTTCGCGCAGTTCACGGTGAGTCTGTCGAATGCCTCGACGACGGCGGTGAGCGTGAGCCTCGCGCTCGCGAACATCACGGCGCTCGGCGGCGGCACGGACTACGGGACCGGCGGCGCGGGCAATTTGCAGGTCTCGACCGACGGCGGAGCGACCTGGGCGGATGCGAGCAGCGCGACGATCGCGGCGGGCAGCACAAGCGTGCTGGTGCGCACGCCGATCGTGAACGACACGCTGGATGAGGCGGCGGAAACTTTCACGCTGACGGCCACGCGCACCGCGGGCACGACGACGAACGCGATCGCGATCGGCACGGCGACGATCACGGACAACGATCCGACACCCTCGCTGACGATCAATGACGTGGCGGTCAACGAAGCGGCGGGGACCGCGACGTTCACGGTGACGCTGAGCGCGGCGAGCGGACTGCCGGTGAGCGTGAACTACGCGACGAGCAACGGCACGGCGACGGCGGGGGCGGATTTCACGGGCGCGAGCGGGACGTTGAACTTTGCGCCCGGCGTGACCAGCCAGACGATCACGATCACGATCGCGAATGATGCGACCTTCGAAGGCAGTGAGGGCTACAATGTGAACCTGAGCGCCGGGGTGAACGCGACCATCGCGGACAATCTCGGTCTGGGCACGATCCTCGACGACGGCACCGGCAGCGGGGGGACGGACAATGACACGCCGACCCTGGCGGTGAGCGGCCCGAATGTGACGGAAGGCACGGATGGCTTCGCGATCTTTACCGTCAGCCTTTCGAACGCTTCGACG
>JANPHH010000521.1:0-11409 GCA_031424375.1 Chthoniobacter sp. | reverse complement strand
TGTTCCCCGCGAGCACTTCATAGGTCCCGCCGTTGAGTTCCACCGCCTGATTGTTCGCGCCGAGCCCGCCCGTTCCGTTGATCGTCAGCTTGCCGTCGTTCACATAGGTCGTCCCAGTGATCGAGTTTGTGCCGGAGATCGTCACGGTTCCCGCGCCGCTCTTCGTTAGCGCCGTGCCTTGGAGCGTAATGGCGGAGCCGAAGGTCAGTCGGTCGTCCACGTCATCCGCACGGACGATCAACTCGCGGAGGTTTCCAGCCGCCCCGGCGGCGATTGTGGCCGTCCCGGAGAACGTCGCCACGCTCGGCGCCGTGGAACTGACGCCCCCCGTCTTGAGGATACTCCCTGGGTTGGCGCCTCCGATGTTCAGCGTCACGCCGCTTGGTAGCGAGAAACTGCTTGCCGCCGAGAAGGCCAGCGAGCCGATGGATGACGGCACTGTCAGGACCGCAAAGTCACCGGTTATCTGATAATGAAAATTCGCGATCAACGCACCCGTCCCGCTGATGCTCTGCGAGTTCGGGAAAACCCCGTAGGCCAATGGCCGAACGCCGTTGGTCGCGTCGTAGGTCGCGAACCGCGCCGCCCCGCCCTCCTGAGATGCAAAGTAGCCGGGCAGAAATGATCCATCGGCGGCCCCAGCGATCGTCAACTTCGCGTTCGTTCCCACCACCGACGAGTTCCCGTTCGCGTTGAAACGCACCGTCGAACCAGCCAGCCGCGCCGGCGCACTCGCGAACGTCACGGTGACCCCCTGCGCCACCGACCGCTGAACGTCGATCACGCCGTCCCCCCCGAGCAGTGTCAGCGCGCCGAAGTCCCGGGTGATCGCCCCCACCTCGCCCGCGTTATCGAGCTGGAACGTGCTCGACCCTGAGAAGGTAACGCCCAGAGAAGGACCGAAAGTCGTCGTCGAACTGACCGAACGAACCGTCCCGCTATTCAGCGTGATCGCTCCGGAGATGCCCGTCTGCGTGCCACTCAGCGTCAGCGTTCCGCCATTGCCCGCAAAACGAAATCCGCTCGCCGCCGTGATCGGCGCGCTGATCGCCGCCGTGATCGGCGTGCCGGTGCGACTGGAAAAATTCAGGATGCTCAGCGGGTTGATCGTCAGCGCACCCGTTCCACCGAGGGAAAATCCGGAACTCTGAAACAGGAGATGACTCGACGTGACCCCGCCAGCCGCGACGGAAACTGCACCAGGAGTGCCGGTGAAAACGGCCGTGTCGCCGCTGGACCAGGTCGTATCCGCAGCGGCGCCATCCCACCAGTTCGCGGTGGTCGCAGTATTCCAGATACCCAAGCCACCGAGACTCGTTCCGGAGGGAGTGTTGCCCGCGGCAACGGCATCGGCGTCCCAGTACAGCACCGCGCCGCGCGCGGCAGACATGATCGCGGCGGAGACCAGAATCGCCGAGGAATAACGAGCCAGGGAACGGGCCAGGGGGGTGGGTTTCGATACGCGGGGAGCAATCATAAATTTACTGGGGAGAAGAGAACGGAGGGAATCCGAACCGGGAATAGGGTAATCGGCGCACCGGCGCAAGTGGCCGGGTGACGACACGGCGTCGCGGAAGGGGGAGAGAACGGCGCCGGGGGGTCATTTTGAGGTTAGTATGGCAGAGGGATGCTCGACAATCCAGACCTTGTCACGACGATTCATGCTTCCCCTTTCGTGCCATACCGCGCGGCACACAAATAAAAAATTATCAACTTTCGGTTTTCGCGTAAACCCACGGAACCTTCAGTCCGAGTTCCAAACGTTGCGCTTGGCATCCTCCGCGCACGCTCCCTACGGTGTCCCCGCCGCATTTTCCCCCCATGAAACTCCGCGTCTCCCTCGTCCTGCTCTCCTGCCTCCTGAGCATCGTGACCGGACTCGTCATCGCCCGCCGCGCCACCTCGATCGAGCCGGGTGGAAAGCGCGCCGGAGCCCTCCGTATCGGCCTCTCCATGGATACGCTGAAAGAGGAACGCTGGCAGGGCGATCGCGACCTGTTTTTGAAGCGGGCGCGGGAACTCGGCGCGGAGGTTTCCGTGCAATCCGCGAACAGCGACGACGCCCGCCAGATCAAGGATGTGGAGAGCCTGCTCACCCAGGGAATCGACGTGCTCGTCATCATCCCCCATGACGGCGCCGCGTGTGCCAAGGCGGTGGAACTCGCCCGCGATGCCGGCGTCCCGGTGCTCGCTTACGACCGCCTGATCACCGGTGCGGATCTCGATCTTTATCTAACCTTCGACAACGTCAAAGTCGGCGAACTTCAAGCCCGCACGCTGGTCGAAAAACTCGGCAGCGGATCGAAGAAAATCGTCCGCATTTACGGCTCCAAAACCGACAACAACGCGCTCCTCTTCAAGCAGGGCCAGGACAACGTGCTCGGCCCGCTCATCCAGTCCGGCGCGATCCAGGTATTGCATGAAGATTGGGCGCAGGATTGGCGGCCGGAAAACGCCAAGAAAATCGCGAACGCCGCCATCACCAAGTCCGGACATGGGATTGACGCCATCCTCGCCTCGAACGACGGCACCGCCGGCGGCGCGATCCAGGCGCTCACCGAGGAAGGCCTCGCGGGCAAAGTGCTCGTCACCGGCCAGGACGCCGACCTCGCCGCCTGCCAGCGCATCGTCGCCGGCACGCAGTTCATGACCATTTACAAGCCGCTCTCCCGCCTCGCCGGTCGCGCCGCCGAACTCGCCGTGAAGCTCGCGCAGCGCCGCCCCGTCGTTGCCCGCACCGAATTGGACAATGGCAAGGTGCAAGTCCCCACCGTGCTCCTCGAAGTCGTCGCCGTGACCCGCGAAAACATCGACGCGACGGTGATCGCCGACGGCTTCCGCAAACGCGAGGACGTGTATCGAGGAGCGGGAGGGAAATGACGAATGACGAATGACGGATTCCCGAATGACGAATGACGAAATTCGAATGACGAATGAATGCTCAAATGACGAATAACCAATGACGAAACGCTCCACAGTTGAGCCGCCCTGTGGAGATCTTCGTTTCGTCATTCGTCATTGGAGATTCAGTCATTCATTCGTCATTCGAATTTCGTCATTCGTCATTCCCCTTAGGATCCCGTCATTCCCCTCCGGTTCCCGTCGTTCGTCATTTTGATCCTCTCCGCCCACTCGATCACCAAACGCTTCCCCGGCGTCACCGCGCTGCGTGACGTTTCCTTCGACCTCCAGCCGGGGGAAATCCACGCGCTCTGCGGTGAAAACGGCGCGGGCAAATCCACGCTGATCAAACTCCTCAGCGGCCTCCACCCGCATGGCAGCTACGATGGCGAGCTGACCGTCGGTGGCCAGCCCGCGCGCTTCCGCTCCATCGCCGACGCCGAGCGCGCCGGCCTCGCCGTGATCTACCAGGAGCTCGCGCTCGTCGATCAGCTCAGCGTCGCGGAAAACATTTTCCTCGGCGCCGAGCCGCGCCGTTACGGCCTGATTGACTGGCCGCGCGTCCACCGCGAAGCCCGCGCACTGCTCGACCGCTTCGGCGTCGCCATCGACCCCCTCGCCCCCTGCGGCACGCTCGGCGTCGGCCAGCGCCAGCTTGTCGAAATCGTCCGCGCCCTGCGCAAAGACTCGCGCATTCTCATCCTCGACGAACCCACCGCCGCCCTCGCCGACCACGAAGTGCAAGTCCTGCTCAAGATCCTCCGCGATCTGCGCCAGCGCGGTCTCGCCTGCATCTACATCTCGCACAAGCTCGACGAAGTCTTTGCCCTCGCCGATCGCATCACCGTCCTCCGCGATGGCGCCACGATCTGGACCAAACCCGCCCGCGACACCGACCGCGCCGACGTCATCCGCGCCATGGTCGGCCGCGAGATCACCGATCTCTTTCCCCGCCGCGCTTCCGCTTCCGGAGAAAGCGAAGCCGTCCTGCGCGTCGAGCAACTCACCGTCGCCGATCCCAAAACCGGCCGCCCGCGCCTGCACGATATTTCCTTCACCGTCGGCCCCGGCGAAGTCCTCGGTCTCGGCGGCCTCATGGGCGCCGGCCGCAGCGAACTCCTCATGCACCTCTTCGGTGCCTGGGGCCGGCGCACCGCGGGCCGCGTCACCCTCGCCGGCCACGATCTCCCTTCCCTCCCACCCGCGCAGATCCTCCGCCGCGGTCTCGCCCTCGTCAGCGAAGACCGCCGCCGCTACGGCCTCATCCTCGACGAATCGATCGGCTTCAACCTTTCGCTCTCCGCCCTGCGCCAGCTCACCCGCCGCGGCCTCATCGACCGCACCCGCGAGCACCGCGCCAACGACAACCTCTTCCGTTCCCTGCGGGTGAAAGCGCCCGGACTCCGCGCCGGGGTCGGCAAACTCTCCGGCGGCAACCAGCAGAAAGTCGTCCTCGGCAAAGCCCTCATGACCGAGCCGCGCGTCATCTTCCTCGACGAACCCACCCGCGGCATCGACGTCGGCGCCAAGCTCGAAATCTACGAACTCATCAACCAACTCACCGCCGCCGGCCGCGCCGTCGTCCTCGTCTCCAGCGAGCTGCCCGAGCTCATGGGAATGAGCGACCGCATCCTGATGCTCCACGAAGGCCGCATCACCGGCGCCTTCACTCGCGCCGAAGCCACGCAGGAACGCCTACTCGAAGCCGCGCTCGGGGTTCCACGCGCGAGGGTTACTTCTTCTTGAAGAAATCGTCAAAACTCGAGCCCGCACGCCCCGGGGTCGCCGCGCCCGTCGCAGGTGCCTTGCCCGAGGCCTTGTCGTCGAGCCACACCATCGCCTTTTCGAATGTCTCGGCCGGTGCCCACATATGTTTTCCCTCGAACTCGAACACCTCAAGGCGGCTGCCCTTCACCGCGGTTTTCATCGGCGCGACCTCCGAATGGTTCGAGTCTGCGTTGCCCATGATCATCGCCACGAAGAGGGCGGGGTTTTGATTGATCTCCTTCACATAATACTGGCCGCCCGCGGTCGGAACCACCCCACCGGCACCCTGGAGAATCAGACCGCGAAAACCGGGTCGAAGCTGCACAAACAGCGAACTGCCTCAGGCGCCCCCGGAGAACCCCGTGGCATATTTCGCCGTCGGGTCGATGCGCACGCGCTTCGCCACGTCATCGTGCGCGGCGAGAAAGTTCCCGACGATCGGCCCCCAAGGACCGTTCTTCGCCTCCACCAGCATCACCACGACGAACCCCCTGCCTTTTAGCGATTCCTTCATCGACTGCATCGTCGCCCGGCCACCCGGCGACATGATGAAAATGCACGGCCAGCGTTTTGACGGCTCGGCGGCGTAGCCCTTCGGCAACCAGAGGCGGTAGTGGTAGCTCCCCAGGGCCTCCAGAGCATCTTTAGCTGAGCTTAAAACCGGCACCTCGCCCGCCTTGGGCGCAACCGTGAGATCACACGCGATTTCCGTTTCCGCCTCCTCGGGAAGCGGCGCATCGAGCGGAGTGGGCGCGCTCTGGACGATTCCAGCGCAAAAGACAAACAGCCAAAATACCGAAGCAAATCGAGTCCTCATGGGCGCCTCTATTCAAAATCTCGTGGTGAAACTCAAGCGCAAAACCGCCACGAAAACCCCGTTCACCGCTCCGTTAAACTCGCTGACTCGGCAACCGCCGCGACTTCGGCACCGGCGTCGTCCGCCGCTCCGGCTCAGGAGTCGGCGTCGCGATCGTCGGATTGTGCAGGCTCAACTCGCCCGCCATTTCCAAATCGCGCCGCGCCTTCGCCTCCGCCCGCTCCTCTTCAGTATAGGCCAGCAGATACTCCCCACAGTAGGCGCAGCAACGCTTCAGATTGCTCTGCGCATTGCGCCGCGCGATCAGCGCCCAGCCGATCCCCCACGCGCCGGCGGTGAGAACGGTCGCGACCACATTCGGCACGCGCACTACTTCGCGCAGGCGCACGCCTTGCACATAACCGCAGTGACCACAGGTAATACTCTGTGTGCGATGGGTAGAAAACATCGGGGGGAGCCCTGACAATGCTCAAGAAAATCCCCTAAAGCGAACGTAAAATTCGCGTAACTTTTATCGGGCCTTTTCCCCGCCACATTCGCGCTTGCCACATCCGGCGGGATTCTCGCTTCATCGCGGCGCGCTCCCCCAGCTCGATGACCTCCCGCCTCTCCTTCCGCGACTCCGCGCTCTTCGTCGCGCTCTTTGCCATCGCCGGCTTCTTCGCCGTGCAGTCACCGCAGTTCCTCAGCTCGCGCAATCTCTCCCTGCTCGCGATCGACTTCTCCATCACCGCCGTCCTCGCCATCGGCATGCTCCTCGTCCTCCTCCCGGGCCACATCGACCTCAGCGCGGGCAGCGGCGTGGGCCTCATCGGCGGCATCGGTGCCGTGCTCATCACGAACCACGCGTGGCCCGCCCCGTTGGCCCTCCTCGCCGGCATCGCCGTCGCCCTCATCCTCTGGTGGGCCATGGGCACGCTCATCGTCCGGCAGCGCATCCCGGCGTTCATCATCACCCTTGGCGGACTGCTCGTTTTCAAAGGCCTCTTCTGGCGCGTCATCGACAACCACACCATCCCGGTCGTCACCGGCGGCCAGGCGAATCTCTACTCCGCGCTCACCACCTTCTACCTGCCGCACGCCCTCGGCTACGCGCTCGCCGCCGTCGTCATCGCCGCCCTCGTTTTCTTTCGGTGGAAAGCGGCCGCCGCCCAGCGCGTGGAAGGTTCCGAGACCGACGACGCCGAACTCGTTTTTCTCCAGCTCTTCATCACCGCACAGGTCGTCGTCCTCTTCGTCCTCGTCGCCAATCAATTCCGCGGCGTCCCGCTTCCCACCTTGATCCTCGGCGCCGTCGCCCTCGTCGTCTGGGTCCTCACCCAGCACACTCCGTGGGGCCGCTACCTCTACGCCATCGGCGGCAATGAAGAAGCCGCCATCATCTCCGGCGTCCCCGTCGCCCGCGTCACCATCGGCGCCTTTACCCTCATGGGCGGCATCGTCGCGCTCACCGGCTTTCTCCAGACCGCGTACGGCGGCAGCAGCACCACCACCGTCGGCGACCTCATGGAACTCGACGCCGTCGCCGCCTGCGTCATCGGTGGCGTCAGTCTGCGCGGCGGGCGCGGAACCGTCCCCGGCGTCCTCATCGGCGCGCTCATCATGGCCCTGCTCCTCAATGGGATGACGCTCCTCGCCGTCCAGCCCGAGCAGAAGTTCATCGCCCGCGGCCTCGTGCTCATCCTCGCCGTATGGATGGACGTCCGCCTCGCTCGGTCGGCCAACTAGCGCGAATGCCGAAAGAACTCTCCGAAAGTGTCATCCCGAGGAACGAGGGACCTCTCGGGTAGTTTGAGAGATCCTTCGCGAGCTCAGGATGACACCACGGTTCAAGCGGAAATTACTTTCAGCGGTCGCGCGAGCCCCGCTCACAGCACCGTCCCGCGCAGAATCAGCGTCGCGGCGCTGAAGTAAATGATCAGCCCCGTCACATCCACCAGCGTCGCCACGAACGGCGCCGACGACGTCGCCGGATCCAGCCCGCACCGCCGCAGAATCAGCGGCAGCATCGAGCCCGACAGCGTCCCCCACAGCACCACCCCGAGGATCGCCGCGGAAACCGTCGCGCCGATCAGAAAATAGTGCGGCCCATACACCGGCGTGAACTGCGACCACACCACGATCCGCAGAAACCCGATCCCCGCGAGCAACCCGCCCAGCAGCAGCCCCGACGCGATCTCTCGCTTCGCCACCCGCCACCAGTCGTGAATCGTGATTTCGCCCAGCGACATCGCCCGGATAATCAGCGTCGAAGCCTGCGACCCCGAGTTTCCCCCGCTGCTGATGATCAGCGGGATGAACAACGCCAGCACCAGCGCGCTCGCCAGTTCCTTTTCAAAGACTCCCATCACCGTCGCCGTGAGCATCTGCCCGATGAAAAGTACCACGAGCCACACCGCCCGCTTGCGCACGAGATCGAAAAGCGGCGCTTCCATGTACGGCTCGTCGAGCGCCTCCACGCCGCCGATTTTCTGCATCTCCTCCGTCGTCTGCTCTTCCTGCAGATCGAGGATGTCATCCACCGTCACGATCCCCACCAACTTCCCTTCCGAGTCGATCACCGGCAGCGCGGTGCGGTCGTATTTTTTGAAAACCGCGATCGCCTGCTCCGCCGCATCCGTCACCCGCAGCGCCACAAAATTACTGTCCCGAATCTCCGTCACCGGCGTGCGCAACGGCGCCACGAGCAGATCCGCGATCCGCAGGTCATCGATCAGGATGCCGCGCTCATCCGTGATGTAGATCACATGCAGCGTCTCCGAGCGGTGGCCGTGTTCGCGGATGTAGTCGAAGACCTGCTGCACCGTCCACCCGTCGCGCACCCCGATGAAGTCGACCGTCATCAGCCGGCCCACGCTGTCTTCGGGGTAATTCAGCAGCGTCTGTGCGATCGCCTTCTCCTCTGGCGACAGGAGCTGCAGCATCTGCACCACTGCCGCGCCGGGCAGCTCCTCGAGCAGCGCCGTGCGATCATCCGGCGACATGTCGTTGAGCACCCGCGCCGCTTCCGCCGTCCCCATCGCCTTCAGCACCACCTGCTGCGCATCGGGGTCGAGATACTCCATCACCTCCGTGGCCTGATCATGCGGCAGGATCCGGAAGAGGATCGCCTGTTCGTCCTCCGCGAGATCCGTGATGCACTCGGCCACATCCGCCGCCGACCAATCGGCAAACGCCTCCCGGAGCGCCACGAAATTACGCGTGGCGATCAGCTCCTTGAGTTCCGGGCCGATGAGGTTTCCGAGCATGGCGGGTGAGTGGGATAAGGGCGCGGCGGGACCGCCGTCCAGCCTCGAGCGTCGGAGGGGCGTGAATGGTGATCGGTGATTGGTGATTGGATCGGCCCGCCGACGCTTGCGACCAATCACCATTCACCGATCACCAATCACATTCAGCCACGCCCGGTTTTCGGTTGTCGCGCCGTCCCGCTCGCCGTTACGTTTTCGCCCCGTGAGCTACACCGTCTTTGCCCGCAAGTATCGTCCCCAGACCTTCGACGAAGTCGTCGGACAGGACCACATCGTGAAGACGCTGAAAAATGCCATCGCGCAGGAGCGGCTCGCGCAGGCCTACCTTTTCGTCGGCCCCCGCGGCACGGGCAAGACCTCCACCGCGCGCATCTTCGCCAAGGCGCTCAACTGCATTCACGGCCCCACCATTACCCCGTGCGGCGAGTGCGACGTGTGCAAGGAAATCGAGCGCGGCAACTCGATGAACGTCCTCGAATTCGACGCCGCCTCGAACACCCAGGTCGACAAGATCCGTGAGATCATCATCGACACGGTGAAATACGTCCCCACCCGCGGGAAGTACAAGCTCTACATCGTGGACGAGGTCCACATGCTCTCCACCTCCTCCTTCAACGCGCTCCTCAAGACGCTCGAAGAACCGCCGCCGCACGTGAAATTCGTCTTCGCGACCACGGATGTGCAGAAGGTCCCCACCACCATCATCTCCCGCTGCCAGCGCTTCGATCTCCGCCGCATCTCCACGCCCGAGATCGCGCAGCATCTCCAGCTCATCTCGGGGAAAGAAGGCATCACCCTGGCCCCCGACGCCGCCGAGGCCGTAGCGCGCGGCGCCGAGGGCGGCATGCGCGATGCCGAGTCGATGCTCGATCAGCTCGTCTCCTTTTGCGGCGACAAGATCGAGGAAGCCGACGTCCTCAGCGTCTTCGGCTTCACCAGCGCGCATACCACCACCGCGCTCGTCGACCACCTCATCACCGGCGAAGCCGCACCCGCACTCGCCATCCTCCACAGCGAAGCCGAGGCCGGCAAAGACCTCAGCCGCCTGATGTCCGACCTCATCGCGCATCTCCGCAATCTCCTCGTCATCCAGTGCGCCCCCGGCGGCGTGAACGACGAACTCAGCGCCGAAGCCATCGCCTCGCTCACCGAGCAGAGCACTCGCATCACCCGCGATCGACTGCTCGAACTCATCCAGCAATTCGCCGACGCCGAAAGCCGCATGAAGTGGGCGCCGAACAAGAAGATGCACTTCGAAGTCGCCGCCATCCGCGCCATCCAGACGCTGAACCAGGCCACGCTCACCGACGTCATCGACACCCTCGCCGCGATGCGCGGCGGCGAACCCGCCCCGGCCCGGCCCGCTCCCGCACCCCGAGCGATCGCCGCGAAACCAGCCGCCCCACCCGCGCCCGCTGCACCGCGGATGTCTCTCACCGCCGCCGTCGCCGCGGAACTCAAAGTCGCAAAACCGCCGACTCCCGCAGCCGCCACACCGACCCCGGAACCGCCCGCGCCAAAACTCGCCGAAGATCCCGCGCCCGCACCCACGCCGAAAATCCCCGTCGCGACCGACAGTCCCTCCGCCGCCGAACTCTGGCCGCGCCTCGTCGCCCGCGTCCGCAAAGACCGCCCGCTCATCCAGGGCTGGATCGAAGCCGGCCAGTTGGTCGAAATCGGCATCGACTTTGCCGTGCTCGCCTTTCCCCCGGATCAAAGCCTCGCCCTCGAATCCTGCGACCGCGCCAACAACCGCAAATACCTCGAACCCCTCATTAGCGAACTCGCCGGCCGCAGCCTCGAACTCCGCCTCGAAAAGCGCGCCGGCCTCGTGGCGGAAAAGATCGAAGTCCCCGTGGAAAAAGCCGCCGCTCCAGTCGATCCGATGTCTGCTTTCAAAGAAGACCCCCTCATCAAAAAAGCCCTCGACGTTTTCCGCGCCGAGATCATTCCAGCCTGACGCGCCTCTCAACCCTCAACCCTCAACCCTCAACTCTCAACTTCCCATGAACCTCAAAAAAATGATGCAGCAGGCCGCGAAGATGCAGGAGCAGATGCAATCCGCTCAGGCCGATCTCGCCGACAAACAAGTGACCGCCACGGCAGGCGGCGGCAAAGTCACCGTGGTCGCCAACGGCGCGGGTGACGTGATTTCGATCAAGATCGACAAGAGCGTCGTCGACCCCGAGGACGTCGAAATGCTCGAAGACCTCATCCTCACCGGCGTGCAGAAAGCCATCACCGAGGGCAAGGAACTCGCCCAAAGCGAGATGAGCAAACTCACCGCCGGCATGGGCCTGCCACCGGGCCTCGGGTTCTAGAGTTCAGCGCGAATGGCCGCAGTCGCCTCTTCGTCTTTTTCTTCATCTTCATCTTCATCCTCCTCCTCACCGGGCTGTGAGAAAGATGATGATGCTAATGAGGAGGAAGAGGAGGAGGACGACGATCAGAATGAGGATTAAGCCGAAATGGAGATCTCTCTTGGCACCTGCTCTAACTCGCTGGACGGCACTTCCAAACAGCCTGTCATCCCGAGCGGAATGACGGGAGCCTAAGCGACCAAAATGAAGTCGAGGGACCTCTGAGTGCGGAAAGATCCTTGATCCTCCAGAGGCCGGGGTCAGAACGCACGATAGGAGTGGAGGGGCAGAGTGTGATGATTGGTGAAGATCTACG
>JANPHH010000520.1:0-20008 GCA_031424375.1 Chthoniobacter sp. | reverse complement strand
ATTCGTGTGCGGCACGACGCGGAAGTATTCCGTGTAGTAGAGGTCCGCGCCGCCGTAGCGCGTCATCAGTTTCCAGAAGGGGTAGTCCGTGACGTCCTGCATCGGCGCGAGCGCAAGCACCGGCCGGGGATCGGCGAGCAGGGTGGCGAGGGTGGGCGTGGACATCGGCCGGGAACCTAAACGCGCCCAATAGAGGAGGTCCACGAAAGACACGAAAAGCACGAAAGCAGAACTCCGCTTTTCGCGTCCTTTCGTGGACCCTACTTCTTCATGTGCTCCTTGAAAAAGCGGACGATCAGCGCAGGCGCCTCGCGGACGAACTGATGGCCGCCGGGATGGATGAAGGTGACGACGGGATTGCCGGATGGCGAAGCGTACAACGTGGCGAGCGGCGCCCAGGCTTCGCCCTCCGCCGCGCAGCCGTTGAGTTGGCGGACCTTGTCCATCGTCAGCTTCTGCCACTCGAACTTCACCAGCGGATCGGTGCTCCCGGCGAGATGCAGCACGGGCTTCGGCTTAAGCATCGTCATGACTTGCGGCGCCGCCGCTGCGGACGGCGCGACCGCCGCGAACTGCTCCCCGCGGGCGGCCCACAGTAGATAGGTGAAGCCGCCGCCATTCGAGTGTCCGGTCGAATAGATCTGCCCGTCGTCGACCCGCAGATCCTTCCGCAGCGAGCTGAGCATCGTGTCGAAAAATTTCAGGTCGCGGTCCTCCATCGCGCCGGGAGCACTCTGCCAGCCGGGCTTTTTCCCCTCGGGATCGGTGAGCTTTCCCGGGGTGTTCAAACCCTGCGGATACACGACGATCGCTTCCGGCCACAGTTCGTGGATGTGAAAACTCCGCGCCGCATTTTGCATCGTGCCACCATGTCCGTGGAAGACGAAGACGAGCGGCGCGGCGGCGCTCCCGGCGGGCGCACCGACCAGCGCTTCGCGGGTCACGCCATCCACGGTCCATTCACGCCGCGCCGGTTCCCCGGCAGCGCGGGCGGACAGCGAGCCCCCGAGAATCGAGGCGACGAACAACAGAAAGCGGATGGTCTTCATGGCGTGGGAGGGTGACCCGCAATGAACCCCCGCGCCGCCCACAAGTCGCACCGCTCAACTCCCGACCGCATTCGCCTGCAAATCCTCGAGCGACACAAACTCCAGCGCCGAGATGTGACACGCTTCGAGCACGATCGGCGCGGCCATTCCCGCCTCCAGCGCCTCCGCCCAGCGCGTGACGCACACACACCAGCGATCGCCCGGTGCGAGGCCAGGGAAGTCGTACTCCGGCACCGGCGTGATGAGATCATTCCCCTGCTCGCGGCTGTACTCGAGGAACTCCGCAGTGACCTGCACGCACACGGTATGCAGCCCCACGTCGCCCGAGCCGGTGCGGCAGTAACCGTCGCGGTAGTAGCCGGTGAGAGGATCGCGGCAGCAGCATTGCAGCGGACCGCCGAGGACGTTGGTGGGTTGGCTCATGGACGGAACGGAGTGTGCATTAGTTGATAGTTGATGGTTGATAGGTGATAGCCGCTAGCGCGTTCCGGGCGCTGCTATCCACTATCAACCATCAACTATCAACCCGTTCGTGACGCCCACCGATCTCCTGCACCGCCCGCTGCGCGACCTGCGCATCTCGGTCACCGATCGCTGCAACTTCCGCTGCACCTATTGCATGCCCAAGGAGGTCTTCGGTCACGGTTACGATTTTTTGCCGAAGGCGGAGATCCTCAGCTTCGAGGACATCGCACGACTCGCCCGCATCTTCGTCTCGCTGGGGGTGGAAAAGGTGCGCCTTACTGGTGGCGAACCGCTGCTCCGCCGCGAGCTGCCCGAGCTGGTCCGCATGCTCGCCGCGATCGACGGCCTGAAGGATCTCACGCTGACGACGAACGGCTCGCGCCTCCTCGAACTCGCCGCGCCCCTTCACGCCGCAGGCCTGAAGCGCGTGACCGTGAGTGTGGACTCGCTCGACGAGGCGACCTTCCGCGCGATGAACGACGTGGACTTTCCCCTCCACCGCGTGCTCCGTGGCATTGAGGCGGCGCGCGCCGCGGGCTTCGCACCGGTCAAGGTGAATGCGGTGATCAAGCGCGGCGTGAACGATGGCGAAATCGAGGCGATGGCCGCGCGGTTTGGCGGGCCGGAGTTTGTGCTGCGCTTCATCGAATACATGGACGTGGGCAACACGAACGGCTGGCGGCTCAACGACGTCGTGCCCTCCGCCGAAATCGCCGCGCGGCTCGAGCTGCTGCCGCTCCCGGCGCGGTATCGCGGCGAAGTGGCGCGGCGCTTTCGCACCCCCGCCGGCGGCGAGGTCGGGCTCATCGCGAGCGTCACCGAGCCGTTCTGCGGCGACTGCACCCGCGCCCGGATCAGCGCGGATGGGCACCTCTTCACCTGCCTCTTTGCGCCCACGGGAACCGACCTCCGCACGCTCCTTCGCAGCACCACCGAAGACGCCGCCGTGGCGGAAAAGGTGCGCGCCGTCTGGACCGCCCGCAGCGACCGCTACTCCGAACTGCGCAGCGCCCTACCCGCCGCGCGCAAGGTCGAGATGAGCGCGATCGGCGGGTGACAGAACCGCAGGACGGATTTGCAATCCGTCTCCCCGGCGTGGCTCCCATTCCGGGCGCCGAAACCGTCCGCATTTCGTGACGGACTCAAAACCGGCTGCGTTCTGCCGCTTCCCGTGGATGGCGGTTTCTGGTCGTTTACGGAGTTGCGGTGATCCGGTATCGACCGTCCTTTTGAACAACAATTGTCGGCGGGCGATGCCCGTGCTCGAAGGCATCGAAGCCCGGCTGCAAGGTTTCCCAGAATGAGGCGAGGCCGGGGTCGTTCCAGCGAAGAGGGGTGGCAAATTCTTCCCACGCGGGGCCGCTCATGCGGGCAGGGAAGATATGGATGGGGATGGCGCCCCGGTTTCCGGCGTCGAGGGCCATGAGGTAGAGTTCCTCGATGCCGTCGTCGCCGAGGGGGAGGCAGCCGACGCTGCCGTCGCCTCCGTGGAGGTAGATGTCGAAGCCGGGCTTTTCGCGGTCGCTGAGGATGTGATCGGAGGCGTTGGGGTAGTTTACGCGCAGCGAGAGATGGTAGAGGCTGAGCGGATTGAAGCGATCGATCTGATAGAAGCCTTCGGGAACCTGGCGGTCACCTTCGCGCCGCTTGGGGCCAGGTTTTCCGGAGGAGTAGGTGATGGGGTAGGTGTGGATGAGTGTGAAGGTCTCGGCGTCGCTGCGGGCCCACGCTTCGAGTTGGGCTTCGTGTTTGAAGGCGCGAAGGAAAAGTTCGCGCGGTGGATACGACACCCCGGCCTGGCGAAAGCGGTCCGTGACGGTCGCGCCGCGGCGGATGCGGGCGGCGGCGACGCGACCTTCGGGATCGAGGGTGGGATCGGGTTCAGGGGTGGGCACGGGTGAGTGGGTGAACCACAGGGCGGTGCCGGCGGCCGCGAGGAGGATGGAACAAACGAGCGCGATCTTCACGCGGAGAGAACGCAGCGGCATGGCGGAATCTTTCGGCGAAACATCCGCGGTTGCCAAATCCGCGTTGCGCCGGTTGATTCGGCGTCCACTTCGCACCGCCATGAAATATCGCCGCTTCGGCCGCACCAATTTGCAGATGCCCGTCTTCTCCTGTGGCGGAATGCGCTTTCAGCACCAGTGGGACGACGTCGATCCGAAGGTGGTGCCGGAGGACGGGCAGCGGAATCTTGAGGCAACGATCCTGCGAGCACTGGAACTGGGGATCAATCACATCGAAACGGCGCGCGGCTATGGAAGCAGCGAGATGCAGCTCGGGTGGATCCTGCCGCGGCTGCCGCGGGAAAAGATGATCGTGCAGACGAAGGTGGCGCCCTTCGCGACGGCGCGGGAGTTCCTCGCGACGTTCGAGAAATCGATGCGCTATCTAAAGCTCGATCATGTCGACCTGCTCTCGCTTCACGGGATCAACAACGCGGAGCTGCTCGACTGGACGCTGCGCAAAGGCGGCTGTCTCGACGCAGCGCGGCAACTTCAGCGCGAAGGGCGGTGCAAGCACATCGGCTTTAGCACGCACGCGACCACGGATGTGATCGTGGAGGCGATTGCGACGGGCGAGTTCGACTACGTGAATCTGCACTGGTATTTCGTGAACGAATTCAACTGGCCGGCAATCGAGGCCGCGACGGCGCAGGATCTCGGGGTCTTCATCATCAGCCCCACGGACAAAGGCGGAAAACTCTATTCACCGCCGCCGAAACTGGTCGGTCTGTGCGCGCCGCTGTCGCCGATTCAGTTCAACGATCTCTACTGCCTCGCCCGGCCGGAAGTCCATACGCTGAGCGTCGGCGCGGGGCGGCCGGAGGATTTCGACGAGCACGCCGCGGCGCTCGCGCAGTATGACCGCGCCGCGGAAATCGTGGAGCCGATCCGGCAGAGGCTGTGCGCTGAAATCGTGCGCGTTCACGGGGTGGAATGGGCTCGGGAGTGGGACCAGGATTTGCCGAACTATCTGGATCTGCCGGGCGAGGTGAATGTGCAGGAGATCGTGCGGCTGTGGCACTACGCGAAGGCGCTCGATCTCACCGACTGGGCGCAGATGCGCTACAACCTGATGGGTAATGCGGGTCACTGGTTCCCCGGCGCGAACGCGGCGCGTTTCGATTCCGAAGCGCTGGCGACCGCACTGGATGGCTACGCTTTTGCCGACCGGATTCCGGAGATCCTGCGGGAAGCGCACGCCATGCTGCACGGCGAACAGCAGAAGCGGTTGAGCGAAACCTGACCAGATCGCGGGCCGTTCGGGGGTTCGGGCAAAGCGACGAGGCAGGCGCGCCAATCCGGTGGGGGTGCAGCGGACCGTTTGGTGCCGGAGGGCAGATTCGTCTCACGTCCCACCGCTCCCCAGTGCTCCTGCTGTCCCGACCCGTCCGCGGCGATTCCCAGCGCATTGTCGTGGCCCTCTGTCTAGATTTGCACCCTGACCCATTCTCCCGCTCGGCTACCATCGGCGACCGCTCCGCGGTCGAGCTCAGGGGGAAGGCGAGTGGGAATGATGTCCTCCGAGCCGCCCACTTGAAGAGCGGGGTGCTTTCGGCCATCCGTTGCAAAGAAGTTTTTTCCGAATTGTGGCGATTGGCTGAAACAAAACCGGCAGCATGACGAGTGATGGGTGCGAGAAGGCATCCGTCGGCTCGCTCCAATTATGAAACTTCTCTCCTCGCTCCTCCGCCCATTCACCCTTGCTGCCTTCCTCTTCGCCGCCTTCCTCGCTGGCGGCGGCGCGCCTGCCGGGGCGGCGACCATCGTGCAAACTGGCGCGAACGGCGCTGATGGCGATCCCGGCGGGACGGGAACCCCCGCCACCGCCAATGCGGGCGCTGCGGACCCGGGCAACACGGCCACGGCCACGGGCGGGAATGGCGGCAATGCCGTCTCCACGGGCTTCACCGGCGGCAGCGCCGGCACCGGCAGCGCTACCGCCCAGACCAGCGGAGCCTTCGTCACGGCGACCGCAGACGCGACGGCCACCGGCGGGAATGGCGGAAAGGGACTCGGCGCGCCGGCGGGCCTTCCCGGCGCCGCGACCTCCAGCGCCAATGCCAGTTCCAGCGCCTCCGGCGCCACGGTGACCGCAAACTCCGTCGCCTTCGGAGGGCTCGGCGGATATTTCTCACAAGGCATCGGGGCTGCCGCGGCCGGCGCCACGGCCAATAACACGACGACGGCTTCCGGCGCCAATAACAGCAGCGTACGAGTGCAAGGAGGCGCGCGCGGCGGCAGTGGCGGCGACGTGGAAAGCGCCAGTGCCAGCGGATCGGGCGGCAAGGGCGGGAACGCCACCAGCAGCTCGACTGTGACCTCCACGAGCACCGTCGCCGGGTTCGTCACCGCGGACGATCAGGTCTTCGGCGGCGCCGGGGGATCGTTGAACTTTGGGGCCACCGGCACCGGTGGCGCGGGCGGCACGGCCAGCTCCACGGCGATGGGGACGACGAACACGGCTTCGACCCTCAGCGGATCGATCAACGCGCGAGGCGTCGGCGGCAATGGCGGGACCGGTTTCGGCCTGGGCTTTCGCGGCGGCCACGGCGCGACCGCCACGGCCACGACTTCCGCGACCAGCGCAGGCGGCGCTGCGCTGGACGTGGAGGCGACCGTGAAAGGCGGCAGCGGGGGTGATGGCGAGGGTGGAGCGGACGGCGGCAACGGCGCCACCCTTTCCATGACGAACACCGTCAGCGGTTCGACGGGCGGGCTCCTGAACTTGTTTCAGAGCGTCGAGGGCGGTGGCGGTGGCGATGTCAGCGGCGGCGGCGTGGTGGGATTGGCGGGCGGTGCCACGGTCACCTTGAATGCGACGAATCCGGGTGGCGGCGCGATCCATGGCAGCAGCCTGGCCGCAGGCGGACGGGGTGGCGTGGTGGGGAGCGGCACCGGCGTGACGGCGGGAGCGGGCGCACCAGCGAGCAACACGCTGACGGCTGCTTCCAATGTCGGCACCGTCCAGGTCACAGCCACCGGGCAGGCCGTCGGAGGTAACGGCGGCGGCATCGGTAACGCCGGCACGAGCGGGACTCCCGGAAACGGCGGGACCGGCACGAGCAGTTCCACATCGACCCAGAGTAGCGGCGGGACGGGCGTCATCGTGGCCTCCGACCAGGCCGTGGGCGGCAATGGCGGCGACGTTGCTTCGCCGGCAACCGGAACCGGCGGCAACGGCGGCACCGCCAGTTCCACCGCCACGGGGACGACGGCCACCAATTCGCTGGCGGGATCATCTTCCATCGCCGCGAGCAGCACGGGCGGCAGTGGCGGGCAGGGCTCCGGCGCGGGAAAGCTGGGCGGCAATGGCGCGGCGCCCACGGTCACCGCTTCTGCGACCAGTTCCGGCGGCGCGGCCCTGGATGTCGGAACGACTGCGAAGGGGGGAAAAGGAGGCGACGCCGACAGCGGAGCCACCGGCGGCAATGGCGCGGCGCTCACGCTCACGAACACCGTCAGCGGCGCGACGAGCGGCGTCCTGAGTCTGTTCCAGAGCGCGATTGGCGGTGCCGGTGGGAATGTTGCCGGCGGCGGGGCGGTAGGCTTGGCGGGCAGCGCCACAGCCACGCTCAACGCGACGAATCCCGGAGGCGGTGGGATCTACGGTGACAGCGGCGCCTTTGGCGGTCGCGGTGGCGCGGTCGAAAGTGGCACGGGGCTCACCGCGGGCACCGGCGCGTCGGCGAACAACACGGTGACGGCCACCTCCAACGTGGGCAGCGTGACGGTGCAAACGAAAGGCACGGCGCGGGGCGGCGAAGGTGGCGGTCTCGTCAACAGCGGCACCACGGGCATCGCCGGCAATGGCGGGCCGGGGACGGGCAGCTCGACTGCGACTTTCTCGGGTGCGGGCGGCGGCGTGATCGTGGCAGACGATGAGGGCACGGGCGGCCTCGGCGGCTCGGCGGGTTCGCCGGCGGTGGGGAACGGCGGCGCGGGCGGCAACGGCAGCTCCACAGTCATGGGGATGACCGCAGGGAATGCGACATTCGGATCGAATCTCAACGCCGTCGCCACGGGCGGCAATGGTGGCGCGGGGCTGGGTGCGGGCAAGGTGGGCGGCGGCGGCGGAACCGGCAACGCAACGGCCACGGGCACGGCCACGGCTTCCGCGGCGCTCACCATTTCCTCCACTGCAAAAGGCGGAAATGGCGGCACGGGAAACAACGCCACCAGCGGGGGCAGCGGCGGCGCGGCGACGGCGAATTCGATCGGTACGAGCAACGGCGCCGGCGCCTTCACGGTCAACGCCACTGCAACCGGCGGCACGGGCGTGAGCGGCGGGATCAACGGCACCGCCACGGCGAACGCCACCGCCTCCGGCCTCGGTGCGCTCACGGCCACGGCGCTGGCCAATGGCCGGAGCGGCGACGCGATCACCCGCGCGACCACGTCCGGCGGCGCCTTCACCCTGCTCCGGACCGACACCGACGCGCCGGTGGCCAGCATCAGCCAGGCTCAATCGCGCGCGGCCATCGCGCAGCCTGCGTCCACCCTCGCCGCCGCGGCGGGCTTGCAGGCCGCCGCCTTCGCCACCGGCCAGCCGAGTCTCGGCGACACCAACTCCGCGCTCGCCGGCAATCCCAATGTCCAGGCCGCCTTCAACTTCAGCGCGGGCGGCAACGCAAACGCGCTGGCGCTGCTCGTGCTCGGCAGCACCTACTCGACCGGGACCAGCGCGGGTTCGCGCCTCTACACCGCGAGCACGACCTTCTCGCTGAATATCGCCCTGCTCCAGTATGACCAGATTCGCGTGGGCTTCCTCGATCCGATCACGACCGGAACCGGCTTCGACCTGCTGCACTTCACCATCCGGCGCGAAGGCAGCCTCATCGAGGACCAAACCTTCGCCACGTCCGCCGCGGCGACGACCTATTTCAACGATCGCGTCATCAGCCTTGGCTCAAAGAGCAGCGGAGTGACCGGCGACCTCGATCTCGTCTTCACCATGGACGTGACCAACGACGCGCTCGGCGACGGCTTCCGCACGAATCTCGTGGTGGCCAATGCGGTGCCCGAACCATCGGCCGCGGTCCTGGTGCTCGCTGGGGTGGCGGTGCTCGTCTCGCGCCGGCGTCGCAGCGTGCATTCACCCTCGTCGCCAAGCTGAGGACTTGGCCACGCCGTTTTTGCGCGGGGAAGCTGAGCTTCGTAGTGAGGGGCGGGACGGCCTGGAGCCAGTGCGGCGGCGCGTG
Organism: Chthoniobacter sp.; assembly: GCA_031424375.1. Classification (GTDB taxonomy): domain Bacteria; phylum Verrucomicrobiota; class Verrucomicrobiia; order Chthoniobacterales; family Chthoniobacteraceae; genus Chthoniobacter. The sequence goes on along the minus strand of JANPHH010000520.1, from coordinate 11,290 downwards.
AACCCGATTACGCAGCGGCGTGCTGGCGTTGTTGGAAACGGGTCCAGGCTTTCTCGGCGAGTTTCGGATGTTCCTTGGCGCCTTGCAGCAGACCCTCGATGCCGAGGTCGCAGTCGAGTGCTTCCCAATGCAGCGAGTAAGAATGGACCTGCATCGCCGCCCGCTCGTCGTCGGTGGCGAGCAGAAGGGTCGGATAGAACTGGAGCGGCACGGTGAAGGTGAAGCCGTCGGTCAATTCCACCGTCAGCCGTGTCGCGTCGATGTGCGCGGTCTTAATTTCACGCAAGTAGCTGCTCATAGGTCTCGTTGATGAATTTTAGGTTCGAGTCGATCATGCGCAAGATGTCGTTGATCTCGGCTTCCGCGAAGCCCCGGTTCCAGGCAATCTCGATGCCGTTTTCGATCCACACCTTGCATTCCATCCTTTCCCCAAAGACATGCACGTGGCGTCGCTCGCGAAGATCGAAGCTGTAGAAGCTCACCCTCCACGGAATGTTGGGAATTTTGACGCGCGGCACGAGGTGATCCTCACTATCAGGTCGAGGACTTGGCAACGCCGTATTTGCGCGGGGAATGGAGCGGAGCGACATCGCCTGCCGCAGGCAGCCCGAAGGGTGGCCGTGGCAACGGCCAGCAACCTGAGCCTCCTGGTGAGGGGCGGGACGGCCTGGAGCTAGCGCGGCGGCGCGTTGACCCCGAAATGCACCACTGTCGGAAACCACAGATGGCGCAGCTTCATCCACTGATTCAAGGTCAGTGGAAAAAGCGCCATGAATGGCGGCCAACACTAAAGTCCAAACCGCAACCGGAGCGCATCGTCCACTTTCTGCATCTCGGCGGGCGTCAATCCACCGAGCCGGCGCATGAGCTTCGCGCCGGAGATGGTCTGCACCTGCTGGAGGTGAAAGGCGCCGGGCTGGAGGAATGGTTTTGAAATCCCGAGTTCCCAGCGGTTGCCACGCAGCGCGGTGGTGTGCAAGAGCACGGTGAACAGGTCCAGTTGATCGTCCGCCGGTTCTCCGGTGAGCAGCAGCGCGGGACGGACCTTGGCCGCGATGCCAAAATCAATCTGCCCGATTTCTCCGCGTTCAGCGGGTATTGTCCCCCGCCTCCATCTGGTCGAGGAACTGTGCGCCTTCCAGGGCCGCCGCATCGCAAAGGGAAACGCCTTCGTTCTCTTCGCTGATTTCGATGAGCTTCCGACGGACAGCCAGCAAGTCCGCGGGAGTCAGCTTGGGGAGTTCATCGATGATCTGCATGACGCTCATGGGCCGGACGGTAACACGCGCATCGCTTTCGTCGCGACGGTTCTGCGACTCACGCGATGCACGACTCAAACGGTTGCCGGTGGCTCCCGGTTCGGGCCTCTTCCGCCCACAGGCACGCTGACCGAAATCGAAGCCGCTGTGGAATCCGTTCCGGCCCCGAATGCGCTCGGGGAATTGCGGAGGACTTTGGATGCCGGCGAGTCGGAAGTGATCGGGCTGGCGGTAGCAGCCGCGACGGAGTAATTCGACTCACGGTGGCCATTCGGGCTACTGACTTTCCTCTTCTTCCCCCATGAACAGCGGCTTCCTCGACAAACTCATCGAACGCATCGGCCGGGTGCGGCCGGAGGATGTGCAGAGCTATCTGCTGCGGCTGGCGGATGAGAAGGGGTTTCTCGAGACGATCTTCAACGCGATCCACGAGGGCGTGATCGTCACGGACACGAAGGGGCGGATCAACTATCTGAACCGCTCGGCGTGCGAGATCTTCGGGCTGGAGCGCGAGGAGTGCATGGGGCAGCCCTTCTCCGAACGGCTGCGCGGGATCGAGTGGGAAAAGCTCGTCGAGGCGCAAAAGGTGGTGAGCCGCGACATGGAAGTGTTTTACCCGCAGCATCGTTACCTGAACTTCTACGTCGTGCCGCTGAGCCTCGACGCGCCGGCGAAGAAACGCTCAAAAGTCGTGGTGCAGGAAATGGTCGGCTACGCGGTGATCCTGCGCGACATCACGGAGACGCGCCGCTCCACGGAGGAGACGATCCAGAGCGAAAAGCTCACCGCGCTCACGCTGCTCGCGGCGGGCGTGGCGCATGAGATCGGCAATCCGTTGAACTCGCTCCACATCCATCTTCAGCTCATGGATCGCAAACTGCGCAAGTTACCCGAGGCGCAGCGCAAAGACTTGCAGCAGTCGCTCGATGTAGCGCGCGAGGAAATCACCCGGCTCGATTCAATCGTGCAGCAGTTCCTCGGCGCCATTCGCCCGGCGCGGATCGAGGCGCGGTTTGAGAATTTGAACACGCTCGTCGCGGAAAGCGTTGCCTTTCTCCAACCCGAGATCGACGACCGCAACATCCTCGTCGAGCAGGAACTCCGTGACGGCCTGCCGCTGCTGGAACTCGATCGCAACCAGATCAAACAAGCCGTCTACAACGTGATCAAAAACGCGTTCCAGGCGATGAAGAGCGGCGGCATCCTGCGCATCCGCACGGACATGGACGACCACTGGGTGTGGGCGAGTTTCGCGGATTCCGGCGGCGGCATTTCTCCGGAAAACATGAGCAAGATTTTCGAGCCCTACTTTACCACCAAGGCGGGCGGGTCGGGGCTCGGGTTGCTCATCGTCCGCCGCATCATCCGCGAACACGGCGGCGAGATCGATCTGTCCAGCGACCTCGGCAAGGGGCTCACGCTCACGATCCGCTTGCCGCACCAAAATCAGCGCGCCCGCCTGCTGACGGCACCTGGCGCGTAGAGGGCGTCTGAAAAATCAGGATACGGAGCGAGGTGTAGGGCGTTTCTGTGAAACGCCGGGGCGCTCTTCGGGCGCAGGATCCCCGACCGGCGTCTGACACAGACGCCCTACAGTCTCGGCAGCAGAACTTTTGACGCCCGCTGAGCAATCCTTCGACTGCACCTCATCCCCAACCCGCGCCCGCGAGAAAAACTGCGCGCCGGGTGAAGCGGCAGTCGCTCTATTTCTCCAACTCTGGCCGCTGTGGGCGGGCTTCACCGCCGGGTGCGGCTCCACCTTGAGGCCCCGCACCGGGGCCACCACCACGCTGGCCACCCTCTCCACGCCCGCGACCGCCACCACCACCCTGCCCGCCTCCACCCTGACCACCAGGGCCTCCACCACCACCCGGTCCACCGGGCGCTCCGCCACCACCGGGTCCGCCCGTCCGTTGGGGACGATACTCGTCTTCGGTCAGTTTTCCGTCCCCGTTCTTGTCCAGCTTCTTCAACGACGCTGCGGCGTTGGCCAGCTCGGCGGCGTCGATCAACCCATCTTTGTTCGTGTCGAGAGCTTCGATGATCGGGCTCATCGGACGCTGGCCTCCCGGCCCACCCTGGCCCCCCGGCCCTGCCTGACCGCCGGGACCACCCTGCCGGCCTTGACCGCCGCCACCTTCTCCCGAGCCACCGCGCCCCTGCGGTCCGCCCGCGCCTGGACCTCCCTGCTCTCCGCGGCGGGCTCCCTCAGCCGGTGGCTTGCCCTCCTGGGCAATGATGAGACTGGACGATGCTCCGATGGCGAGCGCGAGGATGACGAGGTGTTTGTTCATGGGGCGGGTTGGTTATTTCTTGAGGCTGGCTTCCGCGGTGGGCGGGGCTTCGATGCAGTAAAGAGCACGGTTCGAGCGGATAAAGAGCTGCCGGTCCGCGACGGCGGGGGTCGCGTTGAACTGCGAGTCGTCGCCATCGAGACGGTTCTGCGAGACGAGCTGGAACTCGGGTTTCGCCGCGTAGACGAAGGTTCCGTTCTGCCGGCTCACGGCGTAGACGTTCCCGTCGGCGAGAATGGCGGACGCGTAGAACGGCTTGCCCCCGCGGCCGGTCGCGCTCGCGCCCGGCAGCCGCTCCTTGTAGATCGAGTTTCCCGTTTTCGCATCGAGGCAGGTGGCGAAACCCGCGTCGCTCACGAAGTAGAGCCGCCCTTCGTACAGCACCGGCGTGGGCACGTAGCTGCTGATGCTGCCGGTCCAGAGGACGTGCGTTTTCGTCACGTCGCCTTTTCCTCCGGTGCGAACGGCGAGCGCGCCGAGGCGCGGGAATCCGCCGCAGGCGTAGACCACGCCATCGCCCGCGATCACGCTCGGGGCGATGTTTCCCGGCAGGCCGGTATCTGCGAACCAGCGCAGTTTGCCGGTGTCGGGATTCAGCCCCCAGAGTTCGCCGGGTAGGGAAAAAACGAGATCGGTGCGGCCTTCACCTTCGACGAGGATCGGTGTGCCGAAGCTGTTGTCCAACCCGGCGCCCTCGGCCTTCCACACCACTTTTCCGGTCTGCTTTTCGAGCGCGACGAGGGCGTGACTTTCCTCCGAGGCATTGATGATGACGAAGTCGCGGTAAAGAATCGGGCTGCCTGCCGAGCCCCAGTTCTTGCGGTTCGAATCGGTGCCCAGACTCGTCTGCCAGAGCTTCTTGCCGGTGAAATCAAACGCCACCGCGCCGCTCTTGCCGAAGAAACAATAGACGCGCTCGCCATCACTCACCGGCGTGTGGCTGGCGTAACCATGCTCCTGCATGAACCCGCTGTATCCATCCTCCGGCTGCACGGCCGGGATGGTGGAAGACCACGCGATCTTTCCATCGGCGCGGCTCACGCACACGAGATGCCGCTGGAGTTTTTGCAGATCGCCGGTGCCGCGTTCCTCGCCATAGCCGGAGTAGCTGGTCACGAAAATGCGCTCGCCGACCACGATCGGGCTGCTCGTGCCTGGACCGGGGAGTTCCGTTCTCCAGCGGATGTTTTGCGAGCCGCTCCAGATCGTCGGCGGCTTTGCGTCGGGGGCAATGCCGGAGCCGTTTGGGCCACGGAAACGCGCCCAGTCCGCCGCGTTCGCCAGGCCACACGCGAGAAGGGTGGCGATCCCACCGAACAGGAAGCGTCGTGAGGAAATCATGTGGTGAGACTACGACACCAACCTTGAGGTGCGATGAAGAAGAACATCTTTTCCAAAAAAATGAACCCCGGCAACGGAGCGAGTTATTCCGTGGACAGTGTCCGGAGAAACGCGACGAGAGCGCGCTGGTCGGCGGCGCTCAGTTGCAGCCCGCCGTCGGGGTGCTTGGCGAGATTCGGGTCGAGCGTGGCGCTGCGCTGGATGCCGGTGCTGTAGTGGGCGACGACTTCTTCGAGTGTGGCGAAGCGGCCATCGTGCATGTAGGGCGCGGTGCGGGCGACATTGCGCAGGCTGGGCGTGGCGAATTTTCCGCGGTCGGCGTCCAGATGCGTGACCCGGAAGCGCCCCGCGTCTTCGGTCGCGGCGAGGCCATTGTTGTGAAACTGATGGTCGCTAAAGAGCGGCCCGCCGTGGCAGTGGAAGCAATCCGCGCCGCGCTGTCCGGTGCGGGGATCGTATTCCGTCATGAACAGCTCGAAGCCGCGCTTTTCCTCATCGCTCAGCGCCGCCGTCCCGCGCAGCGCGCGGTCGAACTTTGCGTCGTAGGAAGTGAGCGTGAGCAGAAACTGCTCGATCGCCAGACCGAGCTTTCCCGCGGTGATCTCGGGTGAGCCAAATGCCGCAGTAAAAAGCGGCGGATACGCCGGGAGCGAAGCGAGCCGAGCCGTCACGCGGTCGAGCGTTTCATCCATCTCGGTGGGATCCTCGATCGGCATCAAAGCTTGAGCGCGGAGCGACGGAGCGCGCCCGTCCCAGAAGAAGCTCGTCTTCCAGGCGAGGTTGAAAAGCGGCATGGCGTGGCGCGTGCCGATCTGCCCGCGCACGCCGACGCTGAAGCGCCGCGGATCCGAAAACGCGGTCGCCGCCGGATGACACGAGGCGCACGAGAGCGTGCCATCGCGGGAAAGCGCGGTTTCGGCGAAGAGCACCTTCCCGAGTGCGACCCGCTCCTCGATGAGCGGATTGTCGCGCGGCAGATCGGGCACGGGAAACGTCCCGCTCATGGTGAAGCGGTAGGGCGTGAATTTCTCCGGAAGGTAGAGCGGCTTCACCGGCGAGGGCCGGCTGATCGCCGGCGCGCTGGAAAGAACCTGCGTCACGCGAAACGCCCCCGGCAGATTCGCCACGAGCGCCGCGGCGACCGGATCGCCGTCCCGCGAATGCGTCGCCACCCCGTCCTTTTCAAACGAGAGCGGCCGCGGTGCATTGAGCAGCGTGCCGAGATCGAAATCGAGCTGCACCCCGGTGTCGTGCGTGAGATCGAGCGGAGCGGCGAGGCTGATGCGGGTGCGGTTTGGGTCGCGAGCGAGATGATGCGCGTAGCCTGTGATCTCAGGAGTGCCCGCGCGGTAGAGCCCCTCCACGGCGAGAAAAATGTAGCCGCCCTGCCAGCTCCAGTGCAGGCCGTTCAGGTTTGCATTGAGCGGGTGATCTGCGGCGAGCTTCGCGGGGTCGGCGGCGTTCGCCATCGCATCCGGGCCGAGGTGGAAACGCAGCGCGCGATACCTTCCCTCGGGCACATTCTCCAGGCGAAGGACGGTGCGCCGTCGGGCCGCATCGATCCATGCCACCTGGTCGGCGAGTTCCACCCACGCGCCGTCCTCGCGCTCCACCGCGAAGCCGCTGAGCAGATAACTCAGCCGGGTGACCGAAAGCGTCTCACCCGCGCCATTCTGGTAGCGGAGCGAATCGAGGAGCAGCGGTTCGCCCGAGAAGGAATGCCGCACTGCGATCTCCAGCGCCGCGCCGAGCGCCGGTCCGGCCCCCAGGCTGAAGGCCACGAGAGCGGCGCCGAGGTAGCGAATCACTCGCCGGACCATCATGGGCTCGTACGAATGACCTTATAATAGCGCCGTGCTGTCGTCGGTACCGCTGCGGCTGAGTCGACGATGGACGTCTGGGAAATGACCGCGGCCGGTGCCGGCAAGACCGTGTTCGCGGGCGCAGCGACTCCCGTCGCTACGTTACTCCACGAGTTCAGATCGCTCGAAGCCTGCACCCGGTAAATTCCGCCTTCCACGCTGTTCCATGAGATCGTGACGTCGCCATTCGCCCCATTCACCGCAGGCTTGCCCGCCCACGTTTCCACGATGCTGGTTCCGCCGTTGAAAAGCTCCGTCACTCCGCTGGCTGGAACCGTAACGTTCTGCGCGGTGCCCGTCCGCGTCCCGTAGTATTGTTTCCCGAGCATGTAGGGAAATGCCGGATTGCCAGCCGCGTTGATCGTGACGAAATAGGCATAAGTTCCATTGGGAAACTCGGGAGTCTTGCAGGTTCGCCCATTGTATTGATCGAGATCGAAGGTTCCGCCCGCGCCCTGCGTCTGCCCGCGGTCACCGAGGAAGTCATAGTCGCCGATGTAGCGGCCGAGCGAATAGGTCGTAGCCCCGTTGACGTAGTTCGTGGCCGGACCATAGAGCGTCGCGGCAGACAGAACGAGGTCGTTGTTGCTCAACGTCTGAGCGGAGTAGTTCGCCGCGGTGGCCAATCCTTCCGCGATGGCAGCCCATTTTGGAAGCGTGGTGCGGCCGGTGGAAGTTAGATTGGTGGTCGCATTCGCTCCATTGCGCAGGACGAACCCGCTGCGCATCCGGCTGACTCCACTATTGGGATCCAGCGGGGAGGTGTAGCCATATGGTCCGTAAATTGGAAAGCCGTCGTAACACCATCCGAGGATCGGCGAATGATGAAGATTCGACGTGTCCTCCGTATAGCTATAAGTGTTGTTCGTCGAGCTATAGGTCGCCTGCATGTTATCCCCGAGCTGATAGCGCAATGCCTTCGGTTCCGCGTGGTAGTGGTATTGGCCATTGACGCCGGGCTGATGGGCGAAGCCGGGATCGAAGGTCACGACTTCGACCGCCAGCGCATCGCGCCACCATGGGTGGGTGGCATTGGTCTGCCCCATGGAATCGCTCCCCGCGACGGGTGACGAAGTCGTCTGCACGAAGCCGAACGCATCGCCCAGATCGTAGATGGCGACGCCATTGACCATCACGCCGATCGGGCCGCCAATGTGGGCGGTCTTGGCTGCCGGGACGGTGCCGGGCTGGAGGGGAAGTTTGAAGGTGAAGTTCTGCGCGACGGGCCAGAAACCGAACAACCCGGTGCCACCGTTCAGAAAGGGACCCATGGTGTAGGAGGCGAGGCCGGTGGAATTGATGTAAACCCAATTCGCGTCGTAGCGGATTCGCTGGACATCGGCATACACCGGCGTGGTCTGGGCGAGCCCACCGTTGTTGTTGTTTGCGATTCCCGTCGTGGGCCAGGTTGTGACGGGGGTCGTATTGCGGGTGCCGGTCGCCGGAGCCGTGGTGGTCGTCTGGATGACGCGGGCGAGGGTGCCGGATTTTTCCGTGAACCAGGACGTGAGGATCGGGTCCGCAAAGGCGGGGACCGAGGCAGTAAACAAGGCGGCGAGGACGGAAACTCTCATGATCGCAGCGTGCCCCAGCAACCTTAACCCTCGATGAAGGACGAACGAATTACGGTGCGGCTTCATCTGGTATTCAGCTTTGGGGACCATAATGCTCGGACTCTGCCATGCGCCTGCTCGTTGTCGAAGACGAACCCGATCTGCTCAGCAGCCTCGCCGAGGCCCTGCGCGAGGATGGCTACGCCGTGGATGAAGCGAGCGCGGGCGAAGACGGTCTGGCAAAGGCGCTGCGCTGCGACTACGACGCGATCGTGCTGGATGTGATGTTGCCGGGGATGAGCGGATTCACGGTGCTGGAGCGTCTGCGGGTGCGAAAGAAGACGCCGGTGCTCATGCTCACGGCGCGCACGCGCATCACGGACCGCGTCCGCGGACTCGATGGCGGTGCGGACGACTACCTCGCGAAGCCCTACGAACTGCCGGAACTGCTGGCCCGAATCCGCGCGCTGATCCGCCGCGCGGCCGGGACCGCGACGGCGGTGGTGAACCTCGGCGACGTGACCGTGGATCTCACCGGACACACGGTCACCCAGCACGGGGAAGTGGTGGCGCTCACGGCGCGGGAGATTTCGCTCATCGAATATCTCGCGCAACATCGCGGTCGCGTGGTCACCCGCGAGCAACTCTACGATCACCTCTTCGACGAAACCGAGAGCAGCCTCTCCAACCTCCTCGACGTCCACGTCTCCAATGTGCGCAAGAAGCTCGGGCACGAGTTCATCAGCACGCGGCGCGGGCTCGGCTACTGCATCGAGTAATGTTTCCCGAATCGTTGCGCTGGCGCATCCAGCTCTGGCACGGCTTTCTCCTCGCGGCGGTCCTCGCGGGATTTTCGGTGGCGACCTTCCGATATTTGTCCGCGACGGAAACCCGCCGGGTGGATGCGGAACTGCGACTGCGCGTGCGAGCGCTCACCGACGGTTTGCGCGGGACGCGCGGTCCCGGTGGCCCGCCTCCGCCTGCCGAGGCGGGAAGGGAATTCCGTCTGCCGGCCGAGCGGGCGGCGCTGTTCGGGCCGGCGAACGGCACGGGCTTCTACTACGTGGTCTGGCGGCGGGACGGTTCGGTGTGGACGATTTCAGGTGGTGCGCCGGCGGGGATCGCCCGGCCGGTGCGGGCGACGAACGATTCGCCGCTGGAACTGGAAAGATCCCGCGGCGATCTCCGCGAAGCGTTCACGTTCACCCCGCCTGGGGAGTGCCTGCTCGCCGGGCGCTCCATGGATCCGGAGAGGGCCGTGCTGCGGGACTACGCGCGGTGGCTCGCGGCGCTCGCCGGCGGGGTGCTCGCCCTGGGTCTCGCCGTCGGTTGGTGGATCTCAAGCCGGGCGATCCGCCCCATCGCCAGCATCACGGCGACCGCGCGGCGGATCGCGCACGGGCAGTGGAACGAGCGCATTCCGGTGCGGGAGAAGAACAGCGAACTGGGCCGCCTCTCCGCGGCTCTCAATGAAACATTTGCCCAGCTCGAGGAATCGTTCACCCGCCAGGCACGCTTCACCGCCGACGCCGCGCACGAGCTGCGCACGCCGGTCGCGATCATCCTCGCGCAAGCCCAGCGCGTCCTCACCCGCGAGCGGGACGCCGCGACCTATCAGCACACGCTGCAATCCTGCGTCGAAGCCGCCCGCCGCCTGCAGCGCCTCACCGAGTCGCTGCTCGAACTCGCCGCCCACGATGCCGGCGCGGTCGGGTCGAAAATGGAACCGTGCGACCTCGCCCAGCTCGCCCGGGACACCGTCGCGTCCCTCCAGCCGCTCGCCGATGAACGCCAGATCGCCTTCGCGTTCGACCTCGGTTCCGCCCCCTGCCGCGCCGATCCCGACCGCCTCAGGCAATTGATCCTCAATCTCCTCGTCAACGCCCTCCAACACACCGCCGCCGGCGGAATCGTCACCCTAAGCGCCCGGGTGCAGGGTGCCGACGCGCTCGTCACCGTCGCGGACACCGGCGCGGGCATCGCGCCGGAGCACCTGCCGCGAATCTTCGATCGCTTCTACCGCGCCGACGATTCCCGCAACCGCCACACCGGCGGCGCCGGACTCGGCCTGGCCATCTGCAAAGTGATCGCCGAAGCGCACGGCGGCACGGTCGAGGTCGCCAGCACGCTTGGAAGAGGGAGCATTTTCACACTGCGCATCCCTGCGGTTCGGGACGCATTTTCAGCGGTCGCCTGACCCCCTGATTCCCGCGTTGCCCGACGCGGAGGGTGCGGCTAGTCTCCGCGCTCCCATGAACCCAACCATCCTCATCGTCGACGACGAAAAGCACACCCGCGAGGGTTTGCGCGCGTCGCTCGAGGATGAATTTGACGTCTACGTCGCGGCCGAAATCGGCGGCGCGATGGGCGTGCTGGAGCGCGAGTCGGTGGACCTCGTCCTGACCGATCTGCGGCTCGGGGGCGAAGATGGCATGGTGCTGGTGGAGAAGGCGCTGGCGCTGCCGCATCCGCCGATCGTGATCATGATGACGGCCTACGGCTCCGTGGATGCCGCGGTGGAGGCGATGAAGCGCGGAGCCTACGATTTCATCACCAAGCCGCTGAACATCGACCGGCTGGAAATCCTCATTCACCGGGCGCTGCGCAGCCGCAAGGTGGAGAAGGAAGTGGTGGAACTAAAACAGCAGGTTGAACGGAAATACGGCCTCGAACGGCTGATCGGCGAATCTGGGGTGATGAACGAAGTGTTCGACACGATCAAGCAGGTGGCGCCCACGCGGGCCACGGTGCTCATCCAGGGCGAGAGCGGCACGGGCAAGGAACTCGTGGCGCAGGCGCTGCACGCGCTGAGCGGGCGGCTGAAGCCGAAGTTTGTGACGGTGCATTGCGCGGCACTGTCGCCGCAGTTGCTCGAGAGCGAGCTTTTCGGGCACGAGAAGGGCGCGTTCACCGGCGCGCAGCGGGCGCGGCGCGGGCTCTTGCGCGAGGCGTCGACAGGGACCGTGCTGCTCGACGAGATC
>JANPHH010000519.1:0-1721 GCA_031424375.1 Chthoniobacter sp. | reverse complement strand
CGGGTTCGATGAAGTGTTCGGCTTTCTCGGCCGCGGCGCGCACGATTATTTCAAGCTGAACGATCCGAACGATCCGATCTACCGCGGCACCACGCCGGTGAACGAGACGGGCTATCTCACGGACCGGCTCGGCGAGGAGGCCGCGGCATTCATCACGCGGAAAAAGGCGCAGCCCTTCCTCGTGTATCTCGCGTTCAACGCCGTCCACGCGCCACTGCAAGCGCCCGCGGAGGAGATCGCGAAATTTTCCACCGGCAATAAAGATCGCGACACGCTGCTCGCGATGGGCAAGCGGATGGACGATGCGATCGGCAAAGTCGTTTCGACGCTGAAGGCCGAGGGCGTGTGGGAAAACACGCTGCTGTTTTTCATCAGCGACAACGGCGGCCCGCTCGCGCAGTCGGCGGTGAACACGCCATTGCGCGGAGGCAAGCATCAGGACTACGAGGGCGGAATCCGCGTGCCGTTCCTCGTGTGCTGGCCGGGGAAATTGAAGCCCGGCGAGAGTCAGGCCGTGGTGAGTTCGCTGGATATTTTGCCCACGGCGCTTGCAGCGGCGAAAGTGGCTGCGACTTCAGTCGCATCGGCTTCGGCTAAAGCCGAAGCCACTTTCGACGGCAAAAACATTTTCCCAATCCTGCGAGGCGAAGTGGCGCCGCAGCCGCGCAATTTGTTCTGGTCCTCCGGCAGCGAGGAAGGCTGGTGGGCGGTGCGCTCGGGCGATTGGAAACTCGTCGGCGAAAAGGCGCGCGTGAGCCTGTTCGATCTCGGCAAGGACGTGTCGGAGAAAAATGATCTCGCGAATCAGATGCCGGAGAAAGTCGCCGAACTCGTGAAGCTCCACGACGCATGGCTCGCGGAGATGGCAAACCCAAAGACCGCTGGTGCGAAGCGTTTCGGAATGCCGCTGCCCGAAGGCACAAAGACGAAGAAGCCCAAGAGCGAGCGGAAGAAAAACAAAGGCGTCCCGCTTCCCAAAGCCCCCGGCATCGCCGCGGGCGACGGCACCATTCGCGACTCATTCGCGAAGCTTCCCGGCAAACCATGGAAAGCCCAGCGCGGAACGTGGGAGGCAAAGGACGGCGCGCTCTGGGCATCGCTGAACTCCGTCAACAAAGACGCACTCCTGCGCGGCCCAGCGGAATTCCGCAGCGGCACACTGGGCTACGAATTCAACCTCGCGCCCGACAGCCAATACACCCTGCGATTCCGCGACCCGGCGGGCGACGTGATCATCCGCACGGACATCGCCGCCGACCGCATCACGTTCGCCGACGTGACCGGCGAGAAGAACGAAATCCTCAAGAAGGTCCCACTTACCCTCGCGCCCGGCGCGTGGCACACGCTCACGCTCAAGTTCGACGGCATCAATCTCGACGGCGAAATCGCCGGCACGAAGTTCAGTTCGACCGACAAGATCTTCGAGCGCGAGAAAGGCGGGGTGGATTTTCTCCTCACCGTCGGCAAGGCCGGCTTCCGCAATTTCTCGCTCACACCCGCCGCTCATCGCCCTATCCCAACAGGCACCGCCGAGACGAAGTAGGTTCAGAACATCCGTGCGTCTGCCGTCTTGGGAGCTATGCCAAAGGAATGCTGCCCAGCCCGCTTGAATCGTTCAGCATCTCTGCGCCATGAAAGCTCCCCTCATCGCAATCCTCGCCGCGCTCGCGGTCGCATCGCACGCTGTCGAAACGAAGCCGAAGCCGGAGTTCCAATACAAG
>JANPHH010000518.1:0-1644 GCA_031424375.1 Chthoniobacter sp. | reverse complement strand
GCACCGTCTCGCCCTTTTTCAAAATGAGCGTCGGCCCCCAAAAGCTCTCGTGGTTGTAGCCGTAGGTTGCCGTCGTCGCGCCTTTCCAAAACGACTTGGAGCTTGTGTGGACGTTCAGATCGAAGCTCGTGCCAGCGATGGCTTCCGGGATGTGCAGCTTTTGAAAGGGACGAGCATTGTTCTGCGCAAAGGCAGACGTTGTGAGGAGCGCGACAAAGACGGCGGGCGTCAGGGGATTCATGGCACGGCGAGCAGGTAGATGACGTAGATCGCCACGGTGCCCGCGGCGGCGAGGACGTAGCCACTGAGGCGGTAGCGTCGGATCCAGGCCATCAAAAGCAGGCCGGTGAGCGAGACGAGCGCAAGCAGGACCGAGGAGATGTCGATGACCCAGGACCAAGCGCCGCCGGTGTCGCGGCCCTTGTGGAGATCGTTCAGGATGGCGACGAGACCCATGCGCATCTCGGTGAGTTCGTAGTCGCCGGTGGCGCGGGTGATAAAGGCGTCGGCGGTGTAACCCGGTCCTTTGAAGGAAACGACGCACTGATCTTCATCGATGCGGAAATCGCTCATCGCTCCTTTCACCCCGTGATGGCTGCGCAGATGCTCGACGATCTCCAGCCTGGCGACCCGGGCATCGTCGGTCTGGACCCAGGCAGTTTGGAGCCGATCCTTGACCTGATGCTGTTGCGGATTTTGCCCGAAACGCTCGGCGTGATTGAGAGTAATGCCGGTCAGGGCGAAGAACAGCACCAGCGCGCAACTCAGCATTGAGATGTAGATGTGCGACCAACGCGCGACCGAGGCGAGACGACGCTTCCAGTGCCCGTGAGCGTGGGCTGCCATCAAAGCCCGGCCTTGCGCCGGTAATCGAGGGTGGCACCCGCGATCTCGGTGTTTCCTTCCAGTTTGACCTGGGCGGGAGTGCTGCCGAAATCGATCTCGCGCTTCATCAACTGGTAGGTGCCATGCTCGCGGGCGGCTTCGATCATGACCGTGTATTTGCCGGGCTTCACCGGCACGCCTTTGTCGTCCTTGCCGTCCCACTTGAGCGTGTACTGACCTGCCGCGCGGGTGGCGCTGGAGACGGTGGCGGCGAGGTCGGTGCCATCCACGAGTTTCCGCAAGCCATCGCTGCGTGACCAACCTTTCAAGTCCGGCAGCCAGCGCGGCTTCTGATACCACAGGGCGAGGGTGCGCACGGGGAACTTGTCTTTATCCTCAATCCACACCGCAACATACGGCCGACGATAGCGTGGATCCTGCACGCGATTGAGTTCGAGGTTAATCACGAGTTCCATCGAGTCGTCCCACGCGGCCACGGGCGCGGACGAAGGGAGAGCGACCAGGAGCAGGCTTGCGGCGAGCAAATGTGACAACTGATTCCCGCCCGCGATCCGTGCCGAGGGACGTGGCAATTGATCCCATCCCGGACTGTGAATGCGCTGCCCTTCGCGGGTGATGATCAAATAGTGCGCGCCGGGATTCTTCGCGGCGAGCTGCGCGGATTCATCTGGGGTAAGGACACACATCGCGGTAGCCATCGCACCCGCCGTGGTCGCCTCGGGAGCCACGACCGTGGCGCTCAGGATCGCATCCGCCGTCTGCCCGGAGCGTGGATCGACGATGTGGGAGTAGTGGCGC
>JANPHH010000517.1:0-7190 GCA_031424375.1 Chthoniobacter sp. | reverse complement strand
GGCATCCCCGAGCGCCGTGAAGACGCCCCGCCTCAAATCGGCCGCACTGACTGGTTTTCCGAGCACCAGATCGATCTCGGGCGGGCGTTCGCCGCGCCCCGTCATCTCGTCGCCGAATCCAGTCAGGAGGATCACCTTGGTGTCTGGCGCGCGGTCCTTCACCGCCTTCGCGAGCTGCACGCCATTCATCCCGGGCATTGATTGATCCGTGATCACAAGGTCGAACCGCTCTCGATCGATGAGCGCGAGTGCCTCACTGCCCTCCACCGCTGCGACCGCCTTGTGACCATCGGCCTTCAGATACTCCGAAATGAGTTCACAGATGATCTCCTGATCGTCGACCACGAGAATGCTCAAATTTCGCTCGACGCGCCGGATCTCCGGGGGCCGCGCGGGCGCCAGGGTCGTGGTGCTCGGGATCCGGATTTCGAACGTCGTGCCGACATGTTTTTGGCTGCGAATTTCGATCGTTCCCTCGTGTCGCTGGATGATGCCATAGACCACCGCGAGGCCGAGTCCGGTGCCGCCCTCGCCCTTGGTGGTAAAGAACGGTTCGAGGCAGCGGGCGATTTCCCCCTCGGTCATGCCGATCCCGGTATCGCTCACCGAGACGATGACGTTGGCGCCGTCGATCGCCGTCCGGACCGTGATCGCGCCGCCTTCGGGCATCGCGTCCACCGCATTGAAAATCAGGTTCGTGAGCACTTCGCGCAATTCGGCGCCGTTGCCGGCCACGGGCGGCACTTCCGCGAGTTCCGAGATCACTTCGATCTGCACGCCATCGGCGCGACTGCGGCCTTTCCACTTCGGCGCGGTCAGTGACACGGCGGACTGCGCCATCTCGCTGAGGTTCACCGGCACGCGGATCTCATTGTTTTCGGCCGGACGGTAGAATTCGCGAAGTCGGCTCACCACATGCGCCGCGTCCTGGGCCGCGCCGATGATGTTGTTCAGGTAACTCATCTCCCGAGTGGTGGCGTGGGTCTGGAGCCACGGGAGCAGCAACTCGGCGTATCCGAGCATCATGGTCAGCGCGTTATTGAAATCATGCGCGATCCCACCCGCCATCATGCCCAGCGCGCGGAGCCGCTCCTGCTTCACCACCTGCTCCTGCGTGGCGCCGAGCTGGGCCAGCGTCTCCTCGAGTTGCGCCGTGCGGTCCTGGACGCGATTTTGCATCTCGAGGTGGAGGAAGCGGTTTTCGAGCAGATTCCGAATCCGCAGCGCGACCTCGGAGCCGTCGAAGGGCTTGGTCAAAAAATCGTGGGCACCGGCGGAGAGCGCCCGGCGTTTCGTCGCGGCCGAAATGTCGGCCGTGAGGACCACGATCGGGAGGTAGCAGTCGGCGGGGACCGCCTCCCGGATCTGCTCCATGACCGCGAATCCGTCGAGGTGAGGCATGTTCAGATCGAGCAGGACGAGGTCCGGCTCAAACTCAAAAAGCGTGCTCAAAGCCGTCCGCGAATCCGTGGTGCCGCGAGTCTCCGCGACGCCATAGAGTTCGAGAATCCGCTCCAGCAGACGGACGTTCGAGGGCTCATCATCGACGATGAGGATCTTCGCTTTGCTGATGACGTTTTGAGGCATGAAAAAATGGGTGCTCCACCGGGCCACTGGGCGGCCGCAGGAAACAATCGACAAGCAGTCAAAAGCACATGCTATGCCTCTGCCATGTGCGCTCCGCTCTCCAAATGCCCGTAATCGAGGAAACATCCGAGAAAGGAGCCGCCGTCCGCGGCCTGTTTGCCTCCATCGCCCTGCGCTACGATCTCGCCAACCACCTGCTCAGCGGTGGCCTGGACTATCTCTGGCGGTGGCACACGGGCCGCGCTGTCCGCGCGCTCCAGCCCAACCGGATTCTCGACCTTGCGACGGGAAGTGGCGATCTCGCCATCACCTTGCGTGCCGCATGCCCGGAGAGTTTGGTCGTCGGCGCAGATTTTTGCCCGCCGATGCTGGCCGAGGCGCGGCGCAAAGGCGTGCGGAACCTCGTGGCGGGGGACGGTCTCCGTCTGCCCTTCGCTGCCGGCGCCTTCGATGTGGTGACGGTCGCCTTCGGCCTGCGCAACATGGCCTCGTGGCCCGACGCGCTCACCGAGATGGGCCGCATCCTGCGCCCGGGCGGACACCTGTTGGTTCTCGATTTCTCCCTGCCGCCTCCTGCGCTGCGGTGGCTCTATCGCCCTTACCTCCACCATGTCCTGCCGCGCCTGGCCGGATGGCTGACGGGCGAAAAAGCTGCCTACGAATATCTCGGCGAATCGATCGAAGCGTTCCCAAATGGCGCTGCGATGTGCGAGTTGATCGAGGCGGCTGGCTTCGCCGCCGCCGCCGCGACACCGATGACTGGAGGTATCGTCACGCTCTACTCCGCCCGGCGCGAGGTCGGCGGGAGGGTTGAGCGGCTGTCTGATCCGAGTTCTGCCGTTTGAATGTTCGAAAACGACATCACGCTCCGGAACGACAATCGGTAGGCGGATAAAACCTGCGCTTGCAGCGGGCGGGCGCGGACGTTACATCGGCGCGACTTATGGGACGCCAATGGCTCCAAGCAAAACGTGAAGTCGCCGGCCTGAAAAAAGGCGCGATGATCGGCAAACTCGTGAAAGAAATCATGGTCGCTGCCAAGCTGGGCGGGCCGGACCCGGACGGAAATCCGCGGCTCTTTGCCATCGTCGAAAAGGCGCGGCGGGCGAGTGTGAGCCGGGATGTGATCGAGCGGGCGATCAAGAAGGGCGCCGGGATCGGCGCGGATAAATTGGTGATGGAGCACGTGGTGTTCGAAGGCTACGCGCCGCACAAGGTGCCGCTGATCGTGGAGGTGCTCACGGATAACAACAACCGCACGGCGCCGGAGATGCGGGTGCTGTTCAAGAAAGGGCAACTCGGGGCGCCGGGGAGCAATAAGTTTCTCTTCGAACACGTGGGGCTGGTCGAGGCGCACCATCCGGATGCGGCCACGGATCTGGAGGGAGCGGCGATCGAGGCGGGGGCGGATGAGGTGGAGCCGCTGGGGCATGAGCAGAATGACGACATCCCGGCGGGGGTAGCGGGGGCGCGGTTCATCACCGATCGCACGGCGACGGCGGCGGTGTCGAAGTGGCTGGCGGCGAATGGCTGGACGGTGGTGACGAGCGAGCTGGGCTATGTGCCGAAACAATTTCCGACGCTGACGGAGGAGCAGGCGAGCGAGGTGGGGGAGTTCCTGCAATCGCTCGACGATCATGATGACGTGCATCGGGTCTGGGCGGCGGTGAAGTAGCGGCGCTCGGGTAGGGTGGGCGTCCCGCCCGCCGAGCGACGCATCTTGCGTCGCGGCCTCGCGAGCGTCTGGCGGCGCGGCCTTTCCCATTGCTCGGGAAGTTCGTTCGGGCGGGCCGCCCTAACCGGCGGGCGGGACGCCCACCCTACCCGAGACGAAAAAGCGTCAGGCGACGGAGCCTGTGACAGCCCCGTCGCCTGAACGGTGTTTACCCTCGTGCCCTATCCCTGGTTTTCGGACCGGATCTAGACGGCTTTTTCGCCGGTCTCTTCGGTGCGGATGCGGACGGCTTCCTCGACGGGTGAGACGAAGACTTTGCCGTCGCCGATCTTGCCGGTCTTGGCGGCTTTGATGATGGCGGCGGTGGCGGCTTCGACCTGGGCGTCGCCAAGGACGACTTCGATCTTGATCTTGGGCAGGAAGTCCACGGTGTACTCACTGCCGCGGTAGATCTCGGTGTGGCCTTTCTGGCGGCCGAATCCTTTGACTTCGCTCACGGTCATGCCTTCCACGCCGATGTCGGCGAGGGCTTCTTTCACTTCCTCGAGCTTGAAGGGTTTGATGATGGCTTCGATTTTTTTCATAGGTGGAATTGGGTTGGTTTTTGAGGCTTGGCCCGGTCCGGTCGCCGGGTGTGCGACGACCGAACCGGACCGGTTGAGCCGTCTTTAGATGATGTAGCCCTCTTCGCCGTGTTCGGCGATGTCGAGGCCCGCGCTTTCGACTTCCGGCGTGGGACGCAGACCGACGATCGCTTTCACCACGAAGGCGATGACGAGGGTGGCGACGACGGAGATGGCGAGGGTGATGGCGACGGCCTTGAGCTGCTCCATGAGGAGACCGCCCTCGGCGACGAGCTTGAAGAGGCCGTTGGCCTTGGCATAGCTGTTCGCGTCGGTGAGGTTGCCATTGACGGTGCTGGTGGCGAGGACGCCGGTGAGGATGGCGCCGAGGGTGCCGCCGACGGCGTGGACGCCGAAGGTGTCGAGCGCGTCGTCGTAGCCGAACATCGACTTCAGGTAGACGACGGCGAAGAACGGAATGATCGCGGCGAGGACGCCGATGATCATGGCGCCGGTGGGATCGACGAAGCCGCAGGCGGGCGTGATCACGACGAGACCGGCGACGATGCCGGAGCAGAAGCCGAGGATGGAGGGGTGGCCCTTGAGGATCCACTCGGCGAGCGCCCAGACGAAGCCGGCGGTGGCCGCGGCGAGGGTGGTGGTCATGAAAGCGTTGGCAGCGACGCCGTCGGAAGCGAGGGCGGAGCCGGCGTTAAAGCCGTACCAGCCGACCCAGAGCATGCCGGTGCCGACCATACAGAGCACCATGGAGTGCGGGGCCATCTTCTCTTTGCCGAAGCCGATCCGCTTGCCGAGGATCATGCAGAGGATGAGCGCGGACCAGCCCGAGGTCATGTGGACCACGGTGCCGCCGGCGAAGTCGATCGCCTGGATCTTGGCATCGCCATTCCAGACGCCATTCATGAGACCGGTGACGCCCCAGACCATGTGGGCCATGGGGAAGTAGACGACGAACATCCAGACGGCGATGAAGAGCATGATGGAGATGAACTTCATCCGCTCGGCGATGGCGCCGATGATCAGCGCGGGCGTGATGATGGCGAACATGAGCTGATACATGCAGAAGACATTCTGGGAGACCCAGTAGCAGTAGTCGGTGTTCGGGGCAGAGGTGACTCCCTTGAGGAAGAAAAACTCGGTGCCGCCGAGGTAGGGGCTGTTGAAGCTTTTGCCGAAGACGAGGCTGTAGCCGAAGGCCCACCAGAGGATGGTGACCAGGCCGGCGCAGCCCATGCACTGGGCGAGGACGCTGAGGACGTTCTTCTTGCGGACGAGGCCGCCGTAGAAGAGGGCCAGACCGGGCATGGTCATGAAGAGCACGAGCGCCGCGCTGGTCATCATCCAGGCATTGTGGCCGGGACCGGCGACGCCGACGGAGGCCGTGGTGAGGCCTTCGGGGATGACGTCGTTGCCGTCCTTGTCCTTCGCGGTCTTGAGCGAGGGGGTGGGGTCGACATTGTTGATGTAGGCCTCGAGGCCGGCGACGCGCTGCTCGAGGGTGGGCTCGGGCTTGGCGGGGTCGCCCGCAGGCGCGGCGACGGGCGTGGTCGCGACGGGTTCCGCGGTCTTGGCGGTTTCGACGGGTGCGGCTGCGGGCGCGGGTGTTTCGGCGACCGGGGCGGGCGCCACGGCGGGGGCTTCAGCAGCGGCGGGTGTGGGAGCCGGGGTGTCCTGGGCGGTGGCGATCCCGACTGCGGACCACGACAGGACTGTCGCAGCCGTCAGCAGGGAAAGGAATCGTGTGACTTTCATTCAGCTTTTAGGTGGTTTGTGGGTTCTTGGTTTTCGCACCGGAGTTGGCATTCGCTGAAGCGTCGCCGCCGCCGCTGACGGCGATGATTGCGCTGGAGGTGATGCGTGTGAATTCCGGGCGCGGCGTGCCTTAGCAAAGGGGATGCCACGGGGGAAAATGGGACGATTTACAGAGAGAAATCGCTGACGAACCCGACGCGCACCCGTGCCGATTGCGGCTTTTTTTAGCCAGTCAAATGCGCGATGCGTAAAACGCTACACCCCGGCTCGGGACCGGCATCGCCCGATCCGCTTCGTCTTTTTCTTCCTCTTCATCTTTTTCTCCGAGGATGGACCGAAACTCAGGATAGCCTGTCTTCCTGAGCGGAGTGTCACGGAGGCGATGGACCTCAGCCTCTGGAGGATCATGGATCATTCCGCAATCCGAGGTCCCTCGACTTCATTCTGGTCGCTTAGGCTCCCTCCATTTCGCTCTGGATGACACGCGGTTTTGATTTCCGGTTCATCCTCTCCGGCGGAGATGGAGATGAAGATGAAGAAAATGACGAAGGGCGGAACGCGCGGAGGCGGATTCCGCTACGCCCGCGGATGCGCGTTGTCGTAGGCTTTCTTGAGCCGTTCGACGGTGACGTGGGTGTAGATCTGCGTGGTGGAGAGGCTGGAGTGGCCGAGCAGGGCCTGCACGCTGCGGAGGTCGGCGCCGGCATCGAGCAGATGGGTGGCAAAGCTGTGCCGCAGTTTGTGCGGGCTGATCTTCATCGGGATGCTGGTGTGCGGCAGGTAGCGGCGCAGGACGAGACCGACGTTGAGCGGGGCGATGCGTTTGCGGACCTTGCTGAGGAAAAGCGGCCCGCTCTGGACCCCCGCTTCATGGCGGTAACGCTGAATGGCATCGAGTGCGGGTTTTCCCACGGGGATCACGCGCTCTTTGCGGCCCTTGCCGAGGACGCGCACGCTTTCGGAGTAGACGTCCACATCGGCGACATTCAGGCCCACGAGTTCCGCGAGACGCAGGCCGCTGGAGTAAAAAAGCTCGAGGATCGCCGCATCCCGCGCGGGCATCCAGACCGGTGCCTGCGCCTGCTTTTCCACGCGAAAGGGCGCGCTGAGCAGTTCATCGATGTGCGCCGCAGTGAGGACGACGGGGAGCTTCTTCTCCAGCTTGGGGAGCTGCACTTCCTTGAGCGGATTCACCTTCAACCCATGCCGCTCGCAGAGGAACCGGAAGAAGGTCCGCAGCGCGGCGAAGTGCAGCCGGATGGTCGGGCGCGCGAGACCGCTTTTGCTGCAGGAGAAAAGGTAGCGGCGAAAGTGATCCGGCGTGAGTTCCTTCCACGCGGGCTCGGGCTGCGCCTTGCGGAACTCGGAGAGCGAGTGCCGGTAGTTCGTGATCGTCCGCGGGGAGACGTTGCGCTCGACCTCGAGCATGCGGAAGAAGTCGTCGGCAAAGCGGTCGCGAGCGGGGCGTTTCACGGCGCCGATGTTAGTCGTGGATGCGCTCGACCCCCAATCAAATGAGCGGGATCATGTAGGTAGTCCCGCCTTGAGGCGGAAAAAACCGTCCGACGAAGCCGGCGGCGGCCGATCTGAAA
>JANPHH010000516.1:0-3141 GCA_031424375.1 Chthoniobacter sp. | reverse complement strand
CGCGCCCCGGAGGGGCGCTGGAAATCGCGGCATCTCCGGTGCCCCTGCCGGGGCGCATCCGTTTGGGGTGCCGATCCGGTGGCTGACGCCACCGGCTAATTTCCGTTGGCCCTCCGGGCCATGAATGCAGTCTGCGGGAATCAATGAATTGCCCCGGCCTGGAGGGCCATGAATGCAGTCTGTGGGAATCAATGAATTACCCTGGCCCTCCGCGCCATGAATGGCGTTTGCGAGGTTCATGAGGACTTCGCGCCTTTGCCCTGCTCCGTCTTCAACAACTCCCGCAGCCGGGCCTCGGTGGCGCGCAGTTCGGCCTCGAGTTTCTTCGCCACGCTGATGTCGGAAAACGTGATGACCACGCCGTCGATCCGGTTGTCCTGCGTGCGGTAGGGCATGATGCGCACGGTGAACCAGCGCCCGTCGCGCGTGGCAATGGAGGACTCTTTGAAGGCCAGCGACTGCAGGACCTCGTGCGCGTCGTCGGCCAGCGCGGCGTAATCGAGATCGCTGGTGATGTCGGTGATCGGCCGGCCGGCGTCGCCGGGGAGCAGGCGGAGGATCTTCGCCGTCGTGGGGGTGAAGCGCCGGACGAGGAGTTTGTCGTCGAGAAAGAGCGTGCCGATGTCGGTGCTGTTGAGCAGATTCTTCATGTCGTTGCTGGCCCGCGACAGCTCGTCCACCTTGGCCTGCAACTCGTTGTTCACCGTTTGCAGTTCCTCGTTCATGGACTGCATCTCCTCCTTGGAAGTGGTCAGTTCTTCATTGGTCGATTGCAGCTCCTCGTTGGTGGACTGGAGTTCTTCGTTGGCCGATTTGGGTTCCTCCTCCGAGGTCTGCATCAGCTCGCGCGCGCTGCGGAGTTCCTCGGTGAGCGCCACCACTCGGGCGGACTCCGCGGGCGACGGTCCGGACTTCCGTCCGCGCGTTTCCTTGATCGGGGGCGTGGCCGCGTCCGCGAAGACGACCATGACCATGCCCTGCAACGCGGCCGGCTCGGTGAGCGGCTGGACGGTGAGGTCCACCGTCTGCGTGCCCCCATTCGTCCCGACGCGCAGACCCTTCACGGTGACCGCGGCCTTTTGCGCGAGCGCCCGGAGGAAGGCTTCGTGCAAGACGCCGTTCAGTCCCTCGCGGGCCATGGCGAAGACGTTCCAGTTCGCTTTGCCGGCCGCCGGCTCCAGGTATTTGCCCGTCTTTCCGCTCACATAAAGGATGTCGCCCTCTTTGCCGACCAGGACCATTGCCGGGGCGTAAGTTTGGAGCAGCAGTTGATCGGCGAGCGCCTGGAGATTTGGGGCCGGCGGCAGCGCCTCGGCCAGCGCCGGGGCCTCCCCTTTTGCCACCGTCCGCGGCCGGATGACCACCGCGGGAAGCTCCACGACCCCGGCATTGACCGAGCGCTCCCGCCGCCGGAAAAGCCGCGTCTTGCCGTCCAGCGGCGCGAAGAGATCAGTGGCCGTGCCGATGGATTCCGCGCTGCCGAGCACGAGGATGCCACCGGGATTCAGGCTGTAGTGAAAGAGGGCCAGCAGCCTTTGTTGCAGCTCGGGCTCGAGGTAGATCAGCAGGTTCCGACACGAGAGCAGGTCGAGCTTCGTGAAGGGCGGATCCATGGTCACATTTTGCGGGGCGAAGATGACCATCTCGCGGATCTCCTTGCTCACCCGGTAGCCGCGCTCGTCTTCCACAAAGAACCGGCGGAGGCGGTCTTCGGAGACATCCGCGGCGATATTCGCCGGGTAGATCGCGGCCCGCGCCTTGTTGATCGCATCCTTGTCCAGATCGGTGGCAAAGACGTGCAGCGCGCAGTTTCCCGCGGGCTCCGCCTCGTCCAGCGCCTCCTTGAACAGGATCGCCAGCGAATACGCCTCCTCGCCCGTGGAGCAGGCCGCCACCCAGGCGCGCAGCACCCCGCCATGCGGACGCGCGGCGACGAGCGCCGGCAGCACTTCCGCCTTCAACTGCTCCCACACCGTCGCGTCGCGAAAGAAGTTTGTGACCCCGATGAGCAGCTCTTTGAAAAGCAGCTCCGACTCCTGCGCATTGGCCCGGAGATAACGCACGTAGTCCTCGATCTTTGTGAGCTGATGCAGCGCCATGCGGCGCTCGATCCGCCGATGAATGGTGCTCGTTTTGTAGAACGAAAAATCCTGGCCGGTCTGCGCGCGCAGCAGGATCACGACCTTTTCGAGCGCGCTCAGATCGCGCTCCGCCGGCATCGCCTCACGCTGCGCGGCCGCGGGGACGTGCGCGAGATAGGCGACGATCCGGCCGGGCAGTTCCTCCGGGGGTGCCACCACATCCGCCAGCCCGGCCGCGATCGCGCTGCGCGGCATGCTGTCGAATTTTGCCGACTCCACGGCCTGCACAAAAACCGCGCCGGCCTTCTCTTTGATCGCCCGCAACCCCAGTGTGCCATCCGAACCCATGCCCGAAAGGATCACCCCGACGCTGCGCTCGTGCTGATCCTCCGCGAGCGAGCGGAAAAAGTAATCGATCGGCAGCCGCAGCCCGCGCGGCGCGATCGGTTCGAGCAAATGCAGCACGCCATGCAGCACCGAGAGATCGCGATTCGGCGGGATCACATAGACGTGGTCGCGCTCAATCTTCATCCGGTCCTTCACTTGCACCACCGGCATCGTCGTGCCGCGCTGGAGCAGCTCCACGAGGATGCCCTTGTGGGTCGGGTCGAGATGCTGGACGACGACAAACGCCAGCCCGCTGCCCGGTGGCACATGGTTGAGAAACAGCTCCAGCGCCTCCAGCCCGCCAGCCGAAGCACCAAGGCCCACGATGGGAAAGAGCGCGTCCGCCGGGGGCGAATTCTTCGCGGGCCGCGCGGGCGTTTCTTTCACCGGCGGTTCCGGCGTCGGTGTTTTGCGGACTTCGCGTTGGGGCGGCTTTTTCAAGAGGGGTCGTTGATCAGTTTCCGGTCGCGTGGGTTCGCTGGCGAGGTCTAACTCTGAGGCGCCCGGCAGGTGGGTGTGATTACTTGTGGTTCAAAGATGCGCGCGATGTCCCGGAGGGACGATGGAAATTAGCCGGTGGCGTCAGCCACCGGAACCGCCCGCCGAGCGAACCCGCCCTGAAGGGGCGGTGGAGTCGCGACGGTGGAATTCAAACGCCCCTGCCGGGGCGGAT
>JANPHH010000515.1:0-15383 GCA_031424375.1 Chthoniobacter sp. | reverse complement strand
CCCGGACGGTTGGGTGGTCTTTCCGAGCAGCAGCGAACCCTTGTTGGGTGCCAGCTCGGTCTCGGACAAGACCCGCCCGAAATCTGCAGCCGTCACGTCCGCACCGGCCGTCAGCCTATACGACCACGATTGGACATTGGTCGGAGCGTTCGGATTTCGCGCGAGAAGCTGCGAGTTGAACGTGCTGTTCACAAAACCATCGCTCAGCGCATTCAGGAAAAGCAGATCGCCACTCGCCCGCAGCGTGAGAACTCCGGCGACCCCGTTCGGACCGAACCGCGACGACGCCAGGTCCCAATCACCAGCCGACGTGGTCGTGCTCGCCGTTCCAAGCATGAGGTCGCCATTGCGATTGATCAGTTCGGCACCCGGCGTCACGACCGACAAACTGGCGAGCCCGGCATTGGCGCCCTGAAATAGCGCTCCATTGATCGCAGCGGTATTCCCGGCAAACAGAGTGCCGTTCGCGTTGACACTGCCGAGCAGATTGACGCCAGTCGATGTGACCGCCCCACCGAGTTCCTGGGTCGTGCCGCCGGTCTTCGTGAGTTGCCCACCCTGCTGGAGATCCCAGAGCCGGTATCCTTCCACGATGATCGCCGAGGCTCCCGTGATCGTTCCCGCCACCGGCGCAATGTTCACGTTCAGCCCATCAGCCGTTTGCGACGCGCGGAGGTGGAGCACGCCGGCGAATTTTCCCAGTTCCGGCGCCGCGGTCTGCGCCACGGAGAGATCGATCGTCGACCCGGTCATGATCTGCAGCGTCGCACCGCCGGTGTAGTCCACCGCCCCATCGATCTGCGCGCCCGCTTCGAGCGTGACGCTGCCTCCCTTGCCAGCATTGTTGAAACGCTCCGCCGCCACGGTGAGCACCGCGCCATTTTCCAGCACGAGATCGCCGGAAGCGAGGAGATCGATCCGCCCACCGGTCGCACCTGATGCGTCGATTTTTTTGGTGACCGTGATGTCGCCACCATCGGCGGAGAGGCGGAAGGTGCGCGCCGTAACATCGCCATCCAGCGCCACGTTGCCCGTCCGAACACGGAACGCCTGCTCGTTTGTAAATCCACCGTCGTTCAGCGTGGTGGACACGGCGGCATTGCTCGGCAGTTCCCGCACATCGAGCGCGAAAGATCCGCCCACGCCACCCGCACTCGCCTTCCCGAGCAGCTTTCCACCGAGCATGAACTGCCCACGCGGCACGCTGATCGAAACCGAACCCGCATCGGCGCCTCCGACCGGGGCCGAGACATCGATCACCGCCGCAGCGTCCACGGAGATATCACCATTCTTCGAGATCAGCTTCAGGTCTCCACCACTCGTGAAACGTGTCGCGTCAAAGAAAGTCTGCGTAGTTCCGCTCAAGTCGATCCGGCCTCCCACCACGACGGAATCCCCCGCAGCGGCACCCGTCGCCTGGAGCGTGAGCGAGCCGCTGTTGAGCAGGAAGTCGCTGTTCGCCACCACCTTCGCACCCCGCATCGTCAAGGCTGCTCCTAGCCCGCCCCCCGTCGCCGGCGCACCACCCGTTGGCGCGTTGAACGTGAGATCTCCGATTGCCGTGATGCCATTTTTCACGCCCCGCGTCGCAGTCACGAACGCCGTCTCAACGCTGAAATCGCCCAGGGTCGACACACTGCCCGTGCCGGTAAAGACGAGCCCGTTTAGCGCCTTCACATCGGTGAGCTGAAATTGGCTGATCGCGAGATCGCCCGCGCCGATGCGGAAGCGGGTCGTGTCGAACTCCAACGTCCCCGAGAGCGCACCACCTAGGCCCGGGTCCGCTCCGGGACCGACGTTTCCGCTGCGGTTATCGAGGGTGATACTGCCCGCGGTAAACTTCGCGTTGCCACCACCATTGCCGAAACCGCGAATCTCCGCTGCGTGTAGCGTGAGGCTGCCGGCGGCATTGAATTCTCCACTGCCGTAGACATCCAGCGAACGATAGGTCAGCAGCGAGAGCGAACGCGTGGACGACAGATCCTTCAACACCGAGCCTCCGAGGACGAGCCCCGTGGCCGGCACGGCGACATTCGGATCGAGTTGGATAATGATCTGCCCGCTGTTCAACGAGAGTGTGTCGGCATCCAGCTTCGCATTCGGATCCAGCGAAGTGCCAGAGGTGGAATCCAGCGTGATGCTCGCGCCGGCGAGCAAGGTGCCTCCCTTGATGGTTAGTTGCGGGACGTTGTTCGCATTGTTGACGCCCTCGCGGATTACCTGTGCGCCGGGATCGCTACTCACGCGGATCAACACGCCATCTCCACTCCCCGGCACCGCATCATCGCCGATGAAAATCCTGTCGCTCGATCCCTTGATTCGGCCGTTTTCCAGCACCTTCGCACCGGCCTCGACCGTGAGCGTCTTGTTCGCCGCAATGACGATGTCGGCGCCCCGCAGCGGAGAACCCGCGTTGTCGAGAATGACATTGTCGGTCGTGACCTTCAGCTTCACGCCATCGGTTCCAAACGTCCGCAATCCACCGATCACCAGACTCTCCGCACCGAACGCGCCGAGACGCGAAGCATTCAGCAGAATCTGCCCCGGTGCCGCCGTGGTATTCTTCCCGCCGATGACGAGATCCGCGCCGGTGCTGCTAATATCGATGAGTCCATCGTGGAAACGCGGCACGCCGGACGCCAGCACCCGTCCATCCAGTCGCATGCCGGTGCGTGCTTCGAAGCGGAGATAACCTGCATCGCCCGGCAGGCGCTGCACGTCGATCTCGAGATCCTGCGCCCGCTGGGTGAGGAAGGAGTTTGCAAAGTAATCGGCATACTCGACGCGTTCGCGGAACACATCCGCACCGGAGATCTCGAACTGCGTGTAGCGAGGCAACAGCCGACGCAGCCCGTTGAGGTCGTTGTAGCGAAATCCGGGGACGAGGCTCGAACCTTCCGGGAGATCGAACGTCCCAATCGATGCTGTCCGCACACCCGTCCGTGAAGTCTCGCTGGTTCCATCGGGCAGTCTCGTGGTGAAGAGCGGAAGGGTGCTGGTCTGCGGCGTGAGCAGGAACGCGCCCGGCAGCAGCGCATAGCGCGCGGGGAGCAGCGTGTAGTTTCCCGCGCGGAGCCGTTCGCTGTCGCCGAGATAGATCCGGTCTCCGACATTCAGGCCGGTGCGCGTAAAGCCGGGATCGGTCGTGCTGTTGAAAGTCGCCACCGGCGCATAACTCGGTGAATACTTCGACAGCACCGCAAAGCTCTGCATCACCTGCTTCCACATTGGCCCCGGAGCGGGCGGGGCAATGTTATCCGCCGCGGTGAGATTCGTCCGCGCATAGTAGGATGCTCCCTGATAGCTAACAATCTGAGTTTCGGAATACGCCGCCCCGGCCGTCCATCCCCCAGTGAAATTCCAAGCGAGCAGGTCGGTGCTTCCTCCATTCCCCTTAACGAACCGGTAGGCATACAAGTCGCCGCCACCACTCAAGTCCACGGTCGCTCCGCGATCGAACGAAACACTCAGCCCGGCGATGCCCACTTTCTTCTGCGCCAGGCCGCCTGCCGAAACATCGAGCCCGGTCGGATCGATCCAGTTCGATCCGTCCGTGCTCCGTCCGAACGGAATGATCGCGCCCTCGCCGGTGCGGGGATCGACGAGGGAAACGGAAGTCACACTTCCTGCCGCGAGCGTTACACGCTGCGTGATCGGCACCTTCGCCTGCGCGAGAATGTCGAAGGGCAGCGTCGCCGCATCTTCCCAGCCGATCTGAATACTGCCACCCGGCGCACGCAGGACGCCCCCCTGCTCGATCGTAGAGGCGAAAACGCCGAGTTGCCCGCCGGCGGAAAGCGGCAGGTCGAGCAACCCGGAACTGGTGATGGTGATGCTGCCGAGGCGGGTGTTTCCGCCCACGGAGTAATCCCGCGCCACCAGATTGAACTGCCCGGCGGTGATCGGGTAAATCTGACCGGCGTGGATGCGCAGGTATCCGGCAACGTCGAGCGTGCCGTTGCCGCGGATCTCGCCGCCGCTGGCCATCAGGGTCGTATTCCCGATGTTCTTCAACGCAAGGTTCCCGATCTCGATTAAGTCCGCCGAAACCGTGAGCCGACCTGGTCCAAACGTCGGTGTGATCCCGTAGGGAAGACCTGCATTCGTGAAAGGCGCCGCCTGCTGCCCCCCCGGCAACGGAAGATTGAAAGGTGTGCCGAGCACCGCGTGCGCGGCGGAAAGGGTGACGCGCGAATCGGCATAAATCACGCCGCCGTCAGCGACGGTCAGATCCCGCGGAGCGAAAATCGTGACCGGGCCGTTGAACTCCACGTTCCCGCGCAAATTCAGCGAATCAAAGCCGCCGTTCAGGAACCGATTCGCCGTGAAATATCCGCGCTGCAAGCCATCGCGGCCGAGTTGCACCTCGCCGAGTGGCGTGTCGTTCACCGTACTTGCGGTTTGCGGCCGGGTCAGGCCTCCTTGCGTGACCACGAGGTTGCGATCATCCGGGAGCGCAGGCTGATCGGAGGGAGTGTAAAAGCGGCCCGAGGAAATCGTCAGCGTCCCGCCGAGTGCGGTCGTGCCGCCCGCGCGTCCGAGCAGCGTCGCATCGGTGAACAACTCCTGCGTGCCGCGAAGTGTGATCGATCCTCCGTCGCTGTCCACCCTGGTGCGGACTGTCGCGAGAGTGGTCAGCGGCGCATTCAAGCCACTCCGCGAAGGAATGAGCGGGCCACCCTCGAAGCGTCCATTGAGCGCCTCGCTCTGATCCACATTCGCGGGAGAAAGATCGAGCAGGCCGCTGGTTCCCGAGACATCCAACACCGCCCCGGCATCAGCCACCACGTTTCCCGCGACGCTGATTGTTCCACCTCCCAGAACCGTTCCAATGCGCCGCTCGAAAGCATCCGGTTGCAGGACCGTCGTGCCGGCTGCGGAAAGCCGCGCTGACGAAGCAATGTAAACGGTGGGTAACGCTCTCGTCGCTACCACGCCGACCGCCAGCGGATAACTGGAAGCACCCGTCACCGAGATACTCCCAGCAGGCGCCGTGATCGAACCAAAGATCGCCACCGTCTGCCCATTGATCGTCACGCCCGCGCCCGGATCCGTAACGATCACCGATCCCGGGCTCATGAGGAAGTTACCCCGCACAAACAAGTCGCCATTCGGCTGGGTGACGCCAGGCGTATTGAAAGCAAGCGACACCGGAGTGCGTTGACCTTCCGGCTTCACCACCGTCGTTAGCATCAACTCATCGCGTCCGGCTGGATTCGGCACCGCCAAATAGCTTTCGGCGATCGGGTGGAGAAAGGTTCCCGGCTCGATGGAGATTCCAGGCGAGAACTCGCCGGCAGCTGCACCGAGCGCACCCAGTCCGGTCAGATCAAATGCGGTGAATCCCCCCGTGCTAAAGAACTCCGGCGCGAGGTAGAGTACTCCAGGGTGAACCGGCTGGCCGCCGATCTGAATCCGCGGAGCGCGAACCGCCAACATCCCACCTTTGGCTCCCGAATAACCTTTCAACGTCGCGCCGATGAGCAAGTCTCCGCCAATCACCGAGCCGCGCCCAGGCAGCAATGGATCCTGCCCACCGGAGATCGAAATTTTTCCGCCCGCTCCGTAGGTGCGTTTACCCGTGGGGCTGAGCAGCACACCACCAGACACATCGATCACACTTCCGACTTCCAGCCTTGTATCGTAGGCCGCGACCTTCACTTCACCTCCATCGATCGCCAACGCTTCGCCTAGAGTTTTCGAACGGCTTTGATCAATGATCGCACCAGCCGTATTAAGTTCTGCTCCCGTCGCGAGGGTAAATGATCCACGATTCAGCAGCGGCGGAAACGGGCTTGCCGCCGCACCGTCGCCTGCTTCCAGCGGCGAGTAGTTATAAGCCGTGAAACTCAACTTGCCGCCCGGAGCGCGGACGCGGCCGTCGATCTGAATGTTAGAACCCGTCACCTCGAGCACACCCTTCTCGGGGATAGACAAAGTCACATTCCCCGGCACCGCGAAGTCGCCATCACCATTGGTGATCTTCAGCTTGCCAAATCCAGCTTCGGAAAAGAGGTCCGGCGAAAGGACGACTTGGTCGCGCCGGTCGGCGCGCAAGTCCCTCGGATTCCCGTCCGCATCCACGGAAAAGGGCGCCGCCGCACGGAGCGGAAGATTGTTTTGAAAGACAATCCGGGGCGGGGTCGGCGAAGTTACCGTGGCATTTTCACCCGTCGAGGTTTTCTGGAAAGTCAGCGACAATTCACTCGCCTCCGCGGCCATTGCTTTTTGTCGCGAGCCATTTACCACCCGGCCACGCAGTTCGCCATCGAGCGCCACCGCCGGCGCGGTGATCGAGATCGCACCGCCATCCGCGCCCTGCACATAGTCCGGCTCGAAGCGTGAATTCAGCAACGCGAGCGGGCTGGCATAGGTAAAACTGACCCCATACTTCAGATGCTTATCGGTGAAGGTTCCCGTATAGATACCTTCGTAAACCCGATCGGGAGTGGCCTGCGCGATATCGAAGAGCTGACCAGCGGAAATCACCCGCGTCGTCTTCACCAGCGCACCCTGAAAATTGATCCATCCCCCGGAGACATCGAGCGTCGATCCTGGCTGCATCACCACCGATCCGCCGGCGTTCAAGTTCACGGTCCCCCCCATCGTGGTGAGCTCACCCACGTTCCGCTGAATGAGGCCGGCGAAACCCGAGGCATCGCCCAACGGTGTCCCGATCCATTCGGCGCCGTTGTAGGTGCCCGAGTTGCGGATATCGATCGTGATGTCGGCACCCCGGAGCAGACCCTTGCGCTGGAGCGGTGAATCGGCGAGTTCCGCGCCGCGGAGCTGCAGCTCGAGGAAGTTTTGCGTCACCGGGATGGTGACATCGACGGTCCCAGCGACATTGATCGTCGCCCCTGGGTTGAAGAAAATCTGGCCACTCGCATTGACGAATTTCACCTCACCTGCGCCGACTAAATAATTCCAATCGCCTGCATCGACGATCACTCCCGCACTCGGAGCGAGGAGCGATGAATCCGTCCCGAAGTAAATCGTTCGTCCGCGGAAATTGACCTGCGAGTTCAGCGCCAGTTCCGTGCCCACCGCCGTCTCGTCACTCTCCAGCTCGGGAAGGATCCGCATCGTGCTATGCTCTCCGAGCCGCACGATGCCCGTGGAACGGAGGAGGAAGGGCGCCAGCTTGGCCGTGGGAGTAAATAGCGCGTTCGGCAGCGCGTTGTATTGCGCGAGCAAATCGATGCGCCCGTTCAGCGAAACCGAAGTACTGCTCTCGATCACTCCAAATTGGCTCACGCTTTTACCAGTGATCGTCACGCTCCCACGCGGCACATTGATTAATCCCTCATTGGTCGCCGTCCCGCTGCGTCCATTCACCGTTCCGACAAATGCATCCACTCCTCGCAGCGTAGGATCGGCACTCGGATGCTCGACCAAACCAACCTCGCGACCTGCGGCCAGAATCGTCTGCCCATCCTCCGTCGAAATCGTCCCCTGATTCGAGACATTCGGCCCCACCAGCGCGATACGACCACCCACCTTCGCAGCAGTCGTCGGCGCGGTAAGTTGTGCGCCGGGCAGGACGGTCACATCACCCGCAGCCGCTGTGTAAGTCGCGCTGATCGGGTCAGCAGCGACCTTCACGAGACCCACCGGTGTGAAGGTAAC
This sequence comes from Chthoniobacter sp., assembly GCA_031424375.1. Taxonomy (GTDB): domain Bacteria; phylum Verrucomicrobiota; class Verrucomicrobiia; order Chthoniobacterales; family Chthoniobacteraceae; genus Chthoniobacter. The sequence goes on along the minus strand of JANPHH010000515.1, from coordinate 7,754 downwards.
GACCGTCTTTCCTTGATTGTCCCTACTCAGCGTATAGTCCGTCCCAGCTACCAAGGTGGCTACGCCGCTCGCATTCGTATATCTGAGAGTCGGCGCCGTGCTCTCCGCAATGGTATTCCCTAACGTGATCGTCGTAGCCCCGCCAGATAGCGTAAACGCTTCGGTGCCGACGGAGGAAAACAGGAACCGCACCTTGTTCGCCTCCTGATTCAGCAATCCGCGGCCGATTAGCGCGTCGTTGATGGGCAGCGACGACGCCGTGAGGTTGTGGACATTGATCTGAGAGCTTCCGCCAAAAATGATGCCATTCTGGTTGATGACATAGACCTGCCCGGGCGCATCAATCTTGCCCAGAATCTGAGTCGGATTGCCGGTCGGATCATTCACCTTATTGAACGCGATCCATTCCGTCTTCTGTGATCCTCCGCGATCTTGATTCACTCGGAGTCGCGTGCTCTTGCCGATGTTAAAGGTGCGCCAGTTCAAGATCGCCTGCTGCTGAAACTGGTCGATCGTGACCACGGTGTCCGCCCCGAGCTTGCTCTCCCGCGGAAGCTGCGCGCCACGCCACAGCGACGCGTCCTCGCCGGGTTGCGGTTTGCTCAGATTCTTCGGCACTCCGGGTGCAACCTCGAGACCGCCCGACTTTAAGCCATTCGGCACCACCGGCAACGTAAGTCCCGGACGACTCGGATCGCGAATGAATCCATTCGTCGCACGGGTGGCTATTTCGTGAGCCGACTTTTGAAGCGCTTGCATCGACTCCAGAGCCGCAGTCGTTCGCGCGAGAGCGTCTTTCGCATTGGCCCGCGCTTCCGCGGTTGCCGCATCCGCGGCCGCGCCCTCCGCCGGCCGCACTGGACGCGCCCCGGAACTCGCCCCCCCGCGCAGGATGTCGCCAGCGCGAATCGGCATTCCGAGCACCGCGGCAAAACAGAGCCCGAGCAGCGCCGCGCGCTGAAAACGGCAGGCGGGGCGCGCGGAATTGGATCCGCAATCGCTCACGGTTTGATCTTCTGATCGGCGAGTTTGTCGCCGTAATCCTGAACAAGGTTTTGGAACTTCACCTTGGTCAGTCCGACGAACGGTTCGCGCGCCACGATCGCCGTGCCGAGCCCGAATTTCTCCAGCCGCGTCAGGACTTCCATGCCAACCTTGTACATCTCCAGGTTCCTCGTCTGTTGATCCTCCACCTTGCGCTGGAGCACGACTTTCTCACTCAGCAGCTTTGCCCGCTCCCCTTCCTTCTTTGCCGCGAGTGCCGCCGCTTCCTTGTGCGCTTTCTGCGAGGCGTTGAGATCGGTCTCCAGCTTCATCGCATAGTTTCCCTTCTCCACGAGACGCTCGGTTTGTTCCTTGTCCTTCTTTTCTGCGGCGGCTTTCGCGTCGAGGAGATCCTTCTCGATCTTTTCCACCCGCTCGGTGAGCTCCGCCACTTTCGCCTCCAGTTCCGTCTTGGCTCCCTCAATTACTGCCTTCTCGCCCTGCACGGTGCGCAGTTGCAGCATGGTGTTCTTCAAGCCCTCGCGCAGCTTTGCTTCGGCGGGATTCGGTTGATCGGCCGCATGGAGCGGCGCGATGCAAGCGATGACTAACGTGGTGATGAAAAGTCGCATGACTAAAACTTTCCAGAGAGATCAATGATCAGCGTGTCGATCTTGAGCGGCGGACCGGCAATTTCGTTCGACGTGTTCCACCGCAGGCCGAGTTGCACCGCGGAGGAAAGCGCGAGCGCTCCTGTAAGCTCGTAACCCTTGAGGTTCGTGCCTCCGAGACCGAAGTCCGAATCGGTGAAACCATCGACCACTGCGTCGCTCTCGACATAGCGGTAGTTCAGCCCCAGCGACCAATCCCAGCGCTTCTGCATCGCGCCGCTGCCCACTTTGATTCCCGCGACCCACGCGATGTCGCCGCCATCAAACTCGCCGGTGGTGGCTGTCGCGGTCGTTGGCCCACGGTTGTTCACGGCGATGTTGTTGATGTCGCTGCCTTTGAACGCGAGGTTTTTGGCAAATTCGCCGTAGCCGGTGATCTGCACTGGCTCAAAGCCGTTGTATTCCGCCTTCGCACTTAACACAAGTTCCTGAAAGGGCGTCGCGAGTCCGAAGTATTGGAACTGGTTGGTCGTTCCGAAGTTATTCAACGCACTCGGGATGATGTTCCGCAGTGCGCGGTAGGTATTGCCTTTCTGGGCGAAGGTCGGGCGGGTGTTATCCGTATTCCCCTGATCGTTCGCGTTGAGCGGCGTATAGGGATCCGACAGGCGGCCGTCCACGCCGTCGAAATGGTAAAGCGCCGCCGCGACCTTGAAGTTCAGATCTTTCCTCGGCTTGAGATCGAATCCAAGCTGGGCGCCATACAGCCACTTGTCCGTGCTCTTAAACTTCGCGGGTCGGTTCGACCCGAAATTGAAGTCCGTGTTGAAGACGGGGAACGCTCCGCCGTTGATGAACGGCGTAAACCACTTCGCGAGCTGATACTTCGCCTGAATCGCCGCGCCGTCGAAGCCGACATCCTCATCCCACACAATCTGGCTTGGTGAGAAAAACGGGTTATCGAAGCGGCCGACCGTCGCCGCGAGATTGCGCCCAGGTTCACCGCCCACCTCATACTTGAGGAAGCCGCGATCGAGCCAAATCGAGTATTTGCTGAAGTTGCCACCCTGCCCTTGATTGGCCAGGCCGAGGGATTGATTGGTCGAAACCGGCGTGCTGCTGTCGCCGGTCGCGATGCGAATGCCGGCGCTGAAATGCTCCCGCAGATCCACATCCACCCCGAGGCGCGCCCGGAGTCGAAGACGCTGGCGGTCCTGATCGACGTTGTTCTGTGGCGAGAAGATGGTGCCGCTGACATCGAAGGGCGCACCGGTGTTGATCGCGTTGAAGTTAGGGAACGAACCGGTGTTATCGTTGCCGTTGGGAAACGTGTTGCTCTCGAAGCGCCCACGGACGTCGCCGAAGATGCGGATGCGCGACGCCCATTCGGAATTCGTCGCCACACGCCGTTCGTTCATTTCCGCCAGCCGCGCCTCGGCGAGGACTTCGCTTTTGATCTGGTCGCGGAGTTGCGCTTTCACGATCTCGGGAATGTAAGTCACCCGCATCGAGTCTTCGGTCGGCGGCGGCGCGGCCGCGTTGGCGGCCACCTGCGCTGCCGCCTGCGCCATCGCCGCAGTCTGCGCCACGGCGCCCTCGGTCATCTCCTGCCGCTCACGGGTCCGCTGCGCATCGTCTTCCGCCTGGCGGATCAATTCGACGGCATCCTCCTTCGGCAGCAAACCGCGATCGACGAGGCGGTTGATCAGATTGATGACGACATTGCCCACCGGACCGCGATTGGCGACCGCCGCCGGATTCAATTGCCCACCGTCAGCTTTCGCAAAAAGCGTCGCTCCACCTTCGGATCCCGCGCCCGCGACGGGCGGAGGATTTTCCGGAACCGGCTTTCCGGCGTGCAGCGGTGCGGCCGCGAGGGCGCACCAGGAGACGACGAGAATGAATGGCCTCGGCGCGCGGAAACGTAGGGATGTGAGCAACATGCGAAGGATGGAAAGGGCGACGTCGTAACTAGATTTTGTTACGAACGTTTTTTGAGATCCAACCGCAGAGAGGTCTTAATGACCTTGCCCTTTGGCGCCGGATCGATTCCCCGGACGACGGGGAGAATTTCATTCATCAGCGTCGCATCGAGTTCGGCGCTGCCGGAGGTGCCGATCAGGTTGTAACTCACCTTGCCCGAGTCATCGACGGTCAGGCTCACTTGCACGGTGCCGAGCGCTTTCCGCGTCTTGGGATTACCCTCCAGCGCTTTCTTCAGCCTGATCTGGAATTGCCCGGCATACCATTTCGCGAGGCTGCCGCCGCCGCCCTTGCCATTACCCTCGCCACCGATCACGCCGTTTCCGGTCGAACCCAATCCCGCAAGGCCGGGGCCGTTGCCTTTCACATTGGTCCCGAGCCCCTCTGGCGGAGGAGCGGGTTTCTCGATAGGCTTGGGTTCCAGCGGTTTATCCTCCGGCGCCTTGTCGGTCGGCTTGATATCTTTCGGCGGTTCGATCTTCGGAGGCGGCGTAGGTCTCACCGGCGCCGGAGTCGGCGGTGGCATCACGGGAATCGTTATGGCGATTGGCTTGGACACCGCGGCCGGACGTGATGGTTCGGAAGGTCCGCGGAAGAACCCCAGCCACACGCCACCCGCGACCACGATGCCGCCGATGATGAGAAGGACCTTGTTGCGGACGAAGAATCCGTCATCTTCCTCGTCGGGTTGCGGCGCTGGCGGTGCCTTCGGGGCAGCGGGACGGGGCTGATAGGCCCGGCGGGCTGCGGGTTTCATTAGATGGGGCGGTTCCTGGACAGCCACATCGCTGTTTTCGTCGAGATTCAGGTTGTTAGGCGGCTTGCTCATGGCGTTGTTACTTGGGCTTGGTTGCGAGACCGATCTGCGAAATTCCGATCCGACCGAGGCAGTCGAGGACATCCATCACTCCCTGGTATGGCGTCTGGCTGTCACCGCGGACCACGACGGGAAACTCGGGCATCTTTGCTTTCAGCGCGGTGAGTTTCGTCTCCAGGTCGGCCAGCGTGACGGGGGTGGTATTGAGCGCGATTTTGCCCTCGTTGTTGATTGTGATCGCCTGAGTTTTCGGTGCCTTGTCCTTCTGCGAAGCGGGACCGCCAGCCTTGGGCAGGTTCACTTTCATGCTCTGGACGCCTGCCGTGGTCATGATGATGAAGATCAACAGGAGCACGAGGTAGAGATCCACCATCGGGGTGACATTGATGTCGTCGTAAGATTTTCCGTCTCCTGCTTGCATACAGTTAGGTTTTCGCCCGCTGGGTTAGTCGACCTCTGGATAAGCTTCCGCGATTTTGGCCACGAACTCGTCGATGAAAACCTGCATGTCGCTCACCGCGTCTTTGATCCGTGAGCTGATGTAGCTGTAGGCAAAGAGGGCGGGAATCGCGACGGCGAGGCCGGCTACCGTCGCGAGCAACGCACCGGCGATGCCGGGCGCGATCGAGTTGACTTCGACTTCACCGCTCTTCGCGATGACGGCGAAGGTGATCATGACGCCGATGACCGTGCCGAGCAGGCCGAGATAGGGTCCGCCAGCGATGCCGATGGTGAGGAAGACGAGTTGCGAGTTGAGCTTCTGCACTTCACGCACCAGGCCGCCGTCGAGCGTCGCCTTGATCGCTTCCATCGACCGCCCACTCAGCCCGCGGAACTCATCGCGCGCATTCGCCACGCGGTGTTGAATCTCGGAAAAGCCGATCTGGTAGAGATGGTAGAGCGGCGACTGGCGGAGGATTTTCTGGGCCTTCGGCGTGGCTTTGCCGCCCATGCTTTTGATGCTCTGTTCGTCGCCGTGGTCGAGCACGCTGAGATCGGCGGACAGGTGCTCCCATTGTTTCATGAAAGCCTTCGTCGCCGTGGTGATCCGGCCAAGGTAGGCAAATTTCAGGACGGTGACGATCCCGCCGACGACGGCGAGCAGGAAGCAGAGGATGATCACGACCCAACCGTCGATCGTGAGGTCCTTGGAAATATCGGTGATCAGCGCGAGATGCTTGGCCAGTTCACCCTCGTGGGCTCCGTGGCCGCTCTCCTCATCGTTGCCCACGGCCACGGCTTTGCCCGCCTTGTCCGTGGTGCCCTGGCTGATTGCGGCAAACTTCAGCGCCGATTCGGGTCGCGCGATTTTCGAAATCTGCAATTCGTCGAACTCCCCGGTCAGCGGCACGCGACCTTCCGGTGCGCCTTCGCTTTCACCACCGATCACGGATTCGCTGTTCAGCGCGGGCAGCGCGGCGTCCACCACTCCGTAGGAAACGCCGTCGAGATAGAGTGTCACCTTGCCGCCATTCGCGACGACCGCGAGATGCCTCCACATGCCGGGCGCGAGAGCTTCTCCGGCGGGAGTCCGCTTCGTCTCACCGCCGTTGATTACTTCCACGAAAGGAACCCCGGCATCCGCGCCGACGACGAAACTATTTCCGCCCTCGCTTCGGCTAAAGAGCACGCCTTTGGCTGGCACCGCTGCGAGTTTCACCCAAGCGCTCCAGGTCAGCGCGGCTCCGGCTTCCCACTTCAGCGAAGCGGACACCGGCAGCTTGACCAGCGTGCGTCCATCGAGCCGCAGGCCGGTGCCGACAACTGCGGGATCCATGGCGAGGCCCGTGCCCAGTGCCGTATTTGCATTCGTCGTCGAGTCGCTCGCGGCCGCGCCGTGTTCGGCGAAGTGGTAGGTCGCAAGGGTGTCGGCATCGTAGGTGGCCTTGGAATCCCCCGCTGCGGTCGCGCTCGGGCCAGTGTTTCCGTAGTAGAGCCAGAAGCTGAGCGGCGCGCCGGGCTTCACGTCCGGTAACTTTACCCAGACGATCGCCTCGTTCATCAGCGAGTCGATCTTCTCGACGTGAAAGGTCAGCAGCGTCTTGTCATCCGCGGCCACGGCACGCAGGTCGCTGCCGTCTTCCTTCACGGACCCAAAGGCGAAATTTCCCTCGTGCAACCGCACCAGTACCGTCGCCGACGCAAGCGGCTCGGTGATCAAATCCGCGGGGTCTACGGTGACTTTCTTGCGGATCGTCCACTCCTTGTTCCACCACGTCTTGGCCTCACCGGCGGCTGCTCCGCCGAGGAGGAACGCGAACCAACACGCAAGGATCGCAGCCAGTCGCCATGCGGAAGAGACACCGCGGATTTCGCGGATTGACGCGGATTTTTCGGAAGCCATCGTGGTCGACTCAATCCGGGGTTGTGAAACAAGGGTCATGCGGGTGGGACAAAACGGGGAAAGATCAAAAGTCCGCCCAGACGCGGAAGGTGACGTGAGGATCGTGGGCCTGCGTCTTGGCTTGAGTGATGAGCGGAACGCCGATGTCGACCGATCCGCCGAGGTGATCGAAAAGGCGCACGCGGCTGCCGACGCCGACGCTCGCGAGGCGGAAGAATCCGTCCTGCTCGGGCAGCGGCTCGTGGAGCGTGAGCGTGCCGCCTTCCACAAATCCGTAGACGCGCCATTCGCCGAGTTTCGGCGCCCAGCCGAGGAGCGACGGACTCCGCAGCTCGAGGCTGCCGAAGAAGCCGCTGTCGCCCGTGGTTTCGGCCTCGAGGTAACCGCGCACGGTGCCGAGCCCGCCGCCGCTGATTTGTTCGCTGCTGATCAGCGGCTGGTCGGCGAGCTGTCCCTGCACCTTGGCGTAGAGTTCGGTGCCGCTCTTGAAAGTCTGGGTGTGCGCGAGTTCGCCGCGGAGATAGATGAAATTGCTGTCCGCGCGGAAGCGGCTGTTTTCAAACTGCGCGCGGTCGCGCTCCAGGCCGCGGGTGGCGAAGACGAGGCCGGTATTGAGTTCCGTCAGCGCGTTCTTGTTCGCCCACGTGGCGTTGTAGCCGAGGTTCCACGGGTAGTAGGCCGTGGGTGTGCTCAGCGCGGTGCCGGCGCCGACCTGCACGAGCTGGCGGAAGTTTTTGTAATCCAGACCGAAGCTCAGCGAGTGGTAGAAATTCTTGCGCGCCGGCAGGGTGAAGAGCGCGCGGGCGCCGAGGATCTCTCCGCGGCCCGCGACTGCCACCCCGCCGAGCGTGGAGACGTTCGAATTCTGCTTCGTCCCATTGAGGAGGATGCTCAGCCAGTCGACCTTTGGAAACCGCGCGATGTAATACCCGCTGAGCACCTTCACCTCATTCGTATCCTGCGGCGAAACCTGGAAGCTCGCGCCGACCGAATGCCCGAGCTGCCAGAGGTTGTT
>JANPHH010000514.1:0-11872 GCA_031424375.1 Chthoniobacter sp. | reverse complement strand
AGGATCTGGTCATCCCGGAAAACATCCGTCTCCACCGACTGCCTGGGTATTCACCGCAACTCAATCCCCAGGAACATTTGTGGGAGGAAATTCGCGAGAAGGAATTTCCCAACCGGGTGTTTGCCGACATGGCCGGCGTGGGGCGCCAACTGGAAACCGGGCTGCCTCGCCTCGCCGCGGATACCACACGCGTCCGCAGCATCACCGCGTGGCCTTGGATAGTTAGTCTCAACTTGAAGGCGAACTAGAATTAGTTCCAGACGTCCGCGAGATCGGGATCGTTGCGGGCGTTCTTCTTGATCCCCGCATTGATCTCGATCGCCGCGTCGATGCACTCGCGGGCGGCTTTCAGATCACCGAGGCGCGCTTCATAGCAGGCGAGATTGTAGTGCAGGATGCCCGTTCGGCGGATCCACTCAGGCGCCGCGTGCAGCACGCGGGTCGCCTCGTCGGCCTTCTCGAGCTGATGCAAGGAAAAGACCCGCTGCACGGTAAATTCATCCTCTTCCGGATGCAGCTTGATCCCCCGCCCGGCAAGCTTTTCCGCCTGCTTCCAGTGCTTCAGGTGCAGCAGCACGCGGATTTCCGCCAGCATCACCGACGCCCCGCGGCGCTCCGCCTCCGCGATCGCACCAAACTCCGCAAGCGCTTCGCCCGCCATGCCCAGATAAAGGTAGCCATCAGCCGCTTCGAGCACCCGATCCGTTTCCCGAGAATGAGCCCGGTGGTTAGTCTTGAGGTAGAGCATGAGAGCGGGGTTTGTTTTCTCTGACGGTAGGGAGCCGCCGCAAATTTAATCGGATTCCGATAGAGCACTGCGTGTGCCGCTCATCCACACGACCCCCTACTCTGTAGATCCACCCGCGCACTGACCCGCTCTGATACGCCCCGTCCCGCCCGGCGCGCCAGGCTGGCGCACCGCATCGTGGGCCAAAACCAAATCATTCACCCCTGCACCCTCCTCGATTCTCGCATCTTAGTTCTTCGCACAGCGGCCTTTTAGCTGCGGTGACGACGACGTCCCAGAAGCGCAAGCGCGCCAGAGGCTGAAAGCAGCACCGCAGATGGTTCCGGGATCGTATCGACCGTGATCCCGCCCAGATACGTGAACCCGCTCCCATTCCCGGTGCCGGAGATCGTGAAAACATCTCCGGGCACTGCACCTCTGAGGTCGAAGAAATAGAAGTCGTTGCCGTCGTTGTTATTCCCCACGGTATTAATATTCACGCTCCCCGCGATCGACCCGCCGCTCCCGACGGTGGTGTGGGTCACGGTGTAGGAGTTCATGTCGAGCGCGTGATTGTCCGTGAAAATCCCGACCCGGGCACCCATGAGCGGGAAGCCCGAGCCAATCGTCAGCCTGATCAAGCTACTCGTATCTGTGCTGAAGAAATTGATGCCGCTGCGGAGATTTGCCACACTCGCGCCGGGAGCGAGCGCCGGATTATCGATCGACGTATTCGTGAGGGCCGACTGGGCGTTGGAGCCGACCGGGCGTGCAATCGTGAGGTAGGACGGATTCGCCAAGTCCCCCGTCGCATCCGTCTGATCGAACACTGCGGCACTATTCACCGCGACCGTGGATGGAAAGTAGTAGCCGGCGCTGCCGTAGGCATTGTTCCCGTCTGCATCGAGCGACTTGAAAGTGGTGGTCGTGCGGATGAACTCGCCCAAGTCGAGGTGTGACCCCGCCACAGTGAGCACTGCTGCCTGGGTCGTCGTCGCTGCGATCACCAAAGCGAGCGTCACCGCGAGATTGCTTTCGAGCCCGCGGCGCCGGCAACGGTGAAAAAGGGGACCGGCGTTGGGAAGCGAGCCGGCCTGCTCCCTGGCTGCGAACGCGGGAAACTCCCCGTGCGCGTTGTGATCGTCGCCCGCTTCGAGGGCGCGATTTGCGCCGGTCGAGTCCGGGAGATGTTGGTTCTTTAGGTGATGCATGGTGTTGTGTTCCGACGGGTGATGCGCCGCCGGAAGTGTTGTCCGCCCGCAAGGAAGCAGCACGTGTGCCGCCCGGCGGCAGCACAACTAACGAGTAAACCAACCCTCGCGCTGCCCCCCGGCCTGCACGCCGCGTCCCGGCCAGTCGCACCCAGCCGGGTACCCCGCCGCGCTCAAAACCAAATCATCCGCACCGCCGCCACCGTCGCAAACCCCAGCAACAACGCCTCGAACAGTGCCTGCGACACCAGCGGCATCAGCCGCCGCCCCACCCAAATCCCCGCCGCGATCATCGGGATGAGCAGCAGATTAAAGAGCAGCGTCATCCCGTGGATCAGCCCGAGCTGCGCGCTGAAGGGCACCTTGAACACATTCACGATCAGGAAGAACCACGCACTCGTTCCCACCAGCTCATACTTCGGCACCGCGATCGCCAGAAAGTAGAGCCCCATCACCGGCCCCGCCGCATTCGCCAGCATCGTCGACACTCCGGTCGCGATGCCCATTCCTCCGGCAAAGACCCGCGAATGCGGCACCCCGGCGTAAAGCTCCGGTTTCCAACGCCGCGCCGCTTGCAGCGCCGCCATCACCAGCACGATCCACCCGATCACCGGGCGACACATCCCCGCCGGCAGCCACTGCATCACCGCCCAGCCGCCGATGATCCCTACGACCGTCGGCGGCAGCATCCGCCGGATGAGCCGCCACTGTGCATGCTGATGGTAGACGCGCACGGAAAACAGATCCCCGCAGATCAGCATCGGCAGCAGCGCCCCCGTCGATTCCCGCGCGCCGAAGAGCTGCGCCATGATGATCACCGTCACCAACCCCGAGCCGGGGAAGCCACTCTTCGAGAATCCGATGCAAAACGCCGCCAGCCCAGCAAGCAGCCATTGGGTAGGGGTGAAGCCGGGGAGCATGAACCGCGAGGTATGCGCGATCTGGAGGCGGGGCGCAAAACAAAGCCGCGGGCGCGTCCGAAATCGGTGTGCCGCGTGCCGCAATCGGATCAGTTTCCGCCGCCGTTCGTGGGATCAAACCGTGCCGAAGAGTACGAAAGGATTTTGAAAATCAGCCGTTGACATCGCGCGATGGATTCAGCTACTCAACATCCAGTCTTCGAAATTACTCGCTGAAGTGCGCTTCTAAAATTGGTAGGTTGGAGTGCATGGTCGGCAGGTAGGAATTGAGGACTCGATGGTAGCAGATTCGAGAGAAAATGATGAGCAGGACCCAGGAAAAAATCTGTATCCCAGACGCGCGCTCCGGTGTGTGCCGGTGCCTTCCAACGGCCTTTCATTGCCGACATAGCTATGCCCTCTTGAGCGATGCCCGCGGCGCCGTGAAGTCCGTCCTTTTTTTTGAACGCAGTTAGGAACCCGAAAAACCGAATGGTCATGAAAAACACCCAGAAAATCCACGTTAGCTCACCCGATGCGCCTCACCGAGTCGATCGTTCGCTGATAAAATCAACCGCTCAGCTCCTGCTGATGCGGTTCCTGTTGCCGCTCCTGCTCCTCCTCGGCGCCACGCTTCCCGCGCAGGCGTCCCATTTCCGCTATGGCACGGTGAGTTGGGAGCCGACGGCGACGACGGGACAAGTCAAATTTACGATCGTCGACGCCTTTCGGCGCTCTGCCTACACGGGCACGGCGTCCGATGGGCGACCCGCGATCGGCAATATCATCACCGAGAATACTGGCGCCACGAGCTTCTCGTTCGGAGATGGGGGAAACACCGGCACTCTCCAATACATCGTTACTGCGATCGACACCGCGGAGGATTTCCTGATCGGTGAGGCCTTAAATCCCGGCACTTCGAATCGGGGCGTGCTCCACACCTATTCGGGAGCCGGCCCCTTCACCGCTCAGATCAGCAGTGCCGCGCGAATCTCCGCGCTGAACAATCGATCGGGCGGCTCCTACGTCCTGACGACCACAGTGCGCCCGCTCAGCGGCAACAGTTCCCCTAAATCGTCGCTCTCGCCGGTGGTCGTCGTGCCGCAGCTCGCCACGGCGAGCTTCCTAGTACCCGGTGCGGATGCCAATGGAGACGGTCTTCGCTGGCGTCTATCGACCGATGCCGAGGCGGGTGGTGGCGCTTCGCCATCGAATCTGTCCGTGAATGCGAACACCGGGCTCGTAACGTGGAATAACGTCGGGCTGAACACCACGAACCCGTGGACCGTACAGATCATCATCGAGGACCTCGATACTTCCGGAAATGTGAAGTCGCAGACGCCCGTGGATTTTCTCATGGAGATCGACCCAAATGCGGCGGGCAATCCACCTGTCGTCACGATCAATCCTTCCGGGCCGGTGACAATCCTTCCGGGGAATCCAGTAAGTTTCTCCGTCTCATCGACTGATCCCGATGCGAGTTCCACGGTGTCGTTGAACGCCTCGGGTCTCCCGGGTGGCTCGACGATGACGCCGACTTTGCCGGTCAGCGGCTCGGGTGCGACGGGGGTGAACAGCACTTTCAACTGGACGCCCAGTGCGAGCCAGACCGGGAGTTTCCCGATTGTTTTTACGGCGACGGATAACACCGGCCGCCAAACCTCGGCGTCCAAGACGATCACGGTAAGCACCGCGACCCCGCCTGCCGTCGCCGGTGGAGCGGCCCCGACGACGACATTCACGACGGCTATGATCAACGCGTCCGTGAATCCTAACGGAACCCCGACCAGCGTGCGGTTTGAATATGGGACGAGCACGAGCTACGGGAACTCAACGACGCCGCAAAGCATCGGAAACGGCACGTCGCCGGTTGCAGTGTCGGCTAACCTGAACGGTCTCTTGTCCGGGACGACGTATAACTTCCGGCTCGTCGCCAGTAACGCCGGTGGAACGACCAACGGTCCGAATCAGACCTTCACCACCGATCGCGCGCGGCTGACGGCCGTGGCGATTTCTTCCAATGGAACCAATGGCGCCTATGCGCGGATCGGACAGACATTGAGCCTGAGTTTCACTGCGAATACTCCAATTCAGACGCCCGCGGTGACCATCGCCGGAAAGGCGGCGAGCGTCTCCGGCGCGGGCACGAGTTGGTCGGCCACGGTGACTGTGGATGCTACTTACAATGAAGGTGTCGCCCCGTTCTCGATCGTCTTCAACGATGCCGCGGGCAACCCCGGCCTCACCACGACGGCGACGACGAACGGAAGTTCGGTGACGATCGATCGAACGGCGCCGGTGCTCACCGTGCCGCCGACGCAGAATGTCTCGGTGAACACGGCGAATGGTGCCCAGGCGATCTACGCTCCGGCGACGGCAACGGACCTTACGCCGGTAACGATCGTCTATTCGCGCCCGAGCGGCTCCATCTTCCAGATCGGCCAGACGACGGTGACCGTCACCGCCACGGATGCCGCGGGGAACGTCTCGACGGGCAGCTTCCTCGTCGTGGCCACGCTACAGATCGTGACGCCGCCGCTGACGCCGGGCGGCAGCGCGCCGTTCGTCTCCGGCACGCCGCTCCAGGACACGGTAGCCTCCACCCCGGTGGTGCTGCCTTCCCCCAATACGACCCGCTCCTCGCTGCAACTCCAGAATGGAGGTGTGCTGACGATGTTCGCGGGTGATGTGCTCACGGTGCCGAACGGGCTTTTCATCGACGTCGGCGGGGTGTTGCAAGGATCGGGCACAATTGTGGGGGATGTCTTCAACAGCGGCGTTATCGACATCCTGCTCGGCTCGCGGATCATGCGGGTGACCCCGGTGACACCGGGCTTCCCGAGCGCGCCAGGAAATGGCGGCGGCGGCTGGGTGCTCAACTACGGTCAGGCAAATATCGGCGGTGGACTCAGCGGAGGCGGTGGTGGTGGCGGCGGCTATGGCTGGGAGGGTATCTATAATCCGGGCATCATTACCATGGTTCCGCCCACGGTCGTTCCGCCGGGGACCTATCCGACGGTCACACTACCGGGCGATTTCCGCAATGTCTCCGGACAGGTGCGGATGTTCAACGGACTGGTGACCATCACCGGTCGGTTCACGCAGACCGGCACGGGCAAGGTGCTCTTTCACCTGCGCGGAATCACGCAGTCGCTGGATTATAGCTATCTCCACATCGGCGGAGCGGCGCAGCTTGAAGGGAGCTTCGATGTCGACCTGGTGGAGAACTATCAACCGGCGTTCGGCTCAACTTACGACATCTTCGTCGCCGACGGCGGGGTGACTTACGGCCCCGGCGGCTTCACGGTGAACCTACCACCGGATTTCTCGTGGCAACTACTCCCAGACAACAAGACAATCCGGCTGACTTACAATGGACTAGGTACGGGACCGGGGGCGATCGATCCGAGCTTTGCGATGACTGGCAAGGGGATCCTGCTCGGGACGGCGGTGCAGCCGGATGGGCGGGTGTTGGCGGGCGGGACGTTCGGTTTCTTTGGCCCTGTGAATGGGCAGACCGTGGGCGACACGCTGCGTTTCAACGGCGACGGGACGCTCGACGGTGCGTTTTCCCCAGCCGGGACGGCCTGGGACATTCTGGTGCAGCCCGATGGGAAGGTGGTGCTCGGCGATAATGGCAGCGGCATAAGCGTCCGTTGGGTGAATGCGGATGGAACGCCCGATGCGGGCTTTGTGCCGGCGGTGCAGATCAGGCCGGCGGCGATTCAGAATGACGGGAAGATCGTGGGCTGGAATTCGAATGGGGTGGTGCGGCTGAACGCGAATGGATCGCTGGACGCTACCTTCCCAGTGAGCGGCTTCACGGTCGCTGGAGTGGCGCTGCAAACGGATGGAAAGTATGTCGTGAGCGCCAACGACGCGTCCTCCGCGGGACGAGTCATCCGGCTGAACGCGAACGGGACGCTGGATGGCAGCTTCGCGGCGGCAGATTTTAGCGGCATCGGATTCCTCCGAGTCCTGGCGCTCCAAGGGGATGGGAAAATCGTGGTGGCGGGTTTCTTCTCGGCGGTGAATGGGGTGACGCGCAATAACGTAGCCCGGCTGAATGCGAATGGGACGCTGGACGCGGGCTTCAATCCCAATGTGCCCTTGGGCCCGTTCAACCAGGAAGGGGTGCGCTCGATGGTAGCGCAGGCGGATGGCAAGGTGCTGATCGGGGGACAGATTACGCATGTCGGTGGGGTGCCGGTGAGTGGATTGGTTCGCCTCCATGCGGATGGGACTCTCGACACCAGCTTCACGACGGCGAGCGGTCTCGCCGTGGCGCCGGTGATTCAGGCGGATGGGCGGATCGTGTATGGCCTCGATCCGGCCGGGAACTTCCTCAATGACCCACTGCTGCGCCGCGTCTTCAATGATCCGGCGGTGCAGGTGCTGACGACGCCAAACAGGGGGACGGTGCTGTGGCAGCGCGGCGGTAGTGCGCCGGAGACGCAGCAGGTGAGCTTTGAGCTGACGACGAATGGGGGCAATGCGTGGACGCCGCTGGGCTTTGGGTCGAGGGTGACGGGCGGCTGGCAGCTCACGGGGCTGTCGCTGCCGGCCACCGGTCAGGTGCGGGCACGGGCGCGGACGGTGAGCGGGGAGTTTGCGAGTTCGACTGGGATCGTGGAGCAGGTGGCGGCGATCAGCTTTACCGGTGGCGGGAATACGACGCCGCTGGCGGTGGCGGATACCTTCACGATCCCAATCGGGGCGACGGTGGAGCTGGACGTGCTCTCGAACGACTCGGACGCCGATAGCGATCCGCTGACCATCACGAGCGTGACGGATCGGGTGGGCTGCGATGCGCGGGCGTCGGCGGGGAATACGAAGGTGATCATGACACCGGACCGCAGGCTGGTGACACCGAGTTCCTTCAAATACACGGTGACGGATGGGCAGGGCGGGGTGGCGACGGCGACGGTGACGGTGACGCAGCAGTCGATCGTGCCGCTGATTCTTGCGGGGCGCCCGGCGGCGAGTTGGGCCGCGCTGGCTTTGAGCAGCGGAGCGACGGTGAGCGACACGGCGGTCAACAGCCAGACAGTGGTGGGGGATGTGGGAATCTACGCGGGCTCGATGCAAACGCTGGCAACCGCCCGCGTGGTCGGCGATCTCTACATTCGGACGACGAGCGGATTCATCCGAGGTGGCATTTCGGCGTTGACTGGGACGACTTATCGGAGTGTGCCGACGGATCAGTTCCTGGGCGACAGCTCGCAGGCGGCGCGGGATGCGTCGTCTACGGCCGGAGGGTTGCTGGCTACGCCGGGTTATCCCAGCACGGTCACGGCAGGCACGACGCTGTCGGCGACCGGGACGGTGGCGATCAATCTCACCGATCTCGTCCTGGGGGCCGGTCAGGTGCTGCTGCTCAATGGAAACGCCGGGACGCGGTATATCATCAATGTGAGCAACCGGATGGCGTTGACCGGTGGGACGGTGCAAGTGGGTGCCGGGTTGCCGCCAGAGAATGTGCTGGTGCACCTTGGGACGCCGGGGACGGCGGTGACGCTGGGTTCGAACGCACGTTTCACCGGGACTCTGCTGGCGCCGTATCGCGCGATCACCGTGAACACCGGAGCGCAGGTCACGGGTGGAGCGATCGGGGCGTCGATCAATGTCTTCAGCGGCGGCAAGCTCCGCCGCGGGCCGTAGGCTGAGCGGCTGGTTCCGCCGGGGATGTTCCACCCATTCCTGGCGGCCCTACCCCGCGCCGATCAGGTTTTGCTTCCGGGCAAGCAGGGTGCGAACCTCCACTTGCTTGGATTCACACGAATCTGAAGGCCACGATGTGAAGCATCGCGGGGAGTTGGCGCAGCGAGTTCCGGTTCTCCGCGATCAAAGAATCCGAACGAGCGGGGGCGGGACGATGACCGGCCGGACGCGCGGAATCTTCAATCCGCTCTCGGATTCCGCCGGCTCCTTCACGACTTCAGCGGAGGTGATGTCGATAACGTTTGCCTCCGTTTCCTTGCGGGCCTTGGCGGATTCGCGGGAGCGAGGCGGGGGCTCGGGGGCGGGTTCCGCGGTGCGGGTGGAATGGCTCGCCTGGGCGGCGACGTCGTCGAGGACGCGACGCTGCTGATTGATCAAATCCTCGAGGCGGCGGCGCAGGCTGTCGCGCTGTTCGACGATGCTGTCGCGCTCGCGGCGCAGCCGGGCCACATCGCGCTCGAAGCGGGCACCGAGGTCCTCCTCGCGCTTGTCGAGGGCGTCTTTCTCGTGGGCGAGTTCCGCGCTCTTTTGCTCGTAGCGTTTGCGGTCGGCTTCGAGTTGGAGCAGCGCATCGTCGCGCTGCTTGACCACGGCTTTGAATTCGCGGGCGAAGACGGCGCTCTGGGCCTTGTGCGATTCGCGGGCTTCGTCAAGTTCGCTGGAGAGGGTCTTTTTGTCGACTGCGAGGCGGTCGCGTTCCGCCGTAACGGTGGCGAGCTTCTTGTCGGCCTCCACGGAAGTGACAGCCATCTGCTGGGCGAGCGCGGTGCCTTCGCGCTCCGAGGTATCGAGCTGCGCGGAGAGGTCGGCGATCCGCTTCTCAAAGGCTGCGATCTGCGCGCGGGTCTTGTCCCGTTCGGCGGCAAACGCGGCGTTTTCCTGTTTCAACCGCTCGTCGAGGGCCGAGACCTCCTTGTTCTTGTCCCCGAGCAACGCGGCAATCGCCCGTTCGTGCTGGGTGGCGAGGGCAGCGAGCTTGTCGTCGGTCGTGGCTGCCAGGGCGGCTTTCTCCGCGGTCAGGTTGGCGATCACGGCATCCTTCTCCGTGGTCAAGGCATTCATGCTCCGCTGGTGCTTACCGGTGAGCGTCTCGAGGGACTCCGCGTGGACGGTGACCAGGGTGGCGGCGTGGGATTCGTGTTTCTCCGCGGCGGCTTGCGCAGCGGCGAGCCGGACCGTGAGGCTTTCCACATTTTCCTCGAGCGAAGCGATCCGCGCGCTCGCTTCCCGGGCGCCGGATTCGAGGTCGGCTTTGGCCGCGGCGAGCAAGTCGCGCTCTGCGCTGACGGCGGCAAAGGACTTCTCGTGAGCCATCCGCGTGGAACTGAACTCGGCGGTCAGAGAGTCGTGCGTGGAAACGAGATTGCGATGCTGCAGGTCCAGCGCGCCGTAGACTGAGCCGTGTTCCTTGCGCGTTTCATCAAGTTCGCGGGCTAGGCTGGCCAGTTTGTCCTTGAGTTGATCGCGTTCCGAGACCAAGCCGGCGAGCCGTCCCTCGAGGTCGCCTTTTGACTGGGCGGCCAGTTCCCGTTCGTTGCGCGCATTCTTTTCCGTCACCTCAAGCTGCCGTTTGACCGCATCGAGGTCGCGGGCGAGCGCCGCGGCGCTGTTTTCCACCTCGCCGCGTTCTGAAGCGGCGGTCGCAAGCTGGGCTTCGAACTGTGCTTTCTGCGCGACGGACTGCTCGTGTGAAGAAGTGAGGTCGGAGGCGGACTGCGCGAGTTGCTGTTTGAGTGTTTCGACTTCCTCGGCGAGGCGGCTACGCTCGGCGCCGAGGCTGTTGGCTGCGGACTGGTGTTGTTGCCGCGCTTTCTCCCACTCGGCAGTCGCGGCAGCGAGGCCGGCTTGGAGCGTGTTTCGCTCCTGGGTCGCCGCCGTGAATTGCTGCTCCATTTCGGAGCGACTGGCCCGCGCCTGCTTGAGCCGGTTTTCGTAGTCGTTGCGAAGGCGCTGGAGTTCCTCCTTGGTCGCCGCTGCGTCCGCGGCCGCTTTGTCGCGCGCGCCCTGCATGGCGGCGAAACTCTTCTGGTGCTCCTGGCGCGCAGCCTCGAGATCTTCGCGGGCATTCGCGAGCAGCGCATTGAGTCCGTCCTGATCGTGCCGCGCCGTGTCGAGCGCCACCTGGAGTTCGCTGGCGGTGGCATGGGCCTCTCCGGCTACGCGCTGGTGGTCCGAGATCGCTGACGTCAGTTGCTCGGTGAGCGTCTTGGCTTGGTTGCTCAGCAAATCACGCTCGCGGAGCGCCTGCTCGTGTTCGCCCCGCAGGCTGGAGAGTTGGGCGTCTGCCCCGCTGCGCGCCTGCTCCAACTCGGCGGAAATGCTGCTCAACCGGGTTTCGACGGTGCGGACCTGAGCCGCCATTGTCTCCCGATCAGCCTCGAGTTTCGCGGCAAGTTTGTCTCGCTCGGCCGTGAGGGCGTCGCGCTCCTGAAGCGTGGTTTTGATCCGGCCGCGGTAGGATTCGATATCCGCTTCGAATTGGGCAACCGCGCGAGTCTGCCAGTCGACCCGCTCCGTCTCACCGCGCGCCAAAGCGCCGGCGTTTGCCGCGAGTTGATCGCGGGACTGCTGCAAGGCGTCGTCGAGGGAAGCTTTCGAATTTCGAAGCTGTTCCACCTCGTTGCGCACTTCCGTGAGTTGGCGGTTCAACTCCGCTTGGCGCTTGTCGGACGCTGCTTTTTCCTGATCAGCAAGCTCTGCAATACTGGTCGCTTCGGCGGAGAGCCTTTGTTGGGAAGTTTCAAGATCGCCGCGGAGATCGGCAAGTTTCTGATTGAGTTCTGCCTCGCGTTTGGCCGCGGCGGCTTTTTCCTCGTCGGCACGCTTCGCGATGGTGGCGGCCTCGGCGGTGAGGCCGGCGCGGGTCTGGTCGAGTTCTGTGGAGAGCTTCTGTTTGGCGCTTTCGAGTTCTCCGCGCACGTCGGTCAGCGTGCGGTTGAGCTCTGCCTCGCGCTTCGCTGCGGCGGCTTTTTCCACGTCGGCGCGCATCGCGAACGTGGCAGCCACGGCAGCAAAGCGCGAAGCGGAATTGCACCAGCAACTGACTGCGGTCAGCAGCGACCTCGAAAACGCCAAACAGAAGCTTGCCGCAGAACTCGAACAAACCCGCGCGGGCCTCACCGCCGAAGCCGCCACGATCGCGAAGCGCGCCGACGAGGAAAAAGCTGCCGCGGCGAAACGCGAGGCAGAGCTCAACCGCACCCTGACCGACGTGCGCGGAGAACTCGAAAGCGCCAAACAGAAGCTCTCCGCAGAACTCGAACAAACCCGCGCCGGACTCACTGCCGAGGCTGACACGATCGCGTATCGAGACG
>JANPHH010000513.1:0-9231 GCA_031424375.1 Chthoniobacter sp. | reverse complement strand
ATGCACCGATTTCAGGCGCTGCTGATCGACGTGGGTATAGATCTCGGTGGTGGAGATGTCGGCGTGGCCGAGCATTTCCTGGATGATGCGGAGGTCGGCGCCGTTGCTGAGCAGGTGGGTGGCGAAGCTGTGGCGGAGGAGGTGCGGGTAGACGTTGAGGTCGAGCCCGGCGTGTTTCGCGACCTGCTTCACGATCTGCCAGATGCGGACGGTGGTGAGCCGGGTGCCGCGCTGGGAGAGGAAAATTTCGCTGCCCGTCTTTTTCTTTACGAAGTCGGGTCGCTCGCGGTCGAGGTAGGCTTTGATGGCGGTGAGGGCGCGGCCGCCGACGGGGACGAGGCGCATTTTGTTGCCCTTGCCGGTGACGCGGATGATGCGGTTGTCGAAGTCGAGTTCCTCGAGCCGCGCATTCACGAGCTCGGAGACGCGCAGGCCGCTGGCGTAGAGCAGCTCGAGGATGGCGCGGTCGCGCAGGGCGTGTGGCGCATTCTCCAGCACGCCGTCGAGGAGACGGTCGACTTGCAGTTCGTTCATCGTCTCGGGCAGGTATCGCTCGGTGCGCGGGAGCGAGATGGGGTCGGCGATGTCGCTGGCGATACGGTCGCGCAGTTTCATCCAGCGGAAGAAGATTTTGATCGCGACGACGATGAGCTTGATCGACGAGGCGGAGAGGCCGAGGCGCTTGCGGTGCGCGAGGTAGTCGCTGATCTGCGCGTGGGTGATCTCGCGGACGTGGATCTCGGTCTCGGGGAACTCGGCGCCGGTCTGGAGAGCCTGATCGAAGGCGGCCTGGCCCATGGCGGCGAGGAGCCGTTTGCGTTCGAGCCAGGTGGCGAAGCCTTCGAGCGAGATGCGGGTGGAGAGTTGGTAGTTATCCGACAGCCCGCGCTCGGTGGCGAGGTAGAGGATGAAACTGTCGATGGCCTCGCGCATGGTGCGGGTGTAACAGATACCCGGGTCGGCGCCAGCGCGCAGCGCCGCCGAGGTGCGGCTTCAGCGAGCTACTTCCAAGCGAAGAAAGCGTTGTGGATGGAGTGGGTCGCCCGCTGTCTGCGAATCACTCACGCTGACGTTGCGTGCGTCTTCCGGGCCCGCTTCGCTGATGGCGACGCCGCCCTGCAAGGCGATGAACGATCCACCCGCGGTGCTTTGGGCGAGATCGGACCATGGACCATCCGGCGCATCGGCGCCCTGCACCGTGAGCGTGAGATCGCTGCGACCGAGTGCGTGAAAGAAGGAAAGCGTCAGGTGTTGAGAACCATTCATGGCGACGATCGGAGAGGCGTCGCGGGTGCCGGAGTCGTCGAGCGGGTCGGCGACGAGGGCGTATTCGAGGAGGTTGATGATGCCGTTGCCGTTCGGGTCGGCGAGGTCGCCTGAGATCGCTGGGTTGCTCGAGTTCGCACCGAACACCTCCTGCTTCCAGACAAGGTGCGGCGTCGCGCTGACGACGACGGTACGAGTGGTGGTCGCGACATTCCCCGCGGCATCAGTCGCCGTAAAAGTGAGCGTGTAGGTGCCGGCCACAGCCGTATTCACTCCGCCGGTGCGCAGGACGGAGACCACACCGCTCACACTATCCACGGCAGTGGCGCCGGCATCGCTATAGATGCTCTCTGCCGGGACGGTCGCCGGATTGATCCCGAGCAGGGTGATCGCGGGCGGGGTGCCGTCATTGGTCGTCACGTTGAATGTGGTGCTCGCGGTATTCCCCGCCGCATCCGCTGCGGTGATCGTGACCGGCGTGGCACCGAAGCCCACCGCGCTGTCCGACACCGGGCTTTGCGTCACGCTCGCCACGCCGACATTGTCGCTCGCGACGATCTGCGGGAGGTAGTTCGGCAGAGCGGCGGTTCCGGTACTTCCCGTGGTGAGGGTGAGTGGTGAAAATGTGCCGCCGATCGCGGGCGCGGTGCCATCCGTGATCGCGACGGGAAACCGGAGTGGCGCCACGTTTCCCGCCGCGTCGGAGGCCGTCACCGTGACCCACGTCGTGCCGACGCTTTGCGGTGAGCCGGCGGCCGGCGACTGCACGACGCTGGTGACGGCGGTATTGTCACTGGCCACGGCGAGGCTCGAATAATTCGGAAACGGCACGGTGCCGCCGGCGGCCGTTGCGAGCGTCGTCGGCGTGAATCCACCAGCGGGCGCGGCGATGCTCGGTGGCGTGGTGTCGAGGTTCGTGCTGACCGTGAGATTGTCGATCGCGTATGGCTTGGTCGTGGCGCCGTTGCCGAGCGCGAGTTCGTTGAACACGTAGGTCAGCACGGCAGTGGTCGTGGAGGTCACGGTCGTCGCGTCCACCGTGCCGAGGACTTGCAATTGCCCGCTGGCCAGTCGCGTGAGCCGCAGCTTCGCGGTGTGTTTCGTGGTGCCGAGATTCGACGATGTCCCGGAAGCGAGGGTGACGAGCGCGCCGGGGGCATTTCCGCCGAGGATGTCGTCGAACGCCGCTTCGCTGAAGACGCGGGTTCCGCTCGTGGTCCCGCCGGGATTCGTCTGCGCGCCGTAACCCGCGTCGTCGGATCGGTTGGCGACGCTGCTCGGCGGTCGCAGGCTGCCCCCATTGTAGAATCCCCAGCGCAAACCGGCGGCGACGTCGTCGGGCGCCTGCGCGTAGCGGAAGTCGAATTGCACTTCGAGGTAGTCGCCCGAATTGCTGAGCGTGACTGGATTGAACTCCGCATAGACGCGAGCAGAGGTGCTGGTCGGCGTCACTTGCAACGCGTTGCCGCTGCCGAGGACTGCGTCGCTCGCCACCGCGATGGTCGCACTCTGCGGAAAGAAAGTGAGTCCGAGCAAATCGCCACCGTAAAGATTCGTCAGGCTACCATCGGTGAATGGATCGGAGGCGATCACGCCGCTGGCGAAGCCGAGGTCGATGGACAAAGTCGCCGCATTGCTGCTGGTGCTGCCGCCCGAGTTGGTCGCGACGAGGACATACGAGCCGCGGTTGGCGAGCGTCAGATTGCTCAAGGTGAGCGTGGTCGTGGTCGCTCCCGAAATCGTAGCGCTGTCGCTCAACGCGCTGCCATCGAGATCCCAGCGATACGACACCACGCCGGCGCCGCTTGCCACGGCCACAAACTGCACGCCGCGGGACAGCGCAGCGGTCTGACTCTGCGGCTGGCTGGTGAAGGACGGCGGCGGTGGTATCACCGCCACATCGAAGCTCACGCCCGCGGTGCGTCCCGCCGCATCGTGCGCGGTGAGCGTAACCTGGGTGGTGCCACCGGATTGCGCGCTGCCGATCGCGGGCGATTGCGTGACGCTGGTCACTCCCACGTTATCGCTGGTCACGGCCTGCCCGGTGTAATCTGGAAGCGGAGCCGTACCCCCGACTCCAGTGGTGAGCGTGAGCGGGGTGAAGCCTCCGGCGGGCGCGGCGATCGTCGGCGGGACGGTGTCGCCGAGGATCGTCCCATTGTTGACGAACGAAGTGGGGAGCGTGCCGGACCACGCGGTGAGGTCTAGCGTGCCGTGGTTTGTGAGTTGCACGGTGGCGGCCACAGCGCCGCTCCCGACGAGGCGCAAGGTGCCGTAGTTCACGACCGAACCCGTGCCGCTGATGCTGCCCGAGAATGACGAATCCGCACCGGCGGAAACGGTCAGCGTCCCGGTGCCGATTTTCAGCTCGGAGCCAGCCGCGCCGGCGAGAGCAGCGAGAGTTTGGGAGGTGCCATTCAGGTCGAGGGTCGCCCCGCTGCCGAGCTGCACGTTCCGCGTCCCCGGCAGGATCGCACCGGGCGAGAGGGAGAGCGTGCCGGCGTCGATGAACGTGCCGCTGGCGTAGGTGACGCTCGGCGGTAACGTCCATGGCGCTGTGCCCCGCTTCCGGAGCGAGCCTGTGGCGGAAATGTTTGCCGAGACCGAACCGCCCCAGCACTCGAGGTCCGCGACACGGAGCGTGCCGCTGCCGATCAAACTGCCGCCGTCGAGGAGCAAATCGCCCACGGTTTCGCTGGCCGAGCCCAGATCGAACGTGCCGCCATTGCGCAGGCGAAGCGGCGCGGTGTTGGGGATGCGTTCGGAGGCCCCGAGCGCGAGCGTTCCCATCGTGACCTCCACCGGCCCGGTGGTCGCGAGGGCGGAGGCCAGCGTCGTGGTGCCGTAGCCGGATTTCACGAATGCCGCGGCGCCGCTCACGCCGCTCTGCGGAAAAGTTTCGGCAAACTGCACGGTGGCCGTTCCGCCTTTCGTGACCGTGGCTCCGGCGGTGGTGATCGAGATCGTGTCGGTGCGGCCGTCGAAGTTCACCGTGACTGCCACGCTGGTGCTGGTGGAGCTGGTCAGGGACGCGGTGAGCGCGGGCGTCACGCCGACTTTTCGCGGATGCCAGACGGTGAGAAAATCGCCGCTGCTCGTATCCGCGCGGACGGTGAAATAGGGCTGCCACTTGAAGGTAAATGGGTTCCGGCCCAGCGAGTTGTCGTTGGGATTCGTCCACTCGCCGAAGCGGCCTTCGCCTTGGGTGGTGAAGAGCGTCGCCACACTCGGCGCGGGAGTCTGGCTGGCGAAGGTATTGCGCGTGGTGTAGTCGGCGGTGGGGTTGCCCGCAGCCAGCGTAGGTGCCGGGAGCGCGCCCGCGGGGAGAAGGAAATCGACGTCGAGATCGACATTCCACGGCGTGTGGCTGGTGACGCGGTGGGCCTGCCACTCCAGACTCTGCGCGGGCGTGTGCAGCCAGAAATCCGCGTAGGACGAAGCCGTGCACTGATCCCACACGACGAGATAATCCGGCTTCACGAAAACGACGCGGCGCACGGACGTGGAGCCGTAGCGCATATTGCCCGAGACGTAGTCGGCGGTGTCCGATGAACCGAACGCATTGAAGACGCCGGTGGTGCCTTCGCTGGTGCCGGATTCCGTGCCGTTAAAGCGCACGGTGTTGTGCGCCATGATACGCGAGTTCCAGGTGTCGTTCGTGGTGTCGTAGGGGCCGGACATCGAGTCGAGCGCGAGCGGCACACCGAAGGCGAAGAGGTCGATGTGGCCGTTGTCTGCATTCTCGTGCGAAATGCCGGGCGGGCCGCAGATGAAGGTCGCGGTCATTTCATCGGCCGCTTCCGAGCCGACGCGCAGGATGGCTTCACCCAGAGTGGGCGAGTAGAAGCTGGAGCGCGCGGCCTGCGGGCTATCCACGAGGCGCGGGTCGAGGAGCTGCGGATTGGTGACGTCGAATGCCTGGTCCGCGTAGTCCGGCGAACCCGCCGCGCGCCACCAACTCATGAGCCGCCGCGCGAACCACGGATCGCGATCCTTGAACGCCGGCGCAAAGAGCGCGGGGACGTAGAATTGTTTCCCGAGCCGTTCCGCATAAGTCGCATCGCCCCACGCCGGGAGGATCGGCTGGCCGCCGGCGACGGTGACCGGCGGTGATGCGAACCGCCCATACCATTCCAGCGCCTGCCGGAGCACCGGGCTGTCGTAACGATCGATCCCGCAGCGGCGCTTGAGCACGGTGAGGTAGTTCGAGAGGTGCAGCAGCTCCCAGTCGTGATAGCGCGGGGTCTCGCGCGCGGCGCCGTCGAGAAACTCCGCGCCGATCTCGTAGTCCATGTAAGCGACGGACTTCGTGACCCACGCGGTCGCGGCGGCGTTGTCGGGAAAGTTGATGCCGGCGAGGCCGAGCGCGATCACGTTCTCGAGCCAGAGGTTGCCGTTGTTTACGCCCGCGGCGGGAAACTGCGAAACGTCTGCGCTAAAGGTGGCCGCGATGAATTCCGTGGCGAGGTCGAGGAGCTTCTGCCTTTGCGCCGCGGTTGCGTAGCCGAGCGATACGGCGAGGTCGTAGCGCATCAGGTCTTCGACGAGGCGGCGCCCTTTTTGTCCGACGTAGGTCTGGAGCAAGCCGTTGCCATCACCCGAGCCGGGGTAGGCAAAGAACTGCGCGCTCGCCGCCTGCTTCTGGGGCTCGCCGCCGTAGAGGTAGGTGCTGAGCAGCGTCTCGATCGGATGCGGATGAATGGCGAGCCGCGCACGAATATCGGCGGCATCTTCCGGCCCGCTGAGCAGGCAGGGCCGCGTGGTGATCGGCTGGATGGTGACTTGCGCGTCCGCGGGCGAGAGGAGGGCGAGCGCCGCGAGGATGCCGAGGGCAAGGGATCGGGAAAGCGGTGACGGCATGGTCTGGGAGGACACGCGTGCTGATAGCAGCTTTCGCCTGCTGCTTCAAACGCCCGAACCGATTTGCTCGCGGGGGATTGCTGGTCCTGGCTTACTTCGCGGCCAATGCGGCGCCGGTCAGGCGCTCGAAGGCTTCGAGATATTTTCCGCTCGTCCGGGCGATGATCTCAGCGGGGAGCGGCGGGGCGGGCGGGGTTTTGTCCCAGTCGAGCGTTTCGAGGTAGTCGCGGACGAATTGTTTGTCGTAGCTCGGCGGGCTGATGCCGAGCTGGTGCTGATCGGCGGGCCAGAAGCGCGAGCTGTCGGGGGTGAGGCATTCGTCGATGAGGATGACGCGGCCATCGAGCAGGCCGAACTCGAACTTCGTGTCCGCGACGATGATGCCGCGCTCGGCGGCGTGCGCGCGGCCGGCTTCGTAGATGCGAATGCTGAGGTCGCGGACTTGGGTGGCGACGCTCTCGCCGAGGAGGCGCACGCATTCGCTCCACGGGATGTTTTCGTCATGGCCGCTGGCGGCTTTGGTGCTCGGGGTGAAAAGGGTGGTGGGCAGTTGCTGGGCCTGCTGGAGACCGGCGGGGAGCGGGATGCCGCAGATGGTTTGCGCGGCGCGATATTCTTTCCAACCGGAGCCGGTGAGGTAGCCGCGGACTACGCACTCCACGGGGAGCGGCTGCGCTTTCCTCACGACCATGGAGCGCTGGGAAAGCTCGGCGGTAAAGGGCTGGAGCACGGCCGGGAACTGCGCAACGTCCGTGGCGACGAGGTGATTCTCGACAAAGTCGAAGCGCGAAAACCAGAAGGTGGAGAGTGAGTTGAGGACTGCGCCCTTGCGTGGGATGGCGTTGGGCAGGATGCAGTCGAAGGCGGAGATGCGATCGGTGGCGACGAGCAGGAGATGTTCGCCGAGGTCGAAAATTTCGCGCACCTTGCCGCTGGCGATCTTACGGATGCCGGCGAGGTCGAGGGTGAGGAGGTCCATGGGCGCGGAGCGTAGTCGGCGAGCGACGAGGAGGAGAATCAGAAAGC
Source organism: Chthoniobacter sp. (assembly GCA_031424375.1). Taxonomy (GTDB): domain Bacteria; phylum Verrucomicrobiota; class Verrucomicrobiia; order Chthoniobacterales; family Chthoniobacteraceae; genus Chthoniobacter. The sequence continues at coordinate 2,079 of JANPHH010000513.1, read as the reverse complement.
GCGCGCGGAGTCGGGCGCTTGCGCACACTTCCGATCCAACCCCTGCTCCGCGCAGCGGCCGCGAGGCGCGGAGGCTCGAATTCAGAAATGCCCTGTCATCCCGAGCGCAATGGAGGGAGCCTGAGCGACCAGAATGAAGTCGAGGGACCTCAGATGACCGAGAACTGCACGGTCTCCCGAAGGCGGAGGTCCCTCGGCTCCGTTACACTCCGCTCGGGATGACAGGCATTATAAAAATGCCCGATGAGCCTCGAAGGGCGATTTCGCGCATACGACAAAGCCATTGCCCCACTCTTCAGCGCGGCTGGCGGAGTTGCGGGAGATTGCCGATCCAGGTGGTGAGGACGCAGCCGATGCAGCCGATGAGGAAGGTCATCTCCGCGACGGACGCGAGGGTGGGGACGTAGAGCGTGGCAATGGTGAGGAGCGCGCCGAGGAGGGTGACCGCGGCGATGGCGGCGAAGAGCAGGCGGCCGAAGCGGGCGCCATTCGTGAAGACGAGTGCGAAGGGAAATGAGACGGCGACGAGGCCGATGCCGGAGGTGAGCAGCATTTCGGAAGCGATGCCGAGCCCGAGCCCGACGGCGAGAACCCCGGTGAGCAGGCAACCACCGACGACCGCGGCTTCGATGCGCTCATTCCGCCGCAAGGCGTGGCGGGCAAAGCGGTCGAAGAGCAGCATGAGATTGCCGACCGGGCGCGCGACCCAGACCCAGAGCACAAAGAGGAGATAAAGCGCCACGAGCGCGAGGCCGAGACCGCCGCGGAGATGGGAGGCAAATCGCATCCCGAGATAGAGCCCGATGATCACCGCCCAGCGCGCACCGGAGCTGAGGCGCTGCATGGCGAAGCAGTAACGCAGGTAGCCGCGGTAGAGTGGCGAGCGGGCGCGGAAGCTGTTCAGCAGGCCTTCGCGGGCGGAGTCGAAGTTCGGATTCAGCCGCAGGGCCTCGCGGAAATGCGTCTCGGCTTCGCCATGCTGGCCACGCTGGAGGGCGGCCCAGCCAGCGTTCGCGTGGGTGTAAGGATCGCCAGGATCGCGGGCGAGCATGCCGGCGATGTGCCCGGCGTTTTCGACCATTTTGTTTTGCAGCCGGAGGGCCTGCGCGAGCTGGTTGGCGGCGGTGGAATTGTCCGCGTCCAGCGCGAGCGCCTGACGGGCGGCGCGTTCGGCATCGGGCCAATGCGAGAGTTGCAGGTGGGCTTGGGCGATCGCGGTGAAAGCGGCATCGGAGGTGGGCGCGAGTTGCAGCGCGATCTGCGTGGTGGCGAGGGCGTCCTTGGGCCGGTCGAGCACACAGAGAATGAACGCGCGCAGGATGTGGTGATCGGGTTGGTTCGGCTCGAGGGCGATGGCGCTGTCGATCGTGGCCAGCGCGTCGCGGTGACGGGTGGCGAGGTGAAACTGGCACGCCGCGAGGTGATGCAGGGCGAACGCGTCGTTCGGCTCCTGCGCGAGCGCTTCGCGGAAGGCGCGCTCGGCGTCTTCGTAGCGGCCGATTTCCTTGAGCTGCAGCCCGCGGAGGACCTGCGGCGGCGCGCCGTGGGCGTCGCTCATTTCTTGATCCCGAGAAACTCCAGTACGTCGTCGTAGAATCCGCTCTGATTCGAATAGATGGCGTAGTTCTTGGCGCTTTCGAACCACGCGCGGGTTGAGGGTTTTACGTCTTTGGCGGCGCGCAGCAGGTCGTCGGTGCCGAGCGGGATGACGCGATCTTCGCGCATCGCGCGGACGAGCGAACGCTCGATGGCGATGTCGAATACGGCCTTCAAATCCGCGCCGGAGAAGTCCTTGGTTTTCCTGGCGACGGCGGTGACGTCGAGCTGATGCACAGGCTTGTCGCGGGCCATCACGTCGAGGATCGCGGCGCGCGCGGGTTCGTCGGGCGGCGGGACGAAGAGGATGCGATCGAAGCGGCCGGGGCGGCGGAACGCGGGGTCGAGATGCCACGGGGCGTTGGTCGCGCCGAGGATGAGCAGGCCGTCGTTGCTGCCCACGTTGCCATCCATCTCGGCGAGAAATTGATTGATCAAGGTGCGGCCGGCGCTGCGTTTGAGGTCGTTGCGATCGGCGGCGAG
>JANPHH010000512.1:0-3932 GCA_031424375.1 Chthoniobacter sp. | reverse complement strand
GGCTCGTTCGGCGTGGGTTTCTCGATCCCGCCGCCCGCGCTGTGCGCGAAGAGTCGCACCATGCCGACATCGCCGACTGCGCCGGACTTGAGGAATTTCATCCCGCTCACGTGATGCGGCCCGATGCGCCGGTGCAGCCCGACCTGCACGACGCGACCGCTTTCGCGCGCCGCGCGCAGCATCGCGCGGCTTTCGTTCACCGTGTGGCCGGTCGGCTTTTCCACGAAGACATGCGCGCCTGCCTTCAGTGCGGCGATGGTGTTCAGCGCGTGCCAGTGGTCGGGCGTGGCGATGATGACGACATCCGGCTTTTCCTTTACGAGCAGTTCGCGGTAGTCGCGGTAGAGCTTCGGCGAGTCGCCGCTGAGGTCGTTCACCTGATCGCCGGCGACTTCGAGCACGTTCGCATCCACATCCGCGAGCGCGACGACTTTGCAGCGACCGGACGCCATCGCTTCCTTGAGGATGTTCTTACCCCACCAACCGGAGCCGATCAGCGCCGTGCGGAGTTTCGCGGGTTCCGCGGCGCGGAGGAATGGCCCGGTGGCGAGTGCGGCGAGCGTGGCGCGTTGGAGGAAGGTGCGGCGTTTCATGGCTGGGGAATCCAAGTGAGTGTCTCGCGCAAAGACGCGAAGACGCAAAGCATGGAATCAATCTTCCGGGAACAATCCCGCGGCCTCGGCGCATCTTTGTGCGGGCAGGACTGGGAGCGGCGATTTCCAAATCGCCGGAGCTTGTGTGTGGAACCACGCCGCATGTTGAGAATGGCGCTGCGCGCGTGCGGCGACGGCGACTCGGAAGTCGCCGCTCCCATCGCCATCCGGCCACGACGCGATCATTTTCCCTGCAAATCCACCACCGCGATTTCGCCTCGCGAGTTGCGGCAATAGACGAGGCCGTTCGCCAGCACGGGTGCGGTCCAGCATTTCGGGCCGAGGACCTTTGCGTGCGCGGTGGGCTTGAAGCCATCCGGCGATGCGGGCGCGATGAAAAGTTCGCCGTCGCCGCTGAGAGCGATCAGTTTTTCGTCCGCGACGATCACAGCGCCGTTGCCGAAGCCCGGCTGGCTCCACTTTTCCGTGCCGCTCGCGAATTCGATGCACTTCAGCGAACCCTTGTCCGTCGTGTCACCGTCCACACCGTAAAGATGCCCCTCGTGCAGCACCGCGGCGTTGAGCTGCGTGCGGAGCACTTTCGTTTTCCAAAGCTGCTTCGGCTCCTCCGCGCCGAGTTGCAGGAGCGCGCCGCCCTTGCTGTAGCCGGTCGAAATGAACGCACGGTCGCCGCTCACAATCGGGTCCGCCGCATTCACGCCGTACTGCGTTACCCAGCGGAAACGCCACGCCTCCTTCCCCGTCAGCGGATCCACTGCGAGGTAGTTCGTCGCGTTGCCAAACATCACGAGCTTCACGCCACCGAATTCAAACGGCAGCGGCGTCGAGTAGCCCGCGTCCTTCGCCGCAGACTTCCACACGACCTTGCCGTCGCCCTTGTCCACGCCCACGCCCGCCTCTCCGACGTTGAGCACGAGCAGATTTCCCACGACGAACGGCGCACCGGTGAATCCCCACATCGGCCCAGGCGCCTCCGTCTCCTTCTGGATGTTCTTCTGCCACACGATTTTTCCGCTCTCCCCCTCGAAGCAAATCAGATCGCCCCACCGGCTCAGCCAGTAAAGCCGTGAGCCATCCCACGTCGGCGTCCCCGTGGTCCCGCCCTCGAAAAACTTGTCGCCCAGCTCCGCCGGATAGCTGTGTTTCCACAGCTCTTTGCCCGTCTTCGCGTCGAAGCAAAAGACTGTGTCCTTTCCATCCGCATGCCCTGCCGTCGCCGCGCGGCCATTCGCGACAACGACCGAGGAAAAGCCGAGCCCCACCTGCGCCTTCCACGCGATCGTTGCTTCGCCCGACCACTCGCTGCGCCAGCCTTTTTCCGCCGACACGCCATTGCGCGTCGGCCCGCGGAAATGCGGCCAGTCTTCCGCCGATGCATGAGTGGAAAGCAACGCTGCGCAGAGGATGAGGCGTGGGAATCGGAGCATCGGAATCACTGATGACAGGACCCGGGCGCTCTGACAACGCGGCGGTGCGCAAAGTAGTTGCTTGGGCTTGAGCCCGTCAGACTGTCCGCTCCGAATTGCGCGTCCGTCCCGCACTGGAAGCCCCGGCGGGCTGAAGCCCCAGAATCTACTTTCCCGAATCGTGCGCCAGCCCGTTGTTCCTGATTTGCAGGTCCGTAATGCACCGGCCGTCTCCACGGGCTGAAGCCCGCGCTACTTTGCTCAGCCGCTCAGCGCTGAGAGCAGCGCGCGCATCTCGTCGTCGGCGGTGGCTCCGTCGGCGAGCGTCGGGGCGAGTTGCGCCTTCATGTGGTGACGGAAACGCTGGCGCATCCGGCTTACGGTCTTGCGCAGCGTGGCTGCGCTCTCACCGCGCGAGGTCGCGAGGGATGCGAGATCGCCGTACGCGGATTCGCCGCCAATGAATGGCTGGAGCGCGGTGAACTCATCTGCCTTGCCCGCGTCGCGCCATTCGGCGGCGAGGGCTTCCGTGGCGCGGTGCAGAATGTGGAGCGCCCATTGACGGTCGAACTCGCGATCCGGCGGCAGCGATTGCGCGTCGCCGGGATCGATGCCGGACGAAGTATCCGTGCCTGCATCGAGCGCCACGATCTCCACGCCACCAGCGCGCTTCTGCCGCGCATCGCGTTCGCGCCGGTGGCTGAGGTGATGCTTCAGCGCGCCGAGCAAGTAGCTGCGGAATCGTCCGCGCCCCGGCTCCGCTCCGCCGAGCGCCGGTTTTTCCAAAATTGCCTCGAAGAACCCGTGCGCCACTTCGCGCGCGGCGTCTTCATCGCGTCCGCTGCGGCGGAGAAAGGCGACGACCGGCTCATAGCACGCCGCGCACAATTCGCTGAGCGCCTGCCGCCCCTCGGCACTGCTGCCCGTGGCATTGCGCACGAGCGTCCAGCGCGTGGTGTGAAAGCTGTCGGGCGTGGCGGTCAATGCACGGGCTTGGTTTCAAATGGATGTCGGAGCGTCGTCGCGCATGGCCGCCCGTCATTTTGGAATCTTCACTTCCGTCTCGCGGCTGGTGAAGCCCGGCCCGCGCGGCCCTGCGGCGCGATAGACGGCGATGATGCGATAGCTCTTCCCGCGGCTCAGTTCGTAGTTCTGATGGACGCTGCCGGTGACAAAATCCAATCCCTCGAAATGATGGGTGAAGGTCGCGTGCGGCGCGAGGCTGTGCGTGGTGAAAGCAGGATCGGATTTTCCCACCAGCGCAGGTGCGACGGGATTTCCCAGCTCGTCGAAGACAAGGAACGCAAGCACGAGACGGTTGGTCGGTTCCTGAATCGTCAAGGCCGCGCCGCTGGGATTCGTGACGATCAGATCGCCCGCGACTTTCGCGTGTCCGTCCTTGTCGAGTGTGGCGGTGAGTTTGAGCTGAATGTCGAGGGTCGCGCCCGCAGGCCACTCGGTGTCCCCGTCTGCGCCGATGGCGTGAACTGCGATCGGTGACAGCGCGGCAAACGCAAGCAGCGCGGATTTCAGGAGGAAGAGGCGGAGTGATTTCATGGCGGGCATTGAGATTGGGAGTTGCATTATTTTTTCCCGAGAAAGGCGCGCAGGCGTTGAAGTTCCGCGGGGCCGTCGCCGGGGCGATCCAAATTCAAGTCCACAATGCCCGATCCGGAGCCAGCGGGAACGTTGTAGGCGGCATCCGCGACGGGTGGCTTGGCGAGAAAGACCACGTAGGTGTGCTCCAGACGTTTTAAATCGTAGCGGTAGGCGGTGGAGATTGGAATCTGGATTCCCTTCTCGTCGTAAACCGGCGCTGCCTCGACCGCGACGAGGAGCGTTTTCGGCGGTGTGCCTTTCAAGGTCTCGGTCACGCGGATCGCCGCGAGCGCACACGGATGCCCATGTTTGT
>JANPHH010000511.1:0-3348 GCA_031424375.1 Chthoniobacter sp. | reverse complement strand
CCCGAGCGGAGTGTAACGGAGCCGAGGGACCCCGGCCCTTGAACGATCGTGCAGTTCCCGGCATTCCGAGGTATCTCGACTGCGTTCCGCCCCACCTTCGCCCCTGCGGAACTTCGCTCGGGATGACAGGCTTCTTGGAATTCCCCGTTCACTCTCGCAGCCGGAACAATGCCGCTACCGGAAACCGCGAAACGCTGTCATCCCGAGCGGAGTGTAACGGAGCCGAGGGACCCCGGCCCTTGAACGATCGTGCAGTTCCCAGCCCCCCGAGGTCCCTCCACTGCGTTTCGGAACGGCGCTGTCCATCGCGCCCCCCGCGGCCGGCAGCGCCCGAGCCTTGAGATCTCTCGGCACGGCATCGAATCCTAGTCACCTCGTGGCATCAAGCGTGCTTAACGTTTCTAGTGGTTATAAACATGGACACCTTCGAAACCGTCCTCGCTCCCGCGGGTCCCAGCGCCTCCCGTCAGGCAGCGCCCGCGCTGGCGATGCCTCGCCGATTCCGGAAACCCTTGGGCTTTGTCACCTCATGCCAGCGCGGCGAGGACGCGGCATTTTCTCTGATCGAGACGCTGGTCGCCGTGGCCATGGTGGCGATCGGGTTTCTCGGCGCCTTCGCCACCGCGGTGCATGCCGGCAAGCTGGTCTCGGCGTCCGATGAGGATGCCCTGGCTTGCACGGGACTTGAGCAGCGCATCGACCAGATCCGACTGCTCTCCTGGCCTGAGCTGACCGACGGCACCGGGATCACGACCAAGGTCTGGACCGCCCGACCGGAGCCGACGACGGGCATGACCGTCACTCAGGAAACGCTGACCATTTCCCCCTGGGATGTCGTGGCCGCCAAGACGCTGACCGCGACCTGGAACGGGACTTCCAGCCCGAGCGTGGGCTTCAATGCCTCGGCCCAGCCCCTGAGCGATGCCAGCGCCGTGAAAGTGGTCGCGACTCTCACCTACACCGGCCGCCGCAGCGGGCGGCCGCAGACGCGCAGCCTCGTTACCGTCGTCTCCAGAGGAGGAATTTCCAAAAGTGCACTCCCGTAAATCACCATCGCACATGGCCGGGTTCACCCTGGTCGAACTCGTCGTCGCCACGGGCTGCTTCAGCCTCTTCATGGTCGGGCTCATGGCGAGTTGGACCGCCGTGCAGACCACCTCGGTCAATGCGTTCGCCTATGCCCAGCGCCAGAACGACCAGATGCGGGTCTTCGACTACGTGAAACGCGATATCCGGCGCGCGACCAACGTCGAGGTCTACAACGGGGCGACGCTCGTCACTGGCACGACCACCTTCGGGACCGAGTTGCGACTCACCATCCCGGACTACTACGCCGACTCGCGGGAAGAGGACAATGCGATCGGCACCAAGGCAACGACGACCCCGACTTATGCTTCGGGCGCGGTCGCCTACGGGACCGCGCTGACCGTGCGCTACTACGTCTTCAATGGCGCAGCGATCCGGAATGAAGGCGGAACCTCCCGCACCATCGGCGCCGCGGCCGGGGCGTTTGCTCTCTCATTCAAAAATGAGACCGACGGCGCGGTCCGCTGCCGTGTCCTTTACGACCAGCGGTTGCAGGGCGGGAAGACGCGCACGCTCCGGCGCCAGGTGGACGCCCTCGGCTACCCGCGCAAGCTCCTCCAGTGACACCCCCCCGTGATTCTATGAAAATGAGATCGAACTCCAGCCATCGCGCACGTCAGTCCGGTTCGGCCGTCCTCGCCGCGTTGGCCATCCTCGCGGTCACGCTCGTGATCGTCAGCTCCGCCCTGTCCGAGGCGCGCAACCGCTTCCGCACCAGCCACCAGTCGTCGCGCTGGACGCAGGCCGCGCACGCCGCGGAAGCCGGCGGCGAACTGGCCCTGATGACCGCCCAGAAAGCGTCGTGGGTCGCCGACGGCTGGTCGGGCGCGCCCGCCGCACCCGGAGGCGCCGCCGTGACGAAGACCTACACACTCTCCACCGGCGTTCCGGCCAGCGGGACGGTCACCGCGAGCGTGTCCGCGGATCAGGTGTCGATCAACAGCGCCAACTGGCTCCGCATTCGCTCGACGGGAAAAGCGGACGTCTCCGGCGGGGCGATTTCCGGCGTGGATGCGCAAGACGTGCTGCTCCGCAAGCTGAGCCTGAAAAAGGACCGCAGTGACGGGACCAGCGTGGCCACCCCTCTGGCGACCCGCACCGTGGAAATCCTCGCGGAACCGACCAGCAGATCACCATTTCAACGCACCCTGCTCCTCGACAAAAAGTTCACGATGAGCGGCGGGTGGGTGGACAGTTTCGACTCATCCGACCCCACAAAATCCACCGGCGGCCTCTACGACGTGGCGAAACGTCAGTCGAACGGCGACGTAGGGATCAATGACACCCAGGGCGCTTCCAACCTCGGAAGCGCGCCCCTCTACGGCGATCTGAGCTACAGCGGCGCGGCCCCCACGAATACCAGCGGCGTCACGGGCACGATCACGAACTCGTTCAGCTCGCCCGTCTCTCCTGTCGCCGCGCCGACGTGGACGACGTTCAACGCGACGCCCACCGTCATCGGTACCTCGATGACCCTCACTGGCGGCACCCAGGCTTCGCCGTCCCGCTACAAAGTCAGTTCCGTGACCGTCCCAGGGGGAAAGGTCCTGACCATGGCTCCCCACGCGGTTGGGGCCGAGAGTTACATCGAAGTTTGGGTCACAGGGAAATTCACTACGTCCGGCAGCGGTTACATCCTCCAGCAGTCGGGTGTACACGTCACCTACCACATCGAGGGCGACGTCACCGTCTCCGGTTCCTCCTTCAACAACCAGAGCAACATCGCCGCCAACAACATCATCAACGTCATCACCCCGGCCGTCGGCGTGACCCAGAAAGTCACCGTCTCGGGGAGCGGCGTCTTCATCGGCGCGATCAACGCGCCCGGAGCCGATTTCACCGTCTCCGGTAGTGCGAGCCTCAGCGGGGCGTTCATCGGCAAGACGATGAACATCAGCGGGGGCGCGAACGTCCACTTCGACGAGGCGCTCGGCCGGGCCGGCGGCGGCGCCTCGGGGCAATACCACTTCGCGAGCTGGGTGGAGGCGGTGCGGTAAGTCGAAGCGGGCTGAGCCCGTCGATCGATCTTGCGGCGCACCCTTGGGCCGGAGGCACTCCCGGCGCGGGAGCGGGCTGGAAGCCGTGGTGGGCATTTTACCCGCCGCACCTCTCGATCGGCTCCACATTTTCTCCGAGAGTGTACCGAATCTCAAAAATCCCTGTCATCCTGAGGGACCGAACCCGCGGGCGGACAAGGAGCGGCGAACTCCAGTTCGCCGACCCCAAACGCGCGCAGCGCCACTTCTAGCGGAGGCGCGGGGG
>JANPHH010000510.1:0-12373 GCA_031424375.1 Chthoniobacter sp. | reverse complement strand
GCGTCTTCGTCGGAGCCGCGCCGCATTTGCTCTTCATCCCGATCCTCGATGGCGACGCGCCGAAGCCCGCAGGACCGCCGCAAATTCTCCTCGATGGCTGGGGCACTCAGGACACGCACGAGACGCTGAACACGTTTTCATGGGGACCCGATGGCTGGCTCTACGGTTCCCATGGGGTCTTTACGAAATCGAATGTCGGCGCACCGGGAACGCCCGAAGACAAGCGCACGCCGATCAACGCGGGCGTGTGGCGCTTTCATCCCGTGCGGCACGACTTCGAGGTCTTCGCGCAAGGCACGAGCAACCCGTGGGGTCTCGACTTCGACGCGCGCGGGCAGGCGATCATCGAGGCCTGCGTCATCCCCCATCTCTTCCACATGATCCAAGGCGGGCGCTATCAGCGGCAAGCCGGCACGCACTTCAATCCCTACACCTACGACGACATCAAGACGATCGCTGACCACCGGCACTTCCTCGGCGCGACGCCGCACGGTGGCAATGGCCGCAGCGACGCCGCCGGGGGCGGGCACGCGCACGCCGGGCTCATGGTCTATCAAGGCGAGTCGTGGCCTGCGGAATATCGCGGCCGCTACTTCATGAACAACATCCACGGCGCGCGGATCAACACCGACATCCCCGAGCGCGCCGGCAGCGGCTTCGTCGGCAAACACGGGCCCGACTTCATCCTCTTCAACGACCGCGCCTCGCAGATCGTGAACCTGCTCGAAGACCAGGACGGCTCTGTCTTCCTCATCGACTGGTACGATCTGAATCAATGCCACCGCCCGCAGCCCGAGGCTCACGACCGCAGCAATGGGCGCATCTTCAAAGTCACCTACAGCAACCAAAAGACCACGACACTCGATCTCGCGAAGCAGACCGACGGTGAACTCGCCGCGCTTGTCATCGGCACGAATGAGTGGCTCTCCCGGCACGCGCGTCGCCTGCTCGCCGAGCGCGCCGCACGCGGAAAAGTCGCGCTGCCCGAACTCGAACAAGCGGTACGCGGAGGCACCCCGCATTCGGCGCTGCGCGCCCTGTGGACGCTCCACGTGACCGGGAATCTCACCGAGCCAATCGCGCTGGAACTGCTCCACGAGCAACCGGGCCGCGAAGACCTCACCGCCTGGACCGTGCAACTCGCCACCGAGCGTCCGCCGAGCGCCGCGATTCGCACCCGCCTCGCCGACCTCGCCCGCGACGCAAAATCACCCGTCACCCGCCTCTACCTCGCGAGCGCCGCTCAGCGCCTGCCAGTCGACCAGCGCCTGCCGATCCTCGATCCCCTGCTCCAGCGCACCGAGGATGCCGGCGACGTCAACCTGCCGCTGCTCGAATGGTACGCGCTCGAACCGCTCATCGCGATGGATCCAGTCGCGGCCGCGTTGCTGCTCGAAAAGGTCGCGTTCCCGCAAGTGCGCGAGTTCATCGCCCGCCGCATGGCCGCCGTCGCGCAGGCACAGAACTAAGCGGCGCAGCCGCGTTCGGGATACACAGGCCGCCGGCCCGTCGTTTCCGGCGGCTCGCCGGGTGCAGCGGGCGGGGGATGAAGCTGCGACGCCAACCTCACGGGCTAGCGACCTGCACCCGCACCCGGCTGAAGCCTCGCTTGGCGACCCGCGCAAATGCGTGCTCAGCGCGGTTCAATCTCTACGTTGTCCACCACTGCGCGTTCATTGGCGCCGCCGGTGCGGGCGCCGAAGCCGAAGCGGGCGGTGGCCGGGAACTGGAAGCCGGGCACGGCGAGACGGTCGAAGACCAGCGCGCTGTTGTAGCGGACGGTCAGGCCGAGGCTGGCGTCGTAGTGAATCTCGACCGGGACGCTGACGCCATTGGTGTAGGGATTGAGGGGCGCGGTGGCGACGTGGACGCCATCGACGAGCACGTGAATGCCGATGCCGGCGGTGCCGCCATTGTCGTAGGTGTCGAAGCTCACGGTCAGGCTGCCGACGGTGTTGGGACCGCTTTCGCCCCAGGCGCCGGTGCCGAGATTGCCTGCGGCGAAGCTGGTGCCATCGCCGGGCGCGGTCGTGGTCGGACCCATCGCCAGTGCGAAGCGCGCCGTGAAACCGTTGACCGCCGGACTGGCGGTGAAGCCCTCGAGCACGACGGAGCCGACCTGCCCGCCGACGGCGTCGGTGAGCCGCACGGCACCGCCCTCCCACACGGCGGTGCCGCGCAGGGACGCCGCGCCGAGACCGGCGTTGAAGTCATTGGCGTAGCGGCCGAAAACACCGACGCGCACGCGCCCGAAGCGGTGCGGAGTGATGACCGGATCGGTGACGCTGACCCGCTCCCACGTCGCATCGATCGAGACGACGCTCGCGCCGCTTAAGTCGAGCGGCTGGAGGGCGGTGGGATCGTCGCCCGTCTCGACCCCATAGCTGATGCCCGGACTGGTCGCCGCTTTGCGCCGGACGAACTCGATGTAGAGCCGGCCCTGCGCATCGCGCGTGATGAAGGGCAGGCCGGCGGTGCCGTTTTCCGGCAGAACGCGGAAGTTTGCCTTCCCGAGATCCCCGGCATTGGGCGCCATGTTGAAGGCAAACTTCAACACGTTGGCGACGCCATCGCCGGCCGGTGTGGAGAGGTCTTGCGAGCCATCGATGGGCAGGCCGTGCAAGGCGCGCCAGAACGGCATCGGGGTGAGGACAGTGTAAGCCACGGACGCGACCGGCGATTCGAGCCAGCCGCCGCCGACGGCGATGGCGCGCACGGTCGCGCTGGTGGTGAGGGTGAGGGGACCGGCGTAAGTCGCGCCGTTGGTGGCCGTCGGCGTGGTGCCGTCGAGGGTGTAACGCACGGTCGCGCGCGGCGAACTGCTGCTGATCGTGACTTGCACGCTGCTTTGGTAAGTCCCGCCCAGCGGCCCGACGACCGGCGTCGCCGCCGCCACCGAAGGCACGAGTTCAAACGCACCGATGTCCACCGCCGCGCCTCGCGGACGCGCGGTGCCGCGCTGGTCGGCGGTCACGCCCGCGACCGCCACGCCGGCATCAACCGCGAGGCTGCCCGGGAGTAACGCGATGGTCGCGGTCGGCCCGCCATTGTTGCCGAAACTGCCGAGAAGGAGCTGCGCCGGATTCGTGTTGATCAGGTTGTTGGACGACGCCGCGTTCAGCGGCCCGCCCCAAAGGTTGTTCTGATCGGGTGCGGAGTTGCCGGCGACGATGGTGTTGGTCATCGTCACATTCGCGGAGTTCACCGCCACGCCGCCGCCCGAGCGGGTGGCCCCGTTGCTGGCGAAGGTCACGTGACGCAGACTGCCGGTGCCATCGAAAAATTGCGCACCGCCGCCGTCGAGCGCGGTGTTGAAGGCGATGGTCGAGTTGGTGATCGCCGTCTGACCGTGGCTGATGAGCGCGCCGCCACCGTTGACGGCGGTGTTGTTGGAAAAGGTCGAGCCCGAGATGGCCGCGGTGCCGTCGAGCCGCAGCGCCCCGCCGTTGAAGGCGGACTGGTTGCCGCTGAAGGTCGAATCGGTGACGGTCAGTCCATTGAACGAGATGATCGCCCCGCCGAGCTGGCCCGCCGTGTTTTTGGTGGAAAAGGGTGCTGCTGATGCCGAGGGTGTTGTTGCTCCAGATCGCGCCGCCTTGCCCGTTCGCTGCGGTGGAGTTGTTGTCGAAGGACGAGCCGCTGATCGTCATCGTGCCGAAATTGACGATCGCGCCGCCGTGATTACCGCGGTTGTTGGTGAAGCGCACGTTGGTGATGTTGACGGTGGCGTTGCTCCAGAGCGCGCCTCCGCTGTCGATGCCGCGAATGTCGCCGCCGCTCAAAGTGAGATTCCGCAGCGTCAGCGCGCCGCCGGTGCATCCGAAAAGTCGGCGCCCGGTCGCCGAGTTCAGATTGATCGTGACACCCGCGCCGCCGTCAATGGTCACATCCGTGTTCGTCCGCAGCGCGGTGTTATCGCCCGCGCCGCCCCAGCCGTCCACCACCGTCACCGTCTGTCCCGCCAGCGCGGGGGCGAAGGTGATCGTCTGCGCGCCGCCCAGCGTCTGCGCGTAGGCGAGCGCCTCCCGCAGGCTGGTGCCGGTGCCGAATGCGGGATCGCTGGTGAAGTTCGACTCGTCCTGCCCGGTGGTGACGACGAGCGATTCCGTCAACGCGCCGTCAAACTCGAACGCGCCAATGTCCGGCACGCCGAGCTGCGGACGCAGGACGCCGCGCTGGTCGGCGGTGATCCCGGCGATGTTCGTGCCCGCGTTGATGGCGGGCGAACCGGCCAGCAGCGCGACGGTCGCGGTCGGCCCGCCATTGAAGGCGAATGCGCCGAGCCCGGCCTGGGCGGCGTTGAGATTGAGGAGATTATTGGACGACGCGGCATTCAGCGGCCCGCCCCACAGGTTGTTCTGATCCGGTGCGGAGTTGGCGGCGACGATGGTGTTGGTCATCGTCACGTTCGCAGAGTTCACCGCCACGCCGCCGCCCGAGCGGGTGGCCCCGTTGCTGGCGAAGGTCACGTGACGCAGACTGCCGGTGCCATCGAAAAATTGCGCACCGCCGCCGTCGAGCGCGGTGTTGAAGGCGATGGTCGAATTGGTGATCGCCGTCTGACCGTGGCTGATGAGCGCGCCGCCACCGTTGACGGCGGTGTTGTTGGAAAAGGTCGAGCCCGAGATGGCCGCGGTGCCGTCGAGCCGCAGAGCCCCGCCGTTGAAGGCGGACTGGTTGCCGCTGAAGGTCGAATCGGTGACGGTCAGTCCATTGAACGAGGCGATCGCCCCGCCGAGCTGGCCCGCCGTGTTTTGAGAGAAAAGGGTGCCGCTGACACCGAGGGTGCTGTTGCTCCAGATCGCGCCGCCGTGCCCGTTGGCCGCGGTGGAGTTGTTGTCGAACGACGAGCCGCTGATCGTCATCGTGCCGAGGTTGTAGATTGCGCCGCCGTGGTCGGCCCGGTTGTTGGTAAAGCGCACGTTGGTCACGGTGCCGGTGCCGGTGCTCCAGAGCGCGCCCCCACTTTGCAGTCCGCGGATGTCGCCGCCGCTGAGGGTAAGATTGCGCAGGGCAAAGACCCCGCCGCACAGGAAGATCCGGCGCGCCGTGGGCGAGGCCAGATTGATCGTCACCCCTGTGCCGCCGTCGATGGTCACCTCGCCGGGGAGGCGCAGCGCCGTGTCGTCGCCCGCCCCGTTCCAGCCTTCGCTCACCGTGACCGTCTGCCCCTGCACCCCGGCGGCAAAGGTGATCGTGTCGGCGCCGGGGCGCGCCTCGGCGTAAGCGACCGCTTCCCGCAAGCTCGTCTGCCGGTCGCGGTTGTTCACCACATCCCCGAGGATGGTCACCACGAGGCTCGGCGACTCGAGCACGGAGATGGTGGCCACGGCACTGGTCCGCACCGTGGGCCCGGCATTACTCACCCGCACATAGTATTGCGCATCCGTCGTGAGTGCCGGCGTGGTGTAGGTCGGCGCATCGGTCCCGACGGAGATGTCCGGCCCGCTCCCCGAGACCCGGAACCACTCATACTTCAGAGCTGTGCCCGTGGCCGCGACGGAGAGGGTGGCGGTTTGGTTGTAGGGAATCGTCTGGCTCGCCGGAGAAGTCGTGATGTTTGGCGGATCGACCACCGTGATGATGGCCGTCGCACTTTTCTGGAGGCTGTTCGTAGGGTTGAGCGGCGTGGCGTGGGCGATGCAGTGGTAATTTCGCAAAGCTCGCGGTACGGGTGCCATCGGCGGAGGCGACGAGCGCGTGCGGCTGGTAGAAATGCCGCATCGGCGGCGACACCGCGAGAGCGGAAGCCGTGTCGTGGACGACGAGGTCATTGCCAGAGCTGCTGTGCGTGAGCCGGGTTCCGGTGCCGTTCAGCACGGGTGAACGGAGCCAGTGCAAAGGGCTCACAACGGGTGGAAATGCCGCGCCGGAATCCACGTCCCAGGTGCGGATCGTGAAATCCCAATCGGTGAGCGCGACGCGGCGCCCGCTGGCGGCGAACGCGCCACGACCGAAATTTTTCTCCGGGGTCATCTGGAGCAGCGACCGGCCGCCTTCGTTCGTATTCGGCTCGCCGGCGCTCCAGACCTCCGCGCGTTGCGCATTCCATCCCAGGACGCGCGTGCCATCGGCGGAAATGGCGGCGCCCTTGATGCCACCCTCGAGCGCGAACGTGAACCGCGGCTGATCCAGCGCGTCGCACTTCCAGATTTCGATGCGGTCCCCCGATCGCGCGGCGAGGTGCGAGCCATCGGAAGAAAAGAGAAGCTCCTCAATCGGCTGCCGGCCCGGGCGGGCGAGCGCCGCCGAGGGCGCATCGGTGGCCGCGCGGACGGTCAGCGAGCCATCGCGCGTGGCCACGGCGAGAGCGAGCGGGCCTCGTGCCACGGCGAGCGCGGTGGCGGGCGACGGGAGGACGATCTGCGCGTGCTCGCGGCCGGTCGCCGTGTCCCACACGCGCGCGATCTTGTCGTCGCCGACGGCGGCGAACCAGCTTCCATCCGGCGCGAGCCGCGGCGGTGTCACGAGCTTGCCCGGCGGCTGCACCAGCGGCCCGGCGAGCACTGGGAACGCGCCTTGATCCACGATCGACATGGCGAGCATCGCCGCCTGCCAGTGGCGCGGATTGGCGCGCAGCAGCGCGGCGAGTTGCGCGAGGGGCCTCGTCGGTCTCGGCCTGCTGCGTGATTTTCTGCCAACGCAAATGATCGAGCACCTTTTTCTGTTCGACGCCCGCACGCTCGGCGCGGCGCCATTGCCACGTCACGCCCGCGAATCCGAGCACGAACGCGAGCAGCACGGCGCCGAGCAGCGCGGCGATCGCCGGCTTGCGCCGCATCCAGCGCCAAAGCGCCTCGGGCGCCGTCACCGGACGCGCGCGGATCGGCTCGCCGCGCACGAAACGCTCGAGATCCTCCGCCACGGAAAGCGCGGAGGCGTAGCGCTGCGCGGGCTCCTTCGCGAGGCACTTCAGGCAGAGCGTCGCGAGGTCCCGCGGGGAGGTGTCGAGTTTCGCCGGCATATGCTCGACGACCATCCGCGCTGTCGCCAGCGGCGTCGGGCCGGCGAAGGGCGGCCGGCCCGCGAGCAATTCGTAGAGCACCGCGCCGAGTCCGTACACGTCCGTCGCCGTCGTCACCTCGCGGTGCCGCGCATCGGCCTGCTCGGGCGCCATGTAGCTCGGGCTGCCCAGCATCGCCGCCGAGAGCGTGAGGTCGCTATCGTCATCGACCAGCTTCGCGAGACCGAAGTCCGTCACCTGCGGCTCGCGGTTTTCGTCCACGAGAATATTCGACGGCTTCAAGTCGCGGTGCAGCACCCCACGCGCGTGGGCGAACGCGACCGCGCGCGCGACCTTCGCCAGCATCGCCGCGATCTGAACCGCATGTTCTGACGTCCCGGAAGGACGCAAGAAATTAGCCGGTGGTGAAGCGAGGAACGAGCGGAACCACCGGAACCCATCGAAAACAGAATGCACCCCGGCAGGGGTGCGGGAATCTTCCATCGCCCCTGCCGGGGCGGGTCGCGTTGGGATTGGGTTCCGGGGGTTGGCACCCCCGGCTAATTTCTGATGTCCCTCCGGGACGCTCAGCGGACTCGCTTCCGCAGGCAGCAGATCCGCCGGCGACGCCAGCCCCTTCGCCCAGGTCGCGATGTTTTCCCGCCCGCCGACGAACCGCATCGAGAAGAAGTGCTGCATGTCGTGCTGCCCCACTTCGTAGACCGAGACGATGTTCGGATGATCGAGCTTCGCCGCCGCGGTGGCTTCGTTGCGAAAACGCGCGACCGACTCCGCCGTCGCCAGCTCGCCCGCGAGGATCATCTTCACCGCCACCTCGCGCCCGAGGCTGAGCTGCCGCGCACGATAGACCACGCCCATCCCGCCGCGCGCGACTTCCTCCAGCAGCTCGTAATCGCCGCAGCGGCGCAACTGCACCGGATCGAACAACTCGTCGCCCGGCGCGGTCACGTCGCCGAAGGAACTGCCGAGATTCAGCAGGCACGCGGGACAATGCCCCGCCGGCGCCCACGACGGGATCGGCCCGCCGCACAGCGCGCAGGAAGTTGCGGAGGCCGAGCCTGATTCAGTGCCTGGCATGGGTTCGAGAAATCACGTCACCATCTCTTTGACCCAAAACCCACGATTCCTTACAGCATCGCGCGGGCATTTCATCCGCGTGCGATCACGCGCAGCAGGTGCGCGATCTCCGCTTCCACCTCCTCCGGCGAAGCCACGGTTTGCGCGATCTCATCCCGCAGCAGTTCGCCGTATCGTCGGCGCATCCGATGAATCGCCACGGTCACCGCGCCGCGACTCATCGAAAGCCGGCGCGCGAGATCATCGTAATCGGGCTCGCCGTCTTTTCCGGTCAGAAACGACTGAAGACTCGCGAAGAGTTCGGGACGCGCCGCCTTTTCGTAGTCCGCCGCGAGCCGCGCGAGCACACGTTCGAGCAGCGCGACCGCCCAGCTTCGGTCAAACTGCGTCTCCGGCGTCATCGCATCGGCCGCCTCCAACTCGTAACGCCCTTCGCTTTGCAATTCGTCGATGGAAACGAACTGCATCTCTCCGCCGCGCTTGATCGTCTGTTGCCGGCGTTGCTCGTTCGCGAGGAAATGCCCCAGCGCGCCAAGCAGGTAAGATCGGAAGCGCCCGCGATCCGCATCGGCCCGGTTCAACCATCCGCCTTCGATGAGCTGGAGGAAAAACCCCTGCGTGAAATCCTGAGCATCGTGCGGCGAGCATCCGCGCCGGCGCACGAACGCATAGAGCGGATACCAATACGCGCCGCAAAGTTCCGCCAGCGCCGCGCGGGCGGCGTCGTCACCCTCCGAATTCGCGCGCTGCACGACGCTCCAGCGCGTCGTGGGGAAAATTCCCTGACCGGTGTTCGGGACTCTCGCAAGTGGGGTCATGAGCAGACGCATGGAACGTTTACTTCACGTGCCGTTCCAGCGCATTCGGCGAGCCGGATGCTTGTTCCAAGCGCCATCGCGCCCCAAGGAGCTACCCGCACGACGCTTCCACCCAGCGCAGATACGCGGGCAGGCCATCGGTCACGCGCAGGCTCACGATCTCCGGCACTGCGTAGGAATGCAGGGCCTTGATTCGCGTCTCGAGCTGCGGATACCGGCCGATCGTTGTCTTGAAAATCACGATCACTTCCTGCGCGGTCTCCACGTTCCCCTCCCAGCGGTAGATCGACTCCACGCCAGGCACGAGATTGCCGCACGCAGCGAGCCGCTCCTCCACCAGCGTGCGCACCGCCGCGCGAGCCTTTTCGGCATCGGGCCAAGTAGTGACGACGATCAGGACTTCTTCGGCCATGCGGCGACCTTGAGGCGCAAACGCGCGCATCGTCAATCGCTCGCGAGTGCGCCATACTCGCGCCTTTTCGCATCCCTCTATGAAATCCGCTGGCAACGGCTGCCTTCTTTTCTTCGGACTCTTCTGGAGCAGCTTCGTGCTGCTGGCCGACTTCTTCGTCGGGCGCGACATTCTCTGGCAGCTTCGCGCGGCCACCTATCCGAAGGCCGAGGGGCTCGTGCTGGGCAGCGAGGTCAAGGAGTCGCCAGGCTCGAAAGGGAAGAGGAACTACCGTCCGGTGATCAAATACCGTTTCGCCGCCGACGGGCGCGACGTGGTCACGGAATCACGCAAGTCCGGCCTGAGTTTCGGGAACTCCTTCCACAGTTCCAGGGCGGTGGTCGGGAAATATCCGCCCGGTTCAGCGATCACCGTCTCCTACAACCCAGCGGCGCCGGAAGAGTCAACCTACGACCCCGGTCTGAAGCCGCAGCATCTCCACGTGGCGATGTTTCTCACCCCGTTCAACACCATCGGCCTGTTTTTCCTGCTCCCTTTTCTGCGACGCTTCGGAGGCCGCGGCGCGCCGAGAATTGTCACCACCGACGATCTGCGGATGACCGTGGATCTGCCGGCGTTTCCACCATTCCTCGCCGCGCTCGGAACCTTCACCGCGGCTGCGTTTGTCGGCACCTTTATCGTGGCCCTCTCGGGCGCTCCGACCTTTCCGAAGCTGCTCTCCGCCTGGGGAATTCTGCTGGCGCTGGCCGCTGGAGCTTACCGGTGGCAGCGGACGCGGATCACCCGTGGACACTACCAACTGATCGTGGACGCAGGATCGAAAAAGGTCTCCTTGCCGCCCATCGACGACCGAACGATGCGAACTGAACTCCCCTTCGAGCAGATCGACGAAATCGTCCTGCAGCGCCTGCCGCACACCTTCACCCGCAAGAGCCGCTGGGGCGCCACGGTCACGACCAAAGGCGGCCCCCCGCAGTTCGAGCTCAAGCTCATCGGCGCCCGCATCGGTTACCAGACGCTCTCCCGGTCAGCGGATGAAACCATGCTGCGATCCATCGGCGAATCACTCAGCCAGACGTTTGGCTGGGCGTTTACCGAGAAGAGCGCGTAGCCAGTCAGGCGGCCGCCACTGCCGCGTGCCGCACGATCCAGCCGCCGCCGAGCACCTCATCGCCGCGATAACACACCGCCGCCTGCCCGGGCGTCACCGCGCGTTGCGGCGTGTGCAACCGGACCCGCGCGGTTCCATTTTCGCCGGGGAAGACCGTCGCCGTCGCGCCGGGATGCCCGTAGCGAATCTTCACCGTCACCTCGAACGGCTCGCTCGCGGCGCCATGCCACAGCGTGTGATCGATCTCGAACTCCGCCGTGATCAAATCCTCCGCTTCGCCCACGATCACCCGGCTCGTCACCGGATCGATGTCGATCACGTACATCGGGCGCGGCGAACCACCCGGCAGCCCCTTGCGCTGGCCGATCGTGAACATCTCGATGCCCTCGTGCTCCGCCACGCGGTTGCCCGCCTTATCGTAGATGCCGCCGGGATGAAACTGCCCATCACCAAGGTGCGACTTGAGGAACGCCTTGTAGTCATTCCCCGGCACGAAACAAATCTCCTGGCTGTCCACCTTGTCCGCCACCTTGAGTCCGAGCTGATGCGCGATCTTGCGAATCTCCGGCTTCTCCATCTCGCCGAGCGGGAAGAGCGTCCGCGAGAGCTGCGCCTGCCGGAGGCTGAAGAGAAAATACGACTGATCCTTGCGCGGATCCTTACCCCGCCGCAGCACCGAGCGCTCCGCGTGATGCTCCACGATCGCGTAATGCCCCGTCGCGATGAAGTCCGCGCCGACCGACTTCGCCTTCCCCCAGAGGTTGCCAAATTTCACCTTCTCATTGCACATCACGCACGGGTTCGGCGTGCGTCCGTTGCGGTATTCGTCGGTGAAATAATCAATCACCGTGCGCTCGAAGTTCACCGATTCATCCACCACGTAATGCGGGATGCCCAGCGCGTGCGCCACGCCGCGCGCATCGGCGATCGCCTGCGGGCCGCAGCACTTATCCTCCGCCCGCGAGATGCAATCGTGCGGCCACACCTTCATCGTCACGCCCACCACGTCGTAGCCCTGCTGCTTGAGCAGGTAGGCGGCTACGGAGCTATCGACTCCGCCACTCATGCCGATGACGACGCGGGTGGACTTGGGATTCATGGAAAAGGGCCGCGGAAAGTAGGCGACGGCACGCGCCCTGTCCAGCACGACCCCGAGCGATCAACGCACGCTTTCGCCCGGCACCATCGCTTCGTCGGATCCCGCCGCGGCAGGCGCCGGATTGGCCACGAGATCGTCATCGGTGAAAAGCCGATGGTCCGGACCCGCGGAACGAATCTCGAATGCGGCGTTTCCGCGCGGGTGGATGAAGTAGGGCGTCCCCCAACGGTCGCGGAGCCGCGCATCGGCGCCGACGGCAGGATGCGTCGGGGGGAGAAAGACGAGCTTCATCGGATTATGGCCAGTGAGCGCACGGAGCAGGTCGGTATCATTGCCGATCGGAAGGCCCACCCGGCTGTGCAGGAGTCGCAGGTATTGCCGCAGGATTTCGTGCAGCACTTGCACATCACGTTCGGGGCGCCCGCCAGGCGCATTGAGTTCCGCAGCGAGCGGTGAGCCCGCGGTGCGGGGATCCGGTCGCGGCGTTGCCGATGGACTCGCCGGAGCGGAAGTCGTGGCGTGATCGATCGGAGGCGCGCTCGCAGCCGAAGCAGCTGCCGGCGTAGCCGGCCGCAGGATCGGGATCGCGACCGGCAGACCGACCGGAGCGGCTTCCCGAAGGATCGACCAAGCCATCAGCGCCAACCCAATGAGTGCCGCCACGACCACGGCCAAACCCTTCTTTCTCACGAAGACGCCGCGCACCTGGAGCAATCGCCGCTACGCAACAAACCCGAGCGGCGGCGTGGAACTAGTTCTACTTTGTTACTGCTTTTCTTCGCTTCTTGCGGGCAGAGGCGGTGGCGGCGGCGCGGGCGGCGTGGCGTGCCCGCAGCTTGCGCAGGACTTGATCGGGGTCGCGGGTTTTGCGCGGGAGGTAGAAGTCCAGCAA
>JANPHH010000509.1:0-2713 GCA_031424375.1 Chthoniobacter sp. | reverse complement strand
CGCGAATGGAAACGCGCCGCCTTCTGCCAAGTGCTTATGCCTTCCAAACCGAAGGAAGTGATGGGCCGCAGCCTCCGCACCGAACGCTGGCACTACATCGAATGGGCTGAGGGCAAGGAAGGCGCGCAGCTTTACGACCATAGCAACGACCCGCATGAATACGTGAACCTCGCGCACGAGCCGAAGCACGCCGAAACCGTCAAAGAACTGTCGGCGATGCTGAAAGCGGGCTGGCGGGGGGGCGGCAAAAATATGGGCGGTGAAAAATGAATTCGAATTTATGCCTTCCCCATTTTTCACCGCCCATCTTTTTGCCAGACTATCATCAATGAAAGCGCACCTCCTCATTCTCCTCCTGGCCCTCACCGGCGCAGCATCCGCGATCGAGCGACCCAACGTTCTCTTTATCGCCATCGATGACCTGCGCGACCTGTCGGCCTCTCCGAATGCGAAGATGCCAAACCTCGAGCGGCTGGCCGCGATTGGCACGAAGTTCTCGCGCGCATATTGCGCCGCGCCGGTCTGCAATGCCTCACGTTGCGCGCTGATGTCGGGTCTGCGGCCTTCGACGACAGGCGTGTATGAGAACAACGCCGACGGACGCAACGTCATCGCGAGCGAACTCTCGCTGACCACGGCCTTTCGCAGGGCGGGCTATTTCGTCTGCGGTGCCGGGAAGATTTATCACGAGAAGTTTGACCGGCGTGAAGAGTGGGATGCCTATTTGAAAAACGAGGGCCATGATCCTGCGCCGAAAGAGAAGGTCGTCGCGGCGAACTTCCTGCGCTCACCGCTCGATTGCGAAGACAGTGAGATGCAGGACTACCGCATCGTGCAATATGGCATCGACTTTCTGCTCTCGAAGAAATCGAAGTCGCCCTTCTTCCTCGCGGTCGGCCTGCACAAGCCGCACTCGCCTTGGAATGTGCCGCGCAAGTATTACGACCAGTATCCGCAGGAGAGCATCACACTGCCGCCTTACCTCAAAGGCGACATTGATGACCTGCCGCCCGCCGGTCAGCACATGGCGAAATGGGCGGGCACGCTTCTGCCGAAACCGGACGGTGATCACGCGGCCATCATTGGACGCAACAAATGGAAGGAAGCGATTCAGGGCTATCTCGCCGCGAGCGCGTTCGCTGATGCGCAGGTGGGCCGTTTGCTCGATGCCTTCGAGAAATCCAAGTATCGCGATACCACGATCATCTGCCTGTGGAGCGATCATGGTTGGAACCTGGGCGAGAAGGATCACTGGCGAAAGTTTGCGCTGTGGGAAGAGACCACGCGCTCGCCGCTCTACTGGGTCGTCCCAGGAGTCGCGAAACCGGGCAGCGTGTGCGCGCGGCCGATTGACTACATGGACATCTACCCCACGCTCACCGACCTCTGCGGCATCGCCACGCCGAAGCACGTCGAAGGTGTGAGCATCAAACCATTGCTCGCAGATCCGAAGGCCGCTTGGGATCGCGCCGCCCTCACGACCTATCTGCAGAACAACCACGCGGTCCGCACCGAAGGCTGGCGTTACATCCGCTACGCCGACGGTGGTGAGGAACTCTACGACGAGCGCACCGACGAGCACGAGTGGAAGAACCTCGCCAGCGATCCTGCGTTTGCCGCCAGAAAGGCTGAACTCGCGAAGTTACTGCCCGCCGTTAACCACGAGGACATCGGCATCGAGAAGCCGCCGAAGGCCGGGAAGAAAAAGAAGGCCAATTGATGAGAGACAGCGGTTATTCCGAACCCTGCTTCGGGCCGCACGCCGGTGATCGGTCCCTCGCCTCAGTCGTCGCGGATGCGTCACCGACTGGCGCGAGCGACGCTTGCGGCGTCACTCCAGCGGATGCTGCGTCGAGGGCCGAAGAAATGGAAATGCGCGTCGGAGTCCACGATGAAACCCTTCCTGTCGATCTTCATGCCTTCGGATTCCAAGCGGCTTCGCTGTACGCGGGAAAGCTCGGGGTTCATCTTCGGACTCAGGCGAGCATCCGAACTTACCACCCGATGCCACGGCAATGCCTCCGACTCCTCCTCGCTGAGCCGGCTCATCACAAAGGCGACGTGCCGCGCCGTCACATTCATGTGTACCGCGATGGTTCCATACGTCGTGAATTTTCCTGGCGGGATCAATCCGACGAGACGGATGACTTCCGCGCGGATTCGGGCAAACGCGGCGGACTTGGGCTTCGGCATGAGCGGGCGATGAAACTGCCCGGTTCATTCCCGTCGTGCAAGGCACTCTCCAGACTCGCCATGACCGTCGCGGGCCACACACTTTTCCCCTATGACCTCGCAAAGCTGCCGCTCAACAAGGTGGCGCTGAAGCCATAGTGCGTCCGGCCCATTCACCCCAATCACGATCCATGAAAATCATCGCCGCGCTCATCCTTGCCTCACTAGCAGTCACCGCCTCCGCGGCGGAAAAGCTCAATGTCCTCTTCATCGCGTCCGACGACATGCGACCGCAACTCGGCTGCTACGGCGACCCGACGGTGCAATCACCGAACATCGATGCGCTCGCGAAACGCGGGATGGTATTCAACCGCAGTTACGTCCAGCAGGCGCTGTGTTCGCCGTCGCGCATCTCGATGTTGAGCGGGCGTTATCCGGCGACGACGGGCATTTTTGAAATCGGCCGCACGTTGCGCACGACGATGCCGGACATCACGACGATGCCGCAGCATTTCAAGAACAACGGCTACCACACGCGCAG
>JANPHH010000508.1:0-68449 GCA_031424375.1 Chthoniobacter sp. | reverse complement strand
GTGCTCTGCCTCTACGAGGGCAAGAAGGACATCCAAGTCGCTCGCTTCAATCTCGAGTGGATCGCATCACCATGAAGTCCGCGCTCACGCTCCTCGTAGTCGCGCTGGTCCCAATCGCATGGCCGTACGCTGCGGATGTTGGCGAAACGAAGAACATGCAGGCGGAGTACCCCGAGTTCGTGAACCGGCTGACGAAACTACTCGAATCTTATGTCTCCAATGGCGCAGCACGACTGGAGCAAAACAACCCAACGACGCTGACGTGAAGATCACCAAGGCTAACAACAAAGCACCGTCGGAATGGAAACCTTCGCCTGCCCATGACATCTCGATTCATCCTCCTCGCCCTTTGCGCCTGTCTACTTACTCCCGTCGCGAGTCCCGCGGCGGACCGAAAACCGATCATCCTCCACATCCACGCCGACGATCATCGTGCCGATGGTCTCCGCGCCTTGGGGAATCCGGTCGTGCAGACTCCGAATCTCGATACGCTCGTCGAGGGCGGCTCGCGGAACTGACCGCCCTTCTCGAAAAGGAGATGCTCAAACACGGCGACAAGACACCGCTCAAAGTCGCCAATCCTCAGCCCGCCGAGTGGTCGCCACCGGCTGCCGGCGCGAAGCCTGACGCGAAGGCGAAACGCGCCAAGAAGAAACTATGAAACGAACCCTCGTCTGGACGCTGGCCCTTTCGCTCGCGGGACAAATCACTGCCATCCGCGCTGCCGAGACCAAGGTCTCGAAGCCGAACGTCGTCCTCATTTTCATCGATGACATGGGCTACGGCGACATCGGGCCTTTTGGCTCGACGAAGAACCGCACGCCGAACCTCGATCGCATGGCGCGTGAGGGGATGAAGCTGACGAGCTTTTACGCCGCGCCGGTGTGCTCGGTCTCGCGGGCGCAGGTGATGACGGGGTGTTACGGAATGCGCGTGTCCATCACCGGCGTCTTCCCGCCGGCCTCGGCGCGCGGGATCAACGCGCAGGAGCACACGCTTGGGGAGCTGATGAAGGCACAAGGCTACGCGACGATGTGCATTGGCAAATGGCACCTCGGCGATCAGCCCGAGTTTCTGCCCACGCGGCACGGCTTCGATCACTATTTCGGGCTGCCTTATTCCAATGACATGATGAAGACGGCGACGGCGAACGGCCAGCGGGTGGTGCCGCTGGTGCGCGATGAGAAGGTGGAGGAGTTGCTCACGGACGAAGCGCAGACGCAGATCGTCGAGCGCTACACGGATGAGGCGGTGAAGTTCATCACGCAGAGCAAGGACCGGCCCTTTTTCCTCTACCTGCCGCACACCGCGGTGCACACGCCGGTGCATCCCGGCGCGGCCTTTGCCGGCAAGTCGGCGAACGGGCGCTTCGGTGATTGGGTCGAGGAAGTGGATTGGAGCGTGGGCCGCGTGCTCGATACGCTGCGCACGCTCAAGCTCGCGGAAAACACGCTGGTGATGTTCAGCAGCGACAATGGCCCGTGGCTGACCAAGGGTGCGGACGGCGGCACCGCGGGACCGCTGCGCGGCGGCAAGGGCAGCACGTGGGAGGGCGGCGTGCGCGAACCGACGCTCGCGTGGTGGCCGGGCAAGGTCGCCGCGGGCAGCACGTGCGACGCGATCGCGGGGAATATCGACTTCCTTCCGACCTTTGTGAAACTCGCCGGTGGTTCGGTGCCCGCGGACAAGAAGATCGACGGCAAGGACCTCTCGCCGCTGCTACTAGGAATGACGAAGGATTCTCCGCACGAGGCGCGCTACTACTACTCGGGAAACAAGTTGCAAGCGGTGCGCTCCGGCCCGTGGAAACTCGCGATCGCGCCCCAGGCCGAAGGCATGGGTAAAAGCGGCCCTGCGGTGGCGGCCTCACTCGAACAGCCGCGGCTCTACAATCTCGACACCGAGATCGGCGAGCGTACGGATGTCGCGACCGCGCATCCCGATGTCGTCACTCGGCTGAAGGCGCTGGCGGTTAAGATGGCGGCGGAACTCGGCGACGGGAAACCTGGACCCGAGGTGCGCGCGGCAGGTGAGGTAGCCAAGCCCGTGACGCTTTATCCGACCGACGACGGCCCGAAGAAGCGCGCACCGAAGACGAATCGCCAGGCCGCTAACGCCAAGCCCGCCGCTCTCGACACGTTGAAGATCGGCGACACACTCACCGGCGCAGCCGCACCGCAAGTCGAGGGGAAACCGATCGCGATCGAATGCGAAGTCGTCTCGGACTCCCCGAACGGCGTGATCGTGGCGCACGGCGGTGTCGCCGCCGGCTACGCAGTCTACGTGCAGGACGGGCACGTCACTTTCGCGGTCCGCGCGGCGGCGAATGAAGTCTCGCGCGTCACCGCGCCAGAAACGCTGAACGGCAAAACCTCCCTCTCTGCGCGCCTCGCCGCCGACGGCGCGATGACTCTCCAAATCGCCGGCAAAACCATCGCGACCGGCAAAGCAACCGGAACTCTCAAACGCCAGCCGCAGGAAGATTTCTGCGTGGGCCATGACAACGGAAAGCCCGTCGACGAATACGACGGCAAAGCGCCGTTCGTCGGCCAGATCGGGAAACTCCGCGTCACCGTAGGCGCCGCAACTCAGTAAGCGGTCCGAACAAGCGCGAGCGGGCGAACGAAGCCGGATGTCAGGGCTGCGTGAGCTTCAGGCGGAAAAATGTCTTCGGCGTGGCGCCCGGTGTGTAGCTGCCCTGCCAGCTCTCCGGGTCGCCGGTGGCCGTGCGGGTGTGGGTCACGCCAGTGGTCGTCCATGAGCCAGGCGTGAGGTCGGGGGAGACTTCGACGGCGTAGCTGACGCCGCTGCGGTCCGCGGGCCGCCGATAGGTGAGTGCCCACGCCGCGCCGTTTTTTGTGAGTGTGAGTGGAGCGTTGTCAGGTTGATTGCCGGCGAGCCCGAGTGCCCACTCGACAAGGTTTCGCCAGCCGTCGCGATCCGGGTCGGCGAGCGGGCCGATGATATTTACGTCGGAGACGCCGGGCCAGGTGAGGCTTTGCCAGTCGGAAAAAAACTTTGGATTCCCGGCAACGGTGACACTGATTTCCGCGAAGTCCTGCGCCACGGAATTTGTCGCCGTGAGCCGCAGCACATATGCGCCGGGTTGGTTGAAAGTGACCGTGGTCGCGGGGCTGGCGGCGTTTCCAAAAGTTGCGGTGCCGGGGCCGCTGATTTTGCTCCACGCGGTGGTGAGCGTGCCGGCGATGTCGTTGCTCGCGCTGCCGTTGAGATTCGCCGCGACGCCATTCATCGCGCCCGGTGCGGTGCCGCACGACACGGTGGGCGCGAAATTTCCTGCGGCAACCATTGCGACTTCGCTGGCGGGGAGCGCGCGGCGGTAGAGACGCACATCGTCCACGAGACCGTCGAGGAAGGTTGTCGCGCCGGGGTGCGAGAGGCCGACTGTGAGCGGCGAGTTGTAGTTCGGGATGGCCGCGCTCGTTTCGTCGGCGGTGATGTCGAGCACGCCGTTCACGTAGAGTTTTGCGCGCGATGCGGCAGCGAGCGCGCCGTCGAAAACGACCGCAACATGATACCAGATGCCGGTGGAAAATGCGGTGTTGCTGGTAAAGCGGTCGTTGTTGGAATCAAGGTCCACATTCAGCCGCGCGTCCGTTTGCAGGAAGGTGGTGAAGGCGTTGTCGTCGCTTACACCTTTCCGCTTCGAGACGAGGCCCGCGCCGTTGATGGTGTTCACCTTGAACCAATACGAGAGCGTGAACGCGCTCGTGACATCGAGCGTCGTGGAGTCGGGCACATTGAGATAGCTCGTCGCGCCATCGAAGTCCGCCGCGCCGCGCAGTTGCCCGCCGCTCGGCTGCCACGCGAGCGTGCCATTCACGGTGCCGTTGTTTCCGCTGCCCGAGCTGTCCGCCGCGACAGTGCCGCTGCTCTCGTCGAGCTTCAGCCACAGGACGCGATTCGCGTCGGGCGAGGTGACGACGTTCACCGTGAGCTGCGTTGCGCCCGTGCCCGCGGCTGTCGTTGCGGCGCATTGCAACACATAGCCCCCCGTGGCGGAGAATCCCGCCGTGGTGTCCGCGAGCGCGGCGTTCGCAAACGTCACCGTTCCCGGGCCGCTCACCTTCGTCCACGCGACGACTGGCGTGCCCTGCGTTCCAATGTCCGTGAGTGTCGCCGAGACGCGCAGCTTCGTCCCAATGCCCGGCAGCGTGACGCCGTCGGCAGGCGTGGTGATGGCGACATCGGGCGGCGGAAGCTCGACGGTGACGTTGTCGAACACGGCCTCGGCCAGCAGCGTATCGTCGTGTGAACACACTCCCAGACCCACGAGCGTCGCGCTCGACATCGCGATGGTCACAGGCGCTCCGACGCGATTCCAATTCGTGCCGTCGTCCGAATAGTAGGCGGTGAAGGTATTGCCGCGCCGCGCGAGCCGCACCCACGGCGTCGTCTCCACGCCCGGTGTCACATCCGCCGTGCTCGACCCGCTGACGGCGGTGCGCCGAATGAACTCCACCGTCTTCGCCGGTGTCCAGTTCACCGTCGCGCTCCGCACCCCGCTGCTGGTGCTCTCCCGAATCATCACGCCCGCTTTCGCCGCCGCGTTTGTCGCGTCCAGCCCGAGCAACCGCGCGGTGATTTGCGTGTCGCCCGTCACGGCGCGGTTCACGAAATGGAATTTGTCCGACGTGCCCCAAATGTCAGCGCCCGCAGCTTGCACGACGAATTTATCCCCGGACAGCCCGGCCACGCCGCTGAGCGGAATCGCCGTCACATCCTGATTCGTCCAAGGTGCAACGAGCGGCTCATAGAGGAAAAATGCATCCGCATAACTCGTCGCCGTGCTGCTCGCGCGATACGCAAAAACCGTCGCCGACGTGTTGCTCGCGCCCGTGGTGAAGCTCACCGTCCCGCGAGTCCATGTGCCCGCCGTGACATTCGTGAGCACCTGCGCGCCGCCGTGATTTTTCACGCCAAACGCGAGCCCCTGGCTTCCGTTCGTGGTCCAGCCCGTGAAGCGATACGCCGTATTCGGAGTGAGGCCGATAATCTCCTGCTCGGCGCCAGCAGCCGACGCGCCGCTTGGAAATCGCAACGCGTAATTGCCGCCAAAATTCGTCCCATCACCCGACACCGACGCGCCGCCGTAGAGAAAGGTCCACGCGCCCGCAGCGCCGCTTTCGAACTGGCCGTTATTCACCGCAGCGCCGCGCCGGAGGAAAAAATCATCCACAAATCCCGTCGAGCCCACACTCGTTGAAGAGCCGAAAATCTGCGCCGTCCGGTTCGTCGCTCCCGTGGTGAAAGGCACCGTCGCCTTCGCGTATCCGTTGCCCGTCAAAGTCTGCGCCACCTGCGTGCCACCGTAATTTTTCACTCCCACGAGCAGCGACGGCGAAACCGTCCCCGCATTTCCCCACGCCGTGAGCACGTAGTCCATCGAGGGCAGGAGCCCGCGCACCGTCTGCGTGAGCGACGCGCCCGCGGTCCCAGTGGGCGCGATTTTTCCCGCGCTCGCGCCCGCATTTCCGCCCGCCGCCGACCAATATGCCTGCGCGCTCGCCGACGACGAGAACGGCTCCAGCCTCCCCTCGAAGTCCCCGTTGATGGCCGTCTCCGCCCGCTTGTAGAAACGCACGTAATCAATCTGCATTTTCGTCGCAGTCGTCAGCAGCGAGCCGTAGCCCGCCGCCGGAATCGTCCCCGCCCAGGTCGTGCTCGTATCGTCCACCTCACTGCTCAAAATCAGGAACTCCCCGCGCTGCGACACCGGCGAATTGCTCGCATCGTTCACCGTCCAGCGCAGCACACCATCAATGTAAAAGTTCTGCTGAGTCGGCGACCACTCCAGCCCATAGACGTGATACGCCCCGCCCAGCGAGAGGCTCGGCGAGGTATAGCCGACGCTTTGGTGCGATGCCGCATAGCCGTCCCAATGGATGTTGCCGACAATTTTCCCATCGATACTCGCGCCCGAGCCATCCACGAATCGGTGCTCGCAAATATCGATCTCCGTTCCCGCCGTCTGCGGGTCGCCGATGGGATTGCCCATCGTCGGCGACTGCATCCAAAACGCCGACCACATCCCCGGCGAACTGTTGTATTTGATCCGCGCCTCGATGTAGCCGTAAGCCGTCGTCAGCTTCGTGTCCGTGGAAATCATCCCCGTGTAATGCGTGCCGCCCGAGGTGTAGGTGGAGATCGTCGCCACCCCGCCGCTCACGCTCACCGCCGAGGGAGTATTCACCGCCTCGCGCCGCGCGCCCGTGAGCCAATAAATCCACTTGGACGTATCGAGCCTCGTCCCGTCGAACTCATCATTCCAAAGCAGCGTCCAGCCATATGCCGGAGGAACGACCGCCTGACCTTGGCTCGCAAGCGCGAGCAGGCAAAAAATGAATGTGAAAGGACGCACTCGCGAAGAGTTCACCCGTTGCTCTTCCCTTGCCACTGAATTTCCGGCCAGGAAAACATTGGCCCGGGTGTGCTCGGTCGCGCACCGGCGCGATGGCCGTGCGGAACCGTGAGCCCAGTCCAGCGGGTCAGATCTGCGGTACATCTGAAGAGGTTCGTGTGGCCACTTCCGACAGGTCCTGCCCTGTAAATCAGCGGCTATCCAGGCCCACCTCCGCGCTTCCGGGATGGCGTGTATAAAATGGCCTTTGACAACTCAATGACCGTACCCACGCTTTCGCCAATCCGTCCCTCATTATGTCGAACGTCCGTCCCTTCTCAGCCCGGCCGACTCCGCTCGCGGCCATCCTCATCCTTCCGGCGCTCTCGATCGCCGCATCCGCCCAGACCACTTACGAATGGAACACCACCGGCACCGCGTGGAGCGCAGCCGGTAGCTGGTCGCCATCCGGCCCGCCCGGCGGCGCAGATCTCGCCGTCTTTTCCCCTCATCAAGGCAGCGGCAGTACGGCGCTGAATCCGGTGCTCGGAGGTGATCGGACGGTCGCGGCGCTGCTCCTCGGCAACAGCTTTTCCGGCAGTGTTTTTTCCCTCGATGGCGGTGGTGCGACGAACGACCTCACCGTCACCGGCGCGGGCAGTTTCGGCCTGCCCGCCGCGGTCACCGTCCGCAATTTTCACCGCTTCAACGACTCGGATTACTACTACAGCTCATTCATCGTTCCCCCACCGCCTTACACGGTGAAGAACGCCGGGACGCTGAGCATTTCCAGCCCCGGCGTGGGCGTGGACCTCGGCCACGGCGGCCTCCTCGCCTTGACCGGCGCGGCGGTGGATCTCAATGGGAGCGCGTTGGTGATGCACGGCGGTTCCCTCGTGCTCGACGATCAGCGCAACCCCGGCCGCGCGGCCACGCTCACGGGTGCGAGTGCGATCCAGATGGATGGCGGCGGTTCGCTGCTTTTCTTTAGCTCGCGCGATGGCGCGCCGTCCAGCGCGTTCACGCTGACCGCCGGCCCGCTCGCGATCGGCTCCGGCGACACGCGCGTGAAGCTCTATCAACGCGACGGTTCGCCGGTCGTCACCTTTGGCTCGCTCACGCGCGGAGCCGAGGCGTTCGGAGCGGTCGACTTCCGGATTCAGGAAGCGTTCGCACCGAACGAAGCCGCCATCCGCTTCACCACCGCCCCGGCTCTGACCCATGGGGTGATCACGGCCGGTACGGCGGGAACGCCGGGCGTCGGTTTTGCGACCTACGCGGGCACTGACTTCGCGAGCTATGACGCCGCGCCGCTTGTCGACCGGGTGGTCCCGGTCGTCAGCACGCCCGCCGCCGGACCGCTGGCAAATCCCGCGATCGCCACGACCGCGAACCTCGCCCTGACCGGCAGCACGACCATCGCGGCGGCGACCACCTTCACCGCCAATACGCTGAAGATCACCCCCGACGACTCCTCGGAAGCCCTCGAACTGGGCGCCGGCGCCGTGCTGAACACCAACGCCGTCCTGCTCCCGGAAAACGCCGCTTTCGGTTATGCGATCACCGGCGGCGCGATCGGCGGCACCGCCGCGCGCTACTTCCAAGTTCACCGGCAGGACAGCACCGACCTCGGCGGGAATACCCACTCGCTCTCCGTGTCGTCGGACCTCGGCACGGTCAATCAGCCGATCGTCAAATCGGGGCCGGGCGTGATGATCCTCACCGGCGAGTTCGATCAAGTGGCGATGCCCTCCGCCGCGGCGCCGATCACCATCTCCGGCGGGGTGCTCCAGGCGCGGATCGCAACGGCCGATGGCGCGCCGCCGATCAATTTCGGCACGCAAAATCTCGTGCAACTCCGCGGCGGAGTCCTCGAGGTGGACAGCACCTTTCTCAGTGAAGACCCGAGCTTCTTCCAAAGGCCGCTCGGCAACAGTCTCGGTCAGGTGAACTGGGACCGCGGCGACGGCTCGGCGGCGGGCAGCGGCGGCTTCTCCGCGATCGGCGGCCCGCTGCGCGTGCGCGTCTTTAATCCCGTTGCCCCATCGGCTCCGGTCGTCTGGAACTCGACACCGGGATTTGTCCGCGACGGTCACGCGCTCATCTTCGGCTCCGTGCGGTCGAGCACCGATGTCGATGCCCAGACCGGGCGGGCCGACGGCGCCGCGCCCGTCGTGTGGGAGCAGAATATCCAGCTCGATTCGCTCGCCGGCGGTCTGCCCTATGCGGCCCGCGAGATCGAGGTCGTCGGCGCGCGCCGGTTCTTCGGCGACGGCGGCACATCGCGCATCGCGAGCCGCGTTCAGATCGCTGCGCCGATCACTGGCAGCTCCACCACCGATCTCGTGAAGACCGGCCTCGGCCAGCTCGAACTCAAGGCCAACAATACCTTCACCGGCGCCACGCTCATTCAGGATGGTGCGCTCATCACCCTCGGCGACGGCGACGGTGGCCAGGCGCTGCGCAATACCTCCGGCATCACCGTGCGGGGCCGCACCGACTTCTTCAACGACCTCGAGAGCGCGCTAATCCTCGGCGCTTACAATCAAATCAACGACGCGGCCCCGCTCACGCTCAGCAATGGCATGTTCATCACCGACGTGTTCTCGGAAATCCTCGGCCCGGTCTCGCTGGCAAACGTCGACCTCCAATTCGAGCCGGGCTTCTCGATCCTGCGCATGGGCCAGACGAACAATGAGCCGACCGGACCCGGAGGCATCATCCACTTCGGCGACAGTTCCGATCGATCGTGGCATGGCCTGCTCCGGCTGGAGAACTGGAGCGGCGACGCGATCAATGGCGGCGGTTTTGAACAGGTGTATTTCGGGACCGATCCCGACGGCCTCACGCCAGCACAACTCAACGCGATTCGCTTCTACGACGACGTCGGGCTGTTCCTCGGCACCGCCCGCATTCTCGCGAGCGGCGAGATCGTGCCGAATGTGATTCCCGAACCCGCGACCGCGCTCTTCGGGCTGCTGCCGCTCTTCGCCGCCGGGATCGCCCGCCGCCGGGCAGCGCGACGTTAGGCTGGGGCGGCGTGGAGCCGATGACGAAGGCGCGCGGAAACGCGTGCGGTCGCGCGCGACTGCCGATGCCCTCCCAAATCGCTTGTGATCAGCGGCGCACCTTCACAGGCTGAGGACGTTTTCCGCATCTCCTCATGCTCCGGCTCATCCACACCGCCGACTGGCACCTCGGCCAATCCTTTCACGGCTACGACCGCGACCACGAGCACGCGCGCTTTCTGGAGTGGCTGCTGCGAACGCTCGCCGAGCGGCGTCCCGATGCGTTGCTCGTCGCCGGCGACATCTTCGACACGGTCAATCCCTCGGCCACCGCGCAGCGCCGCTACTACGACTTCCTCGCCCGCGCGCATGCGGCGGCGCCGCGATTGCAGATCGTCATCACCGCCGGCAATCACGACGCCGCCGCGCGGCTCGAAGCTCCGGCCAGTCTGTTGCAAAGTCTCGGCATCACGGCGGTCGGCACCGTCGCGCGCGATGCGGAGGGTGCGATCGAGCTTGGTAAATTTCTCGTTCCGCTGAAAGACGCGGAAGGCGTGGTACGGGCGATCGCGCTTGCCGTGCCGTTCCTCCGTCCGGCGGATGTTCCCGAAGTCGCCGATTCGTCCGATGCCTATCTCGATGGGATCCGCGAACTCTACCGGCGCGCGACCGAGGCCGCCGTGGAACTGCGCGACCGCGAGCATCCCGGCGCTGCGCTCATCGCGCTCGGGCACTGCCACATGCAGGACGCGGCGGAGTCGCGCGACTCCGAACGCCGCATCGTCATTGGCGGTGCGGAGGCGCTGCGCGTGGACACCTTCCCCGCCGCGCTGGCCTACGTCGCGCTCGGTCATTTGCATAAGCCACAGGAACTCGCGGGTGGCCGCATCCGGTACTGCGGCAGTCCGCTCCCGCTCTCTTTTTCGGAGAAAGATTACGCCCACCGCGTGCTCGAAGTCGTCATCGACGATCTCGGTCATGCGACGGCGACCCCGCTGGCCGTGCCGAAATCCGCCGCGTTGCAGTCGCTCCCCGCGGGCGCGGCCAAGCCGATCGCCGAGGTTTTGCAAGTGCTCGCCGCCGCGGAGTTCGACGCGACGCTGCCACCCGAAGCTCATCCCTTCCTCGAAGTCCGCGTGCTCGATGACGGACCCGACCCGACGCGCCGCCGCCGGATCGAGGAAGCCCTCGCGGGAAAGCCTGTGCGTCTTGCTTCCATCAAACTGGAATCTCCCGCGCGGTCGGAGGGCGGAGGCGAAGATCCCGCGGCGACGCTGCCCACGCTCGCCGATCTGAGCGCACTCGATCCCGAGGAGATCATGGTCGCCGCACATCGCGAGCGTTACCGCAGCGAGCCTGAGCCTGCGGTGCGCGCCGCCTTGCGAGAAATCCTCACCGCGGAGCCGCACCCCGCGGGCGCGCTCGAATGAGGATCCTCCGCGTCTCGCTGCGCAACCTCGCCTCGCTCGCCGGCACGCACACCGTCGATTTCACCCGCGAACCGCTGCGCACGGCGGGTTTGTTTTCAATCAGCGGCGCAACCGGCTCGGGCAAGAGCACGCTGCTCGACGCGCTCTGCCTCGCGCTCTACGACGACACGCCGCGCCTGCGCGGGATCGGCCGTCTCGCGGAACTGAGCAGTGGGGAACGGCAAAACGATCCGCGCAACCTCCTCCGCCGCGGTGCCGGCGAGGGTTTCGCCGAAGTCGCTTTCGCCGGCGTGGACCGCGCGATTTTCACCGCACGCTGGTCGGTGCGGCGCGCGCACAGCCGGCCGGAGGGTGCGCTGCAAAATGTGGAGGTGACGCTCCTGCGCGGCGATGTGCGCGCGGGCAGCGAGGGGGTGATCGAGCAAGGTGGAAAGAAGACCGAAGTGCTCGCGGCCATCGCGCAAAAGGTCGGCCTCACTTTCGAGCAGTTCACGCGCGCCGTGCTCCTTGCGCAGAATGATTTCGCAACGTTTCTCAAAGCCGCCGACCACGAGCGCGCTGAGATCCTCCAGGCGCTCACCGGCACCGCGCGCTTCGCGGCGATCTCGGTCGCGGTCTTCACGCGCTGCGCGCAAATGCAGCGTGACGTGGCGGAGATCGAGTCCCGGCTCGCAGGCAATGCGCCGCTCGCTCCGGAAGCTCGCGCCGAGGCGGAGACGGTCTGTGTTCGTGCCGAAGCGGAGTGGAAAGAGGCGGGAGAAAAGCTGCGCGTGCGCGAGGCGCATGCGGCGTGGTTTCAGCGGCTCGGCGAACTTTCCCGGCAAGCGAGCGAAGCCGCACGTGCGTTCGGCGAAACGATTGCGGCTCGAGATGCCGCGGCGCCGCGGCGGAGCGAACTCCAAATCACCGAGGAGACCGCGCGCGAGGCCCGTCCGCTGCGCGATGCGGCAACTCGCCTCCGCGCCGAAACCGCCGCTGCGGAAAAATCCCGCGACCTTGCGGCCAAGGCCGAGGAGGTCGCGCGGCGCGATCTTGCTGGAACGAAGCTGCGTCACACCGCGGCCGACACCGCGCTGGTGACGGCGAAGACCGCGCTCGAACAGGCGAAACCACAGCTCCTCCAGGCGCGCGAACTCGACGCAAAACTCCTCCCGCTCGCGGACCGTCTCACCGCGGCGACCAAGGATCGCGAGGGCGCGGAGAATGGCCGGCAACAACTCGCCGCCGCTCGCGACACGCTCCTTTCAAGACGCACTGCATCGGAAACGGAACGCACCGCGGTCAACGCGAACCGCAGCGCGTTGGAAGCGTTCGCCGCCTTCGCGCCTGCGAGTTCGGTCTGGCTGCACCGGCTCGATCACGCCGCTGCCTTCCGCCGCTCGCGCGATGAAGCCGCGGTGAAATGGCAGGCGCGGGTGAACGAGGAAAAAGCGCAGACGGCGACGGCGAACGCGGAGCGCGCGAAAGAACCCGCGTTGCGCACGGCGGCGCGGGAGGCGACCGCCGCCCTCGAAAATGCCGAAGCAGCCGCCCGCGCATTCGACGGCGAAAAAATCTCCCGAGCGCGAAATGAGGCCGACACCGCGCGCGGGGCCTTACGCGAGCTGGCAAATCATCTGCGCGAACTCAACGCCGTGACCGGACAGGTCGCGACAACGGAGAGCGAACTCGCCGCGTTGAAGTCCAGAAACGAAGCGGAAGCCAAAACACTGGCCGATCTTTCCGAGAAGCAAATTCCCGCCGCCGAGAACGGCGCCGTCGGCGCGCGCCGCGCCTTCGAACTCGCCGAGGCCGCGGTGACCGACGAGGCGATTCGCCTCCGGGAAAAGCTCGTGCCCGACCAACCGTGTCCCGTCTGCGGCGCAACGGATCATCCGCACGCCGCGCAGGCGTCGGCGGCTGAAGCGGCCGCGCTCCGCGTGCTGCGAGCCGATTGCGGCGCGAAGAAAAAGGCGCTGCGCGATCTTCGCGAAACCGCAGCCGGTCTCGTCGCCGCGCGGGCCGCTCGCGTGATGCAGGAAGAGGAAAAGGAGCGCGTGCTGTCTGCCCTGCGTACCCAGTTGGCGGAACTCCGCGCCGTCCGCCACGCGCATCCCGCCGCCACGGCGATCCTCGCGCTTCCCCCGGGCGAGCAGGCCAGCGCGCTCGCCGCGCAACTCGCTGCACAACAACAGGCCTTCGCTGCCGCGGAGGAAGCGGACACTGCCCGCCGCGCCGCGGAGAAACTGCGGGAGGCGCGGCGTGTAGAGCGCGACACTGCCGCCGCCGCGCTCTCCTCGCTGGAAAAGCGGCTGGCACAATTCTCCGAAGAATTGACCGGACTTCGCGTCGCGCGTGAAGCGGCAGAGACGTCGCATGCCGAGGCGGAGAAGGTCTGGTGTAACGCGCGCGCGGAACTCGATCCGCTCTTTGGCGGTCTGGTCGAAGCGGGTCCGACGTGGGACCGCGATGCAGCGAAGTTTCGCGCGACCTTTTCTCAAAAGACGGCCGAATTCCTCGCGCTGGAGAAACGCGTCGGAGAACTCAGCGCCACTCTCCGCGAAAGCGACGCGGCCCTCGTCCCGGCGAACGAAGCTCTGATCCGTGCCGACGCCGATGCGCGAGACAAGCTCACCGCGGAGGCCGCGGCCCGTTCGGCCTGTGAGGCAATCCGCACGCAGCGCGCGTCCATTTTCACCGGCCGGCCCGCCGATGTCGTCGAGGCCGAACTTTCAGGCACGATCCGCACTGCCGGCGAAACCCGCGATCTCCGCACGGGCGAACTCGACAAGGCCACCAACCAACTGACGGCAGCCAGCGAGGCCTTGAAATCCGCCGTGCTGGCGCTCGCTGATTCAGCCAATCGTCAGGCCGCTGCCACCGCCGCGCTCGATGCGTGGCTGACAGGTTTCGCCGCGCGAACCGGCCGCGAGTTCGGACGCGACGAACTGGAGGTCGTGCTCGCGCGGGACGAGACGTGGATCAAGGCAGAACGCGCCGCGCTCGATGCCCTGGAAGGTGCGGTGCGCGCGGCGGAAGGCGCGCTCGCGGTGCATCGCAAGACGCACGACGATCATCTCGCGCTTCGCCCCACGCCCGATGAAGAAGCGACGGTCGCGGCCGAACTCGTTCCTTTGCGCACCGCGCAGCACGAAGCGGAGCAGCGCCGCGCGGCGGCTCGCGCGATCCTCGTGGCCGATGACCAGCGGCGCACAAGCGTTGCCGAACTTGCGCGCGAACTCGACTCGCGCCGCGCGCTCGCCGATCCGTGGCTCAAGCTCAACGAACTCATTGGCTCCGCCGATGGCGCGAAATTCCGCGGCATCGCGCAGCGCCGCACGCTCGACATCCTGCTCGGCTACGCCAACGCGCAGCTCGGTTTGCTCACCGCGCGCTACCGTCTCGAGCGGCTGCCGGAGTCGCTCAATCTCATCGTGGTCGATCGCGACATGGGCGACGAGCGCCGCAGCGTGCATTCGCTGTCCGGCGGTGAATCGTTCCTGGTCTCGCTGGCGCTCGCGCTGGCGCTCGCGTCGCTCACTTCGAATCGCCTGCGCATCGAATCGCTCTTCATCGATGAGGGATTCGGCAGCCTCGATCCGGAGACGCTCGACACGGCGATGAACGCGCTCATGTACCTCGAAGCGCAGGGCCGAAAAGTCGGCGTCATTTCCCACGTCAGCGAAATGGCCGATGCCATCCCGGTGCAGATCCGCGTGGTGAAAGGCCGCTCCGGCGCATCGCGGCTCATCGTGCCCGGCGCGCCTCCCGCCGAGATGGATGAGCCGGATGAAAATGCAGACGCCGCTCGCGAGGCCGCTGCGGCTGCCGTCGCGGCGCAGATTCTCGACATTCTCCAGCGCGAAAAGGCGGCGGGCCGCAGCAAGGTTTCCACGCGGGCCTTGCGCGAAGAGATCGGCTGCGAACTCGCTGTGCTGAACGCGGCGCGCGAGATTCTCGGCGGGCAGATTTCGGTGGAAGGAAAGAGCCTCTTGCTCGCGGGTGCGGTGCCGGGTTGAAAATCCCGCCTACGTTCAGAGCGGCATGAAGCCGAGGCCGAAGGCGCGTTCAACGAACCAGCCGAGGCCAAAGAGGCCGACGGCGCCGCTGATCGTCAGCGCGATGCGGCGGCCGTGTGCGCCGCGTTCCAGTAGGACGATGAGTGGGAAG
Organism: Chthoniobacter sp.; assembly: GCA_031424375.1. GTDB lineage: Bacteria > Verrucomicrobiota > Verrucomicrobiia > Chthoniobacterales > Chthoniobacteraceae > Chthoniobacter. The sequence goes on along the minus strand of JANPHH010000508.1, from coordinate 53,501 downwards.
GCGATCGAGACGATGGCGAGCTGGCCGACCTCGACGCCAACGTTGAAGGCGAGCAAGCAACGCACGCGACCGAGCGCGGGCAGACCGAGTTCGGCGAGCACATTGGCGAAGCCGAAGCCGTGGATGAGGCCGAAGGCGAAGGTGAGCATCCAGCGGTGCGACATCGAGGTTCGCCAGAAATTTTCCGCTGCGACATAGACGATCGTGAGCGCGATCGCGCACTCGACGAGCCGCGACGGCAACCGCGCCACACCCATCGCGGCGATGATGAGCGTAATGCTGTGCGCGACGGTGAAGGAGGTGACGATCTTCACTAGTTCGCGGAAGCGGCTGACCACGAGCAGCGCGATGAGAAAGCAGATGTGATCGTAGCCGAGAAAGATGTGCTCGACGCCGAGCTTGAGGAAGCGCGTGAGGTTGGAGAGCAGCGGCGATTCCTTGCGCGGCGGCGCGGGCTCGGTTGATGACGCCGCCGGTGGCGCGTCGGCGTAGGCTGTGTCGAAAAGATAGTCGGGCTCTTCGCGCGTGAACGTCACCTCCTCGCTTCCGCCGCCATACTCGAAAGCGCCGAGCACCGTGTGCCGCGCGCCGAAAGTCTCGAAGACCTCGAACGTGATCGCGACCTCGTGCGCTGGCTGGGGGAGCGGCTGGGAGAAGGATATCGCCACGAGCGATGCGGCGCTGTGCCAGTCCTTCGCGGCCAAAGCGTCGCCCGCATCGCGCGGCCACTCGGGCGTACGCGCCTCGCCGAGCGGGTTGGCTTTTCCATCCAGCTCCAGTTTCACATGTTCGCGCAGGAATTTTTCGATCGCTGGTCCTGCGTGCGCGAGTTCCGCGCGGGTCACTTGCTGATCGCGATCCGCATCGACCGCCGTGATCTTCTCCAGCGTGAAAAGATCGAGCGTGCACCGGACTTCGAGCCGCTCGCGGGTGATGACGACCCGCGCGTAGCTGGTGTCGGGATTGTGCGCGTAAGCCGGAAGGGCGAGCAGGAGCAAGAGCGCGGCGAGCGCCGCGATTCCGGGTAGCGCACGCGTCCCGCGTGCTGGTCGCGGCGTCCCCGCCGCGACGGACTTTTCGGAACCGCTCAAGTTTTCGTTGCGACGTAAATGCAAGTCTGCGCGCCCAACGGAAGTTCGTTTCGGCGGGGACGCCGAAACCAGCACGCGGGACGCGTGCGCTACCCGGAGCTCCGACTCCGCGCACTGCGCGCCGCGTTCGGTTACTTCTTCGGCTCGAACTTGATCCACATCGGCGAGACCCAGACGAGCTGCTTCTCCGCGTCGCTCTGTTCCCCGCGGATGTAGTAGTAGCTGGTCTTGCCGGACGTCGGGTTCGGGTCGGTCCAGGTGAGGTCCACCTTGTCGCTGTTCGGTGTCTGCACTTCCACTTCCACGTCGTCCTTGATGATCGTCACCTTCGCGAAGGGCGCGGTGCCGATCAGCTTGCAGGTGAGCTTGGGCGCGGTGGCCGTCGTGAATTCATCGCCCATGATGTGCTCCTTGCCGCCAGCGGTGCAGCGGAAGTCGGCGATGATGTTGTCGGTCGCGCCGTAGGTGTGGCGCTTCTTCATCGCGGCGACGATCGCCTCGCGGCTGTGATCTTCGGCGAGGACCATCGCGTAGCTGATGTGCGTGGAGCCGTGGTCGCTGCTCGCTTGGAAGCTCATCCGGTAGCCTTTCGCGAACGCCAGATTGACGAAGCCTTTCGGCTCCCAGCCGCCGATGGAATCCTCGGCGGTCGGACAGCGCGGCGCGCCGGGGCGTTCGTAGTTTTGCCGCGCGCCTTGATAGATCTCGACCATCGGTTCTACCGCGGGATCCCAGTCGCGCCAGTCGGTGCCCATGCTCGTGGCGCTGGTGTGCGAGGCGCACACGCCGTCGAAGAGGCGCAGGTATTTGTAGAGCATCTGCGTGTCGGGTGCGTGGCCGTCGAACTCGCGGGCGCTGATCGGCAGGCGGGGCAGCGTGCGGATGCCGCGGTTGGCGAAGACCACGTTGCGATGGCCTTCGGGGTAACGAACGCTGCGCTCGTAGGTGAACATCGGGTTGAATGAACCGGGCAGGAGGAACGCGTCGGTCGTCTTCTGCGTCAGCCACCACGGGTATTCGCGGCCGCCGCCGTTGTCGTGATCGCCGCAGCCGAGCCAGTCCATCGCCGCCACGTCGATCGCGTAGCGCCACATGTCTTCGAGCGGACCGTCATTTCCGCCGTCGCCGCTGATCTCGGTGTGACGGTGAAATTCGCCGCGCAGAATCCGCAGTTCCTTGCCGTCGATCTTCATCCGAAAATCGCGGCAGCGGGCGACCTCGGCGAGTTCGGCGACCGTGGCGGGCGACGGCGCAGGCTGCGCGGCGGGCGCGTGCTTCGAGGCCACGAGCTGCGCGGGTTTTGCTGCACCGGGCTGGCTGAGGTGGCTGAAGAAGAGGTCGTTGTCGAACGGGTCCTTGTCGCTGTCGAGCGAGGCATTGCCGCCGCCGGCTTTGCGTTGAATGTGGCGATCCTGCCGGTGATCGCTGGAGTGCGCGATGAGCAGGCCGCCTTCCTTCATCGGCACGACGGCGGGCGTGTTGTAGAGGAGATTGTCGCTGTGCGGGACGAGGATCGGGCCGACCCATTTGTCGCCGTCGAGATAGCTCGCCCAGTTGAACCACAGCGAACCGAGCGGCGTGCGGATGTCATTCTGCCGCGACCGCGCGAAGAGCCACACGCGCCCCGTCGAATCGCAGACGATCCGCGCGATGTTGTTGTGCGCGTTGTCTTTCGTCGCCTCGGCTTCCTCGCCGGCTTTGCGCGTCTCGGCGCCGGGTTCGAGTGTCGGCACGCGCACGTTGTTTTGCTTCCGGCCTTTCACCGCGCCGGGGAGCGCCTTGGTGAAATCGCCCGCCGGTTCCATCCACTTCCCATCCTTCAAAATCGCCATCCCGATCTGCCGCATCCGATACAAGCCGATGCCCTGCGTGGCATACGCGCCGAAATCCTTGCCCCACGTCGGCCCGCCATTCTCCCACGAAATCCACAGCGCGCCGTCGTGATCGTAGGTCATCGCGGGCCGTGCCTCGTAGCTGGCGGAGTTGGCCACTGGCCGCGCTTCGCCCGCCTTGCCGTCGGTGAATTCGCGCAGCCACACGTCGTAGTCACCCTTTTCGTAAGTATCCCACGCGATCGCCACGCGGCCGTCCTTCGCCGTGCTGATCGCGGGCGCCCAGCAGTTGCGCGTCTGCGTGCTCACCTGCTCGGCCTTGCTCCAGCCCTCGCCATCCTGATGCCGCGCGAAGATGCGGAAGACCTTGTCGCGTGCGCCCTGCCACGCCACCCAGACGCGGCCCTTCGAGTCCGTCGCCGCCACCGGCCACACATCGCTTTCCTTGGAATCTGAAAGCTGCACCGGCTCGCTGAGTTTGCCGTCCTTCAGCGAACGCACCCAGATGTCGAAGCTCGGCGCCGGATTGTCTGGAAACGTTTTGTAGGCCTTGTTCTCCGCCCACGCCACCCACACGCGACCGCTGCCATCCACCGCCACCGCGCTCTTGTAAATGTCCCGCCCCGTCTCGGTGATCGCGACCGCCTTTCCTCCCTCCGTGCCGCGCACGCTGCGCAGCCAGAGCTGATCGCCGCCCGGCGCTTTCGCGAGGAACTTCATGTCCTCCGGCTCCTTGTCGAAGCTCTTCGCCCGCTCGTCGCGATCCAGCCCCGGCGTGTAGCTCGCATACGCGATCCACGCCGTGCCATCCGCGCCGATCGCCGCACTCGGGTAGTCGTCGTCCGCGCGCTCGCTGGTCAGCGGGAATGCCGCCGCCGTGCGCTGCAACTCCACCGCGCCCGCGAGCTGATCAACCGTCTTCCCGAGCGGCACGTCCGCGAGCTTGAAAGCAAACTCGCCCTTCGCCGTCTTGATCGTCACCTGTGACTCCTCGGTGACGTCCGCGAACGTGAAGAGCAGCCCATTGTCGCCCAGCGCCACACCTTCTGCCGCGGCCTGCTCGCGTTTGCCGCCCTTCTTCGGATTGTTGCTCCGCTTGTCGAGCACCGCGGGTCGGGTGCGGGCTTTCCAACCGGTGGTTCCGTCCACCTTGTCATCCGCCGCGAAACGCCACCCGCTGATTAGCGCCACGCGGCCGGGCGCGACGGTCACGGTGCCATCCCAGGCGGTGGCTTCCTTGTCGGTAAGGCCCACGCGCATGCGCAGGCCGATGTCATCCGCGAAGGCGGCGGTGGCGGTGAGGGCGAGGAGGGGAAGCAGGAGTGTTTTCACGGGACGAGGAAAACACCAAGAGAAGCGAATGGTTTTGAAGGTACGCCGGATTTTCAATCCGGCTCTTGCGGCACCCGGTGCTCGAGCGACGATGGAGCTCGGAAGCCGGATTGAAGATCCGGCCTACTTTAGCGCCTCGATCTCGCGCACGGAGAAATCGCGCAACTCCACCGGCATCTGATCAGTGCGGAAATAGACCGCCGGCCGCGCCTCGGTGAGGATGGCGTTTTGCGGGCGGTCGCAGCCGGGTTTTTCGCCGCGCCAGTCGCCGGTATCGGTGAGTTCGGCGACGCGTTTCCACGTGCCGGTTGCATCGGCATCGAGGTAAAGCTCGAGCTTCACGTGCTGGCCAGCGTCGCAGTTGCGGCAGATGAATTTCATCCCGATCCACTGGCCTGCGGGGACGGTCGGCCACGGCTTCGGCGCTGGGTCGGGCCGGAGCTGGGTGTAGCCGCCGGGGTGCCAGAGTTCTTTCTTGAAGCCGCACTTTCCATCGAAGCGCGCGGTGGCGTGGTAGCTGGTGCCTTCGCACGGCACGTCGTCGTTGTGCCGCTCGCCGCTGCGTGCAGAGAGGTAAAAGGCCTGGTAGTCGAGCGTCTGCGTCTCGCTGCCGCGCCGGGCGTAGATGGTCATTTCGACATTCTGCCAAAGCGGACGCACGGGCTTTCCCGCCGCGTCTTTCGGCGTGAGCACGACGAGCCGCGTCATCCCGGCGGGCGCCCTGGCGATGCCTTCCGCGAGGCGCAGCTCGCCCTCTTCATTGCGAAAGGCCGCGTCTTCCGGATCGATCGTGTAGGCGGGAATCGTCCGCGCCTTTTCCCACTGCGCCGACCACTCTCGCCCGCCGGGGATGGTCGGGAAGAGCTGCGCGATCGGGGTTCGGCCCGGCTCAGCGGCGGATGCGAGACTCGCGGCAAAGGCAAGGAGCAGGAAACGACCGGGAATGGACATGGGCGGAGGCTGCGGCGAGGACAAAGCGGGTTCGAGCGCGATCGGGAGTTGCCCAGCGCGTTGAACGATTTCGCACGGTCACGTCCCGGATCGGATGGCCACAGCGCGGGCGGCAGCGGCGGTGTCCCCGAGAGAGAGCTACCCGGCAAGCGCGTCGATGAGGGCGCGCACTTCCGCACGGATGTTCGTCTCGGTCGGATCATCGAGCGTGTCCGCGATGACGGCGAAGAGGGCGTCGCGAAATTGTTTCCGCAGGCGGCAGACATTCACCCGGACGGCTCCCTCGCTCACCTTCAACTCGCGAGCCGTGGCCGCGTAGTCGTCGTGTCCGCCGGCATCGATGCCGAGGAAGGCGCGGGAGGGCGCGAGGGTCCCGCCCTTGCCTTTGGCGGCGAGTTCCGCCTCGAGCCGCGCGACGGCGGCATCCATGGTGATGAGCGCCCAGGCGCGGTCAAACTCGCGGGCGGGAAGGTGCGGGTCGGCGGGATCGAGCGAGGGAAAGTCCTCCTGTTCGTCCGTTTGCAACGCGACGTGAATTTGTCCACCGCCGCGGAACCGCGCGGAGTTTCGCCGGTGCAGGTCGTGCAGATGATTGGCAAACGACGAGCAGAGGAACGTCCGCAGTCGTCCCCGCTGCGGATCGGCGGCGGCGAACCGCTCGCGGCGCAGGAACTCCGCGAAGAAGGACTGAGTGGCATCTTCCGCATCTGCGGCCGGGAGACCGGAGCGGCAGGCGAAAGCGCGCAACGGTTCCCAATAGAGCCGGCAAAGTTCTTCGAGCGCAGCCCGCGCGGCGGGTTCAGCCGGTGAGGCGGCGCGCACCACGAGGCTCCAGCGAGTGGCGCAGAAAGCGGAAGGTATCGTGACGATCTGCGACATCGAACCACCGATACCTCAAGGCTTCCCGGGGGTCGCGGCGAATTTTTGCACCAACACCACGCGAAAACCGAACGTGTAGCAGCGCAAGTCGGTGTCGTGGGAGATCCGCCGGGCGGAATCGAGCTTGTCCGATTGAGTATCGGACCAACCTCCGCCGCGCAGGGTGCCCTTGGGTCCCGAGCGGTCGTCGGTCCACTCCCAGACGTTGCCGCCGAGATCGTGCAGCCCGCGCGCATCCGCCGGAAAGCTCCCCACCGGCGCGGTGAAGGCATAACCGTCACGATAACCGTCGAGGACCAGCAGCCTGGCGTGACTGCCTCCGGCCTCGCGGATTTCTGCGCTCGCGTAATTTCCGGCACCCGCGCGGGGGGGATAACTGGCGCCCCACGGATAGCGTCCGCTCGGAAATGGGGTATCGGCTGCGAGTCCGGCGGCGACACTCCACTCCGTATTCGTCGGCAGCCGATAGAAATCATTCCCGCCGATGCGCCCGGAGGCACGTTCGTGTTCGGTCAGCCATTCGCAGAACGCGGTCGCTTCATCCCGCGTGATACCGACCACCGGGTGGTCGTCGGTTTGCGGGAATCCGGGCGATTTCCACGAGGCGCTCACCTTCTTCCAGCCTTCTTCGGTGCCGAGGAAATTTACCCACGTGGGCGAAGGAAAGACGGGCAACTGACGGGCGTTCACGAAGGCCGCGAAATCGCGCACCCGGACCTCCGTGGTGCACAAGAGCACCCCCGGCGTGCCGGCCGGAAGGAATCGCTGCCCGAGGCTATTGCTGAAGGGCGCTGCCGCCGGAACGGGCGGCGTCCCCGGTCGCCATTGCCATGCCGCCGCCGCCATGACCACGGCGAGCACCGGGACCGCAACCCGCCAGCGATTCGACCACGGTCGCAGACGAGCTTCATCCAGCGCCGCGCGGAGATCACGGACTGCCGGGTACCGAAGAGCCGGTTCGCTCTGCAGCGCCCGCGTGATCACGCGATCGAGCCCACGCGCGGCGGGCACGAGTTCGGCGAGCGGACGGAACACGCCACGCGGGAGCTGACCGGTGAGCATTTCGTAAAGCATCACGCCGACGCTGAAGATGTCCGCGCGCTGATCCACGACTGCATCGGGCCGCAGTTGTTCCGGCGCCACATATTCGGGCGTGCCGAGCAGCATACCCGCGGAGGTCAGCGTCGTGCGCAGTTCAGTCCCGGCGAGCTGGGCGATGCCAAAGTCCGCGACTTTCACCCGGCCGTCGGTATCGAGGAGAATATTGCTCGGTTTGATATCGCGATGGATCACCCCATGCGCGTGGGCAAACTCCAGCGCATCGCAGACCTGCCGCACCACCGCGATGGTTTCCGCGGGCGGCATGGGACCACGTTGCAGCCGCACCGCGAGGTCGGACCCGGCGACATATTCCATGACCATGAAAAAATGGCCGTCATCCGCCTGACCGAAATCGTAGACCGGCACGACGTGCGGATGACTCAACTGCGCGAGAGCCGTCGCCTCGCGGCGGAACCGTTCGGCGAAATCCTCCTGCACGCCGAGGTCGAAGGGCAGAAGTTTGATCGCGACGAGACGATCGAGCGATTTCTGCCGCGCCCGATACACCGCCCCCATCCCGCCGCGCCCGAGCAGCGTCTCGATCTCGTAGCCGGGAAACAGTGAGGCGAGCGCCTCGGGCAACGGAGGCGTCCACGCCCCGGCGGCACTGTTGGGCGTGAGCGTCGCTTCAAAGGCGCTGCGCACCCGCGCGACCCGCGGATCTGAATCAGCCATGACGTTGCGGACAGTTCATCAACCCGATGTTCCGGCACGCACCACGGAAATCCAACCGCGGAATCGGAGAAACGCGTCGGTCAGGTGCGGCGGCGCCACCCGCTGAAACAAGCCAGGCCGGGATTGCGTAGAGACTGGTGAGCATCTGTCTCAACAAAAACATATGAAACATCTATCCACCACCACTGCCGTGCGCCGTGTGAATGCGCTCGGCCTCATCACCGGCCTGCTTCTGGGAGCTGGCATCACTCCGCTTCCGGCGGATGTAACGATCGCCGATTACACCGGTCCGGGGAATTTCAGCTACGCCGTCGAGTTCATGCCCGACATCGATCAAAAGCGCGCCTTCCTCCCGAAGAACGGCAGCGTGCATTGTGCACCCACCTCAATCATGAACCTGTTCGCCTATGCCGCGAATTTTGGGTTTCCCAACTTATTGCCGGGCGCAGGTCTGTGGTCCGGCGCGGCGCGTCATGCGGAGATGACCGAGTATGTGCGCGACCTCGGGGTACTGATGGGAACGGATGATACCGGCACCCATGGCGGGGTCTTCGCCGGTGCGAATCAATGGCTCGCTGATTCATCGATGGATGAAATGGTGTTCGTCGCCTTTCCAAAGGGAAATGGACACTGGCCAGTGATCGATGACGGCGCCTATCTCGCGGCGGGCGGCGCCGTGGTTAGCTTCTGCTATGGACGCTACGAAGCCGAGGCGGGACCGAACGGCATTCCACTCCTCACGACGCGACCGCAAGGCCACTGCGTCACGCTCCAGCGTGCGGTGGCGGATAGTAACTCAATTCTCGGGCCACGCGAGGTTCGCTATCGCAATCCCGGATCGCCGGACGACGGGAATCTATTCTCCAATTCGCCCTACACCTCCGTCGATGCCACGACCGCAGAGAACATTGAGATCGCCCGCGATCTCGACGGCGACGGCGTGTTCGACATCTATCCTGTCACTTCGCTGATCAACCCGCCGCCGGATGACGGCCGGTATCGGATCATCGATGGATTCTACGCGCTCTATCCTCCCGGGGGAATGAGTTACAGCGAAGTCGAAGTGGCGGCTCAGTTTGCGAATAACAAGTTAGGATTCGTGAAAGATGCGCAGCCCGTGCCGTTCCACCTCCCGTCCGACACCCGGATGCTCAGTGTGGTGCCCCACCCCGAACTGCACAGCGGTCTCGCGCTGCTGGAGAAGGTGGGCGGCGGCAAGACATTGGTGCGAGTGCCGCATGCGCGAGGTTCGCGACCATCGACCGAAGCGATTCCGATCGCCACCGTCCCGGCGAGTTCACTCGCCCTGGTCCTCGGTTACGGGCACTCGGTGTTCGTGGTCGGGCAGGAGCAGATTCTGCATTTCGAAACTCCGGCCCAGACTGCCCAGTTGATCGCGAGCGTTCCACTGCCACGGGAAGTGGTGAGCACTCGGATCGAAGCAGCCACTTACAATCATGACACTCATGAGATCATCGTGATGTCCGGCAGCGGCCGGCGTCTGTTCGCCATCGATCCCTCGACGCTCCGGGTGAAGGCTGGCTATGTCCTGACCGGATCCGCTCCAGTGCAGGGAGTGCGCTCACTCGTCGCGTGGGGCGGACCGCAAAGCCGGGTCGTCGCCGCGCTGGATAACGGCCAGGTCATCCAAGCCACCTACGCGCATCCTGCAACGGGTGCCTCGAACTCGATCCCGATGTCGTTCTCCCGAGTCCTCCTCCCGGGCGTCACGAATGCCCTGTCGGTTGATGTCGACAATGGCGGACGCCTGTATGTCGGTGACAAACGGGTGGGACTTCGCGAGTACCAGCCGCTGACCGCCGCGAAGTGGGTGCGGGTCGCTCGACCCCTTTACAGCCGGTTCCACCTCGCGGGCCGCAAGTTTGCCGTGTTCAAGAACCGCACGAACCTGCGGCCGGAACTGCATGACACGCCCGAATGGGATCACATTCCTGCCGACGAGTTGATTCCGCTCGGGCCGGAAATTCCCGACGCCATCCAGGGAACGAGGCCGGGACAAGCCGCGCGGAAACCCGACCTCACGATCACCAAAGTGACCGAAGCGGGCAATCTCGCGACGATCACGATGAGAAACATTGGTTCGGCCAACGCGCCGGCCTGCGTCTTGCGCTGCTACTACTGGAGCGGGGAAAGTTGGACCCTCTTCAGAACCATCGCCATCGCTCCACTGGCCAAAGGAGCCTCGACCATCAAGGTCGCGATTGATCCGAAGGTGACGGAGTTCAACAACAAGTATGTGGTGGATGCGGCGAACGCGGTCGTCGAATCGAACGAGATCAACAACACGCGGGAAACGCCGGGCGTCCTCTAACGGCAGACCCGGGGGATCCAGTCGGCAGAGAATCGGCGGCGCGCGAGCGCCGCCGAACTCTTGGCCGGAAAAGCGCGGCAGTTCCTCGAACCAAGCAGAATCCCGCAACTGGCCGCGTCGCGAGCGGGCTTGTAACGGCGCCGCGAGGGTTTGCGTAGATCCGGAGTATGAGCCATCTCTTTCGCATGAAATGTCCGTCGCTGGCCGCCGCATTCGTCGCCGGCGCGATCCTGCTCCCGGCGTCACCCTCGATCGCTGCGATCCGACATCGCTGGTCATTCTCCGGAGCCGCGGGCGCGGTCCCGACCGGCACGGTGATGAGTGACGGCATCGAGTCATTACCGATGACGGTGCGGGGCATCGGAGCGACCCAAAACGGCACCCGCGTCACCCTTCCCGGAAACACCACGAGCGGAACCGCGGAGCCCGGCATCGCGGCCTACCTGGACCTGCCGAACGGGGTCGTGTCATCGAAGACAAACCTCACGGTGGAAATCTGGGCGGCGCCCGTGGCCGCACGGTTTTTCCAGCCGCTCTTCGACTTCGGGCGAATGAACACAGCGGGCGACGGGTTGGGTGCGCCGGGTGAGTGGACGGGAACGACCGCAGCGGTTCCGCCGACTTCCGAGACGAGCGATGGTCTCGCGCTGCTGATCAACCGCGATACGAATCTAAACTCGCAACGGCTCGCGGCTCGCATCAATGGTGGCAGCCCGCTTTATCTCGATTCGGCGCTCCCGACGACGGCGGGCACGACTTACCACTACGTCTTCACCTTTCAGGATACGGTCACCGGCGGCACGGTCTCATGGTATCGCGATGGTGTGCTGGTCGGGTCGGGTGCCGTTCCGTTTCATCTCAATGAAATCGAGGACGTGAACAACTGGCTCGGCCGCTCGCAGTGGAACATCCTCTCGAACGCGAGCGTCGCCTATGACGAGGTGCGAATCTACGATCACGCGTTCACGCCCGGCGAAGTCTCGGCCAGCCTGGCCGCGGGACCGGATCCCTCCTTCGCTCCGCCGGTGCTCCAGCCAGATAGCGCGACGCTGCATCCGGGTCAGAAGGTGCGGGTGAATGTGCTCGCAAATGACGCATCGGGCGCGAACCCGGCGACGGTGGAAGTCGTGCAGTCGCCGCAGTTCGGAACGGCAGTCCCGGATGGTAGTGGTCGCATCCTGTATTCGCACACCAGCGGATCTCCGCTGAGCGACAGCTTCACTTATCGGGCAAATAGCGCGGTCGGTTTCAGTGCCCCCGTTGCGGTGACATTGAGCTTTTCGACCGAAATACGGATTCCGAACTCCACGCTCAATGTCCCGGCCATCCCCCCCGCCACAACCTTCTCCGTCACCCCCGCGTTCAGCGGGCTAACCTTCGACCAGCCGATTTGCGTCGCTACCGTACCGGGCGACGCGCAGCGGCTCTTCGTCGTCGAGCGACGCAATGGGGTGCGGATGATTCCGAACGTCGCGGCAACGAATCCTACTTCCGCGATGTTTTTCGACCTTGCGGGACTGCTTGCCAGTCGAGTTCAGGAGTCGATCGGTGACACCTATGATCAGGGCATCATGAGCATCGCGTTCCATCCGCAGCATTCGGTGAATGGCCATTTCTATCTCTTCTATTCGGCCCGCGTGTCGGGGTTGGATTACTTCCGAATCTCGCGTTTCACCACGATGCCGGGCAATCCGAACGCCGCCAACCCAGCGTCGGAACTCGTGCTGATTCAGCAACGGGACGTGAATGGCTTCCATCTCGGCACCGACCTGCACTTTGGCCCCGACGGCTATCTTTACATCTCGCTCGGCGATGGGGGCGGGCAGAATGATTCGCGGCAGGTGAGCCAGCGGATCGATCTCGATTTCTTCTCCGCGATCGCGCGCATCGACGTGGACAAGCTGCCCGGCAATCCCGAGCCGAATGTCCACGCCTCCGTCCCGCGCGATGCCGGCATCGCCCGCTACTCCGTGCCGGCGAACAACCCTTTCGTAACCGCCGGCGCGACCGTCCCTTTCAATGGCGTGAACCTGCCCGCGGCGAATGTGCGCACCGAGTTTTATGCGGTCGGAATGCGCAATCCGTGGCGCTTCTCCTTCGACTCGGTGACGGGCGAACTCTGGTGCGGCGATGTAGGTCAGGTGACCTATGAGGAAGTGAATATCATCACGAATGGCGGGAACTACGGCTGGTCATTCCGCGAAGGCACGGGCGCGGGACCGCAGATGTGGCGCGCGCCGGTGGGGTTCGTCGGCGTGGATCCGATCTATCAATATGGAAACGCCGTTCCGGGAGCTTACAGCCGTTCGATCACCGGCGGTGTGGTTTATCGCGGCACGCGGATCCCTTCGCTCACCGGCGCCTATATCTTTGCGGATTACCTCACGGGTGATATCTCCGCGTTGCACCGAATGGGCGGTGGCGCTGTGGATGTGCAGCGCATCACCGGTGAGGGTGGGATCGTCGCCTTCGGTGCGGATCCTTCGAACGGCGACGTGTTGTTGGTCGATATCGCCGACAGCCGCATCCTACGACTGACGAGCGGCGCGGATGATACGAGCTTCCCGGCGACGCTCAGCGCCACGGGGCTTTTTGCTGACGTGACGACCCTCTCCCCCGCGCCCGGCCTGCTGCCCTACACTCCGAATCTTTCCTTCTGGAGCGACTACGCGATCAAACGCCGTTGGTTCATCGTTCCGGACGCGAGCGACATGACCTGGTCGCGGAATGGGGCGTGGACTTATCCAAATGGAATGATCTGGGTGAAACACTTCGACTTGGAAACGACGCGGAACAATCCGGCCACGGCGCGAAGGATCGAGACGCGGGTGCTGGTAAAGAATGCCACGGGAAGTTATGGCGTGAGTTATCGCTGGAATGCGGCCCAGACCGAAGCGACCCTTGTCGCCGATGCCGGTGAGAATTTTCCGATCGATATCATCGAGAACGGAAATCCCCGCGTGCAAAACTATCGCATCCCCAGCCGTGCGGAGTGCCTCTCGTGCCATTCTTCGCAAGCCGGTCATGGGCTTTCATTCAATAGCCGGCAACTCAATCGTACCGATAACATCCATGGCTTTGTCGGAAACCAAATCGACCTGTTGCGGGTCGGTGGTTACTTCACGAATACTCCCGAATCCACCAACCTGCTGCCGCGCCATCTGCGACCGGACGAAACCGCATTCCCCGTCGAGGACCGCGTTCGTTCCTATCTCGCCGTGAATTGCGCCACCTGCCATCACGCCGGCGGCACGGCGGCGGGGAGTTGGGATGGTCGTCCCGAACTCGCCCTCGCACAGACCGGACTTATTCGCGGGGCTGCTGCCAATAACAACGGCAATCCCGACAACCAACTCATCGTCCCCGGCGATCCAACTCATTCGATCGTCCTCAATCGGGTCGCGACCACCAACGGCTTCACCCGCATGCCGCCGCTGGGCAGCAATGAACTCGACTCTTCGGGTATCGCATTGCTCACCGAGTGGATCAATCAAGCGCTCCCCTTGCGGCAGAGTTACAATGACTGGCGGCTTGCGCAGTTTGGCTCCGCCGTTTCTCCTGAGGGCTACTCGGCCTTCGACGCCGACCTGGATGGGCGGATCAATCAGCACGAGTTTCTCGCCGGCACCGGTCCACTGAGCGGCGGCAGCTTCCTCAACCCGCGGCTCAGTCTGCCCGGTTCGAATATCTGGTTGAACTTCAGCCTTCCGGCCAATCGGTCATTCCAAGTCGAAACGTCCAGCGACCTGCAGACCTGGTCGCTCTGGAACGTGCCCGGAAACGCCGGTCTGCCGCACGCCGGTGGAGCGATCACCTTCACCGGCCCGCGGATCGGTGAGCGGCAGTATTTTCGCCTCCGGATCTGGGAAAACTGAAGTCCGGGCGGATCGGGAAGATACCCAAGGGATTGGCCGGTTGCGCACTTGTCCCGACCGACCAGACTTTTCACGCCATGAATTCCTCCCGCCGCCACTTCCTCCGCACCGCCGCGTTTGGCGCGGCCGCCGCTCCTTCACTCCTCGCCGCCGAGGCCGCGCCATCCGCGCGGGCGAATCTCTTCACCGAACCCGAACGCGAAGTGCCGCTGAACACCGATGCCGACGTGATCGTCTGCGGCGCGGGCCCGGCCGGCGTGACCGCGGCGATCACCGCATCGCGAGCGGGGGCGAAGGTGCGGCTCTTCGAGTGGCGCGGCTGTCTCGGCGGCGTGTGGACGGCGGGGCTGCTCGGCTACCTGTTGGATTTCGACAAGACCGGATTTGCGCGCGAGCTGCTCACGCGGCTGGATGCAGCGGGCGTGCGGCGCGGGACGAGTCAGAAGAGCATCTGCTACGAGCCGGAGGGCATGAAGCTGTTGCTGGAAGAGATGTGCCTGGAGGCGTGCGTGCAGTTCCAGTTTCACACCCGCGTCGCGGCGGCGTATCGCGAGGGGCGGCGGCTGAGCACTATCGTTACGGAGTCGAAGAGCGGCCGGCAGGCGTGGCGCGCGCCGGTCTTCATCGACACCACGGGCGACGGCGACCTCGGCGCGCTCGCGGGGTGCGACTTTCAATTCGGTGAAACGAAGGAGTGCCCGTGTCAGCCGATGTCGTTGAATGCGCTGCTCGTCTGCAAGGACGCTGCGGCGCTGGATGAGTTCATCCACCGCTCTGATCCATCGGCGCACGATGGTGTCTCGAAGAAGAACTTCCTCGCCACGATCAAAGCCGCAGGCCATTTACCGAGCTACAGCGCACCGACGCTCTGGCAGGTGCGCGACAATCTGCTGCTCGTGATGATGAACCACGAGTTTGGCATCAAGCCCTTCGATGCGGCGCAAGTCACCGAGGCGACCGTGCGCGCGCGCGGCGAGATGAACAAGATCGTCAACGCGCTGCGCAAGACCGGCGGGCCGTGGGAAGGCCTGCAAATCGCCGCCACCGCCGAGCAGATCGGCGTGCGCGATGGCCGCCGCATCGCCGGGCGCTACACCGTGAACAAGGACGACCTGATCAACGGCGCGCGCTTCGACGACGCGGTGACGCGCCCGACCTTCTCCGTGGACATCCACGCCCTCACCGCCGACCACAACAAAACCGCCGCCTACACGAATGCCGGCATCAAAGTGAAACCCTACGACATTCCGCTCCGGGCGCTCATCGCGAAAGACGTGGACGGCCTGATGATGGCCGGCCGCTGCATCAGCGGCGACTTCATCGCGCACGCCAGCTACCGCGTCACCGGCAATGCCGTGGGCATGGGCGAAGCCGCGGGCGTGGTCGCCGCGCTCGCCGCGAAATCAAAACGCCTGCCGCACGAGGTCGATTGGAGCGAAGGCGCGGCGCTGCTCGCGAAGATGGGGCAGCGCGTATAGCCCCGCGCGACGCCCGACAGGGTTCACCTCGCTCCGGATGGTTGTTGCTGCGAAACAATCAAAAGACGCGGGCGGAAACAACCCATTTTTGCGTTTCTAAAAAGCGCGCAACCAGCGGACGGGCCACTTCAGGATTGATCAATGCCACTCGAGCCCTCTATCCTCCTCACGATCTTCAAGCCCGGCGCGGCGATCCACCCGGAAGCGGTTTCTCCATCATGTCTGCCTCCCAGCAATTGTCTTCCGACCATTCGAAAGCGACATTAGGCCCGATGTACCTGTTATAGAAAGTTCAGCCAATGGATCACACCCACATTGTTCAAGCCGGCGACCTAGATCGTTACGCTCCCACAAGAGACAGCCAGTCGGTAATCCCCGAACTGATTTATTGGCTGGTAAAGCAATCCTGCCCCGATCTCGCAGTCTGTAGAATTCCCTACGGCGATGCCGTGAACCAGTCGGGAAAAGATGGACTTGTTGAAACCGTTGATGGTTTTCGAGAGTTTGTCCCGAAAGGGAGGTCTTATTGGGAAATTGGAACTGGGGCCGATCCGCAGAGCAAGGCGACCGATGATTTCAAAAAACGAACCGAGGAAATTGATGATGGAGAACGTGCGGATTCTTCATTCGTCTTCGTGACTCCGCGCTCGTCGGGATCAGCGGGGTGGAACGAACCCGAGCAGGCGAAGTGGTTAGAACGAAGGAAAGATACAGGATGGAGGCTGATTCGCGTGATCGACGGCGTAAAACTGGCGGACTGGCTACGAGAATATCCAGCAATCGGGAAGTGGATGGCCACAAAAATTCCACTGACGGCGAAACTCGGAGGGCTATCGACCGCAACCGAACATTGGGACGACCTTGTTTCGGAGCGCACGGCTGACGATCCGCCCTTCCCGCCAAAGCTTTTCACCGCCGGAAGGACTGCGGCATGTGAGGCGTTGCAGGCATTGTTCGAAGGAAAGACGCAGGTTCTTTTGCTCTTCGCTGAGAGCCCCCAAGATGTCGCTGATTTCGTCTCAGCTTTCTTGGCGGGATTGGACAGGGACACATCGCAGCTCTTCAGCAATCGGTGTCTTTACATAAGCGACGAGCAAGCGTGGCGGAGCATCGTTGAAACCCGGTCCGCGCACGTTCTGGTCGCTGATCCCGCCTTGGTTTGGAAACTGAGGAAGGAGCCGCGCTTCAGACAATCGCTCGTCGGAAGGGCCATGCTGTGGTGGTGCCGCTTTGTGGAGCCTGGTCTGGGAACAACCCGGAAATCCTTAAGCTACGAAGTCCTTCGCAGGCACAAATAGAGTCCGTTCTCAAAGAATCAGGATTCCCCGATACACGGGCCCGAGAACTAGCGCGAATTGGCGGTGACCGCATTTCTGCACTGCGCCGCCATTTGCGAGGCTATGGAACTCTTCCCCCATACGCCACGTGGGGGAATGCGGCTCTAATCGCGCAAGCGGGGTTCGTGGGCAAATGGGACGGATCAAACCCCGCAGATCGCTCCGCAATGGAGATGTTGCTGGGAAAAGGGTATGGGGAGTGGATCGAGATTCTGAGGCCTGACACGCTTCGCTCGGACTCTCCCCTGATTCAGCATAACGAAAAATGGAGGTTTGTTGCCCGCGGTGAAGCGTGGGATTCTCTCGGGAGTCGAATCACCGATGGCGATCTCGATAGATTTCAGGAGACGGCAGTTGCTGTGTTAGGCGAACGTGACCCCAAGTTTGATCTTCCCAAGGAAGAGCGTTACGCCGCAAGCATTCACGATAAGGTGCTCGCACACTCAATCTTGATTCGAAACGGAATCGCTGAAACGCTTGCGCTAATGGGGAGCCGCTCGGAGGCGCTGTCATCATGCAGCGATGGGAAAGCAGTGGTCACTGCGATTCTAGTGGTGCGCAGTTTATTGAACAAAGCGGAATGGGATAGGTGGGCCAGCCTGGATTCGCTTATGCCCCTTTTGGCGGAAGCTGCGCCCGACGAATTTCTCGATGCGGTAGAGTCTGTCCTCTTCGATCTAGGCAATACGCCATTCCACAAGATCTTTACGGAAGAAGGACGGGGCGGATTGGGCGGTTGGAACTATATGAGCGGGCTCCTTTGGGCACTAGAAACCTTGGCGTGGAGTCCCGAATTTCTCTCTCGCGTGTCGGTTATTCTCGCGGATATTGCATCGTTCGATCCTGGTGGGAACTGGGCGAATCGCCCTTCGAACTCGTTGGCGGACATTTTCTTGCCGTGGCATGTGCAGACCACAGCGCCATTTCGAAAACGTAAATCGGCTATTGAGGCCGTGATAAGAGAGCAGCCCGCGGTGGGCTGGAAGCTACTCTTGGCATTGCTACCGCACAACCACGGGTTCACCAGTGGGTGTCATCGCCCTGTCTGGCGTGACTTCATCCCGCGGGATTGGAAAGACGGTGTGCTAAGGACTGAATATTGGGAGCAGATCACCGACTATACTGACCTCGCCGTCATCCTCGCGAAAAGTGATTCAGGAAAGCTCTGTGAGCTTATCGAAAGACTGTCCGATTTACCGAAGGCAGCATACGACGGTTTGCTTGAGCACCTGACCTCAGACGCTGTCGTTTCATTGCCAGAGGCAGACCGCCTGCCTCTTTGGGAAAATCTCGATCAGTTAGTTAGGAAACACCGGAAATTCTCAGACGCTGATTGGGCGATGCCCGAAGATGCGGTCAATAGAATCGCGGAAACTGCTCAAGCGCTCGCACCCACCTCGCCCGCATTCAAATATCATCACCTTTTCGGCGGCAGGGATTTTGACCTATATGACGAAAAGGGAGACTACGAAGAGCAACAAAAGCGCCTCAACGAGGCACGCCAACAAGCAATTTCTGAAATTTTTGGTGAAGGGGGAATCGAGGCAGCTCTGCAATTTGCCGCGAAAGTTGCCGCACCTTACGAAGTGGGTGGGGCACTTGGGGCTATCGCATCCAATGAAATAGAAATTTCGATACTGCCATCCCTTATCGACTCTGGAGACGACTCAGTAGCTCGAGTCGTCGCCGGATTCATTTGGGCACGATATTGGAAACTCAAGACCGACTGGGTTGATTCAGTTCTTGGGCGAGACTTGTCTCCGGAGCGTCGGGCCAAGTTCCTAACGCTCCTCCCTTTCGAAGAGGAGGTTTGGAAAAGGGTATCAACGAGCCTAACCGACACTCACGAAGCGCTGTATTGGAAAAATGCAAAGGTAAATCCCTACGGTGCAGATCGCGACTTGACGGTTGCGATTGAAAAACTGCTCGAATTCGGTCGCGAAGGCGCTGCAGTAATGTGCGCCGCACGCTCGGCCGATGACAACGCGAGGTTCGATGAATCTTTAGCGACCCGTGCTCTTCTGGCTGTCCTAGGAAGTGAGCGAGGAGTAGCGGAGTTAGACAACTATCGGACTGTTGAATTGATCAAACGGCTGCAAAAATCCGAGACTTCCGACAAAGATGCGCTATTCCGGATCGAATGGAATTTCCTTCCTTGGCTGGATCGGTTTTCGTCTGGGTCACCTGTCACTCTCGAAAGGCGGCTAGCGTCTGATCCCGCATTTTTCGCGGAAGCTATTGGACTAGTTTTTCGGTCGAAAAAAAACAGCAAGGACGAATCCGAAGAGCCTGATGAACATAAAAAGCATCTGGCCACAAACGCATACCGCCTTCTTACAGAATGGAAGCGCTGTCCCGGTATACAGGATAATGAGACGTTCAGCGCAGAAGCATTTAATACGTGGCTCAATGACGCACGGAGGATAACAGAAGAATCAGGGCATGCAGAAGTTGCTCAGGTCCAGATTGGCCATGTTTTAACCTGTGCTCCTCCGGACCCCGACGGACTGTGGATTCACAACGCGGTTGCCGCAGCGTTGAACTTTCGCGACACGGGCGATATGCGCTCAGGATTCACCACCCAGCTCTTCAACGATCGTGGGGTTCACGGGTTCACTCATGGGGAAGCAGAGCGCAAACTCGCCAGCGATAATCGGGATAAGGCGGAAGCTCTCGATTCCAAAGGCTACACGCGGTTTGCGACTGCTATGCGTGAGTTCGCTGAACACTATGAACGACAGACTGAACGCGAAGCGAAGCGTGACCCGTTCGATGATTGAGTGCGATCAAATCCAAGTAGCCCATCAATTCCACGGTCTGCGGGAGGCGGTGCGCGTGACACTGATCGGCTCGGCACTGAGAATCCCCGCGAGGGTTTCTAGCACCGCGCCGGGTTCATCGCCGGTTCGCTCCCGGGCCGCTCTGATGAGGTTCCGGGGCAATTTGATCTGATTCCGCGGGCGTCTCAGGCGCTTCGGCCCGGGTTTGAAGGTGTTTGGGAGCGGTTTGGACACGTTCGGGAGCGATCTGGAGTCGTTCCGGAGGGAATTGTCCTGCGTCCGGGCGAGTTTGAGGGGCTTCCGGGGCGATCTGGGCGGCTTTCCCGGCGGTTTGGCGGGGTTCCGGAGGAGGATGCACGGCTTCCGGGGCGGATTGCACGGCTTCCGGGGCTCGCTGACGTGCTTTTCGCGATAGCTTGAGCAGCGGACTAAGATCATTTGCCGCTCGGCGCCGGAGAGGGCTGCTTCGTCTGGGCCGTGGCAAGTGGCGCCGAAGCGCCCGGCGATCATTTCGGCTTCGGCAGCGTGAACATCGGCAGCTTCAAGTCGCTCAACTTCACCGCGCCGCTCACGCCGGCCACGAACGTGATCGAACTTGCCACGACCACAGGCGACGTGAGCATTCGCGAACTCCAGGGCGCGTGGAGTGCGATCTCGGGGCGCTGCGGATGCTGTTTTTTTTGGCGCCGAGGGTCTGAGCCGGAACGGCCCCGCGGGTGATCGTCGTTTGCGCGTTATCGCGAAGGGAAATCTGCCGTGACGCCGCGTGGCGTCGCTGCCACATTCCGCGCCGATGAAAACCTGCTCCCGGCCGGAACCTCTCGAAGCTCGCATCGCCCCGGCGTCGTTCTTTCTCCATGGCAACAATCTCGGCATCGCGACCAGCGCGAGCACGAACGCCAATGACACCGCATCCGCTACGGTGGTCGGCGCAACGGGGGCGATCGTGCTCAATGCGGGCGACACGCTTTTCTACGATCTCAATGGCGACAACACGTCGGATGACGCGGGCGATTTCGCGCTGATCACGGTCACGGGCGGGAGCGGGATGTTCTTCTTCGCGGACAATATGACCGCGCCGCTCACCGGTCGCTTTCAACCCAACGAGCTGACCGGCGCGGCGCTGGGCGACGGCTTTGCGGGCGTGATCGAGGGCGGGGTGAATGGCTCGATCGCGACGGCTTACACGACGGCGGGCGGGCTGTCGTATCTCGACACGGATGCCGATCCGCAGTTTGAGGCGATCCGCGTCGAGAAGGCGAACATCGCCTCGCTGCTCGTGCGCGGCGTGGTCACGGGCGCGGTGCACGCCGGCGGTTCGATCTCGAATCTCTCGCTGCTCGGGGTGGCACCCGGCGCGGAGGGCAGCGCGGTCGCGATCCTCACTGGCACGGCGGCCGACGATGCAGCGATCACTTTCAACAACGGCGCGACGACCGTACTGACCGCCGCGACGCCGCTGCTCGGGCCAGCGATCTTCGCCGCCGGCACCGATGGCGGCAGCGTGACGAATGCGGTGCTCGCCGACGGAGTGCGCGATCGCATCGAGACGGGTAACGGCATCGTCGGCAATGTGAACGTCGGTGGAGGCAACGGCGGCAGCATCGTGAATGTGCTCTCGTCCGCCGATCAGGCGTGGGTGCTGAAGACGGGCGTGGGCGGCAACGTGAGCGGCGCGGGCGTGGTGCGCAACGCGGGCTCGGCGGGCAGCGTGAGCAAGGTGGTGAGCGGGATGAACGGGAACTTCACCACGGCCTCGGCGCTGATCACACCGGCGGATGGCGGCTCGGTGATTGGCAGCGCCATCGGCTCCGGCGGCGCGGGCAGCAGCGTCACGGACTCGACGTTCATTTTCTCCGGGGCGATCTACAATCTCGACGTGCGCACGGGCAGTGGCGGCGCGGGCAGTGGCAGCGGCGCGGGCGGGGCGGGCGGCAGCTTCGTGAATGTGACGGTGAAGGCGCTCGCGGAAGTGGGCGACGACATCGCGATGCTCCCGCTCGGCGGCGACATCTTTTTCTCCACGGGTGACGGTGGCGCGGCGACCAGCGGCGCGGCGGGAAAGGGCGGTGATTTCAGCGGCTTCCAGCTCGTGGCCGGGCGGCTGAATTCGCGCATCCTGAAAGCCGAGCTTTACGCGGGCGACGGCGGTGTTTCGATGCAGGGCGCGGGCGGTGCGGGTGGCAGCTTCGCGAATGCGAAGGTGCTCATCGTGGGCGATGTCGGCTTCGATGCCGATGGCGTGCTCGGCGCGGGCACGACTTTCACGGGGCAGTTTTCGCTCGCCGCGGGCTCGGGCGGCTCCGGCCTCACCGCGGGTGGCGCGGGCGGGGCGTTCGATCGTCTGGAGTTCCGCCTCGCGGGCACTTATCGCACGGACTTTCCACGCGACATCGAGCTCTTCGCGGGAAATGGCGGCGCCCTCACGGCGGGTGCGGCGGCGACGGCAGCGGCGGGAAAAGGCGGCGGCATCACGGGTCTGAAGGCGGCGATCGGCGACGTGCCGGGCGGGCAGAATTTCCTGATCATCGCCGGCGATGCGGGCACTACCGGCGCCACGCTCGGCAGCGGTGCGGCGGGGGGCGCGATCGTGTCGCCGACTCTCGCGATCAATGGCGACGCGGTGAACACGGACATCTTCCTCACCGCGGGCGACGGCACCAGCGGCGGCAACGCGATGAACAGCAACGGCGTCGGCGGCGCGGGCGGTGGCATCACCGGGCTAACGCTGAATGTGCCCGGGCGCTTCTCCGGCTTCACGGCGACGGCGGGCAGCGGCGGCGGCGCGTTTGGCAGTGGCAATGCGGGCGCGGGCGGCGCGATCACCACGACCACGGCGACGATCACCGGCACGTCCGACGCGTTCGTCTTCAACGCCGGCACCGGCGGTCCGAGCAACGCCACAGGCAAGACGGGCGATGGCGGCAGCGTCACGGGATTGAATGTGAAATTCGCCGGCAGCCTCGGCGCGGTCGCGGCGACGGCCGGTGCGGGCGGCAGTGCGGGCAGCGCCGCAGGTTCGATCGTGCCCGGTGGAAAAGGTGGCTCGGTCGGGTTGATGAAGCTCCTCTCCGCGCCGGGCGGCGTGCTCGAAAGCGTCGCGCTCACGGCGGGCGCGGGCGGCAGTGGCAGCGTGAACCGCGCGGGCGGCGCGGGCGGCAGCGTGTCGGACGTGATCTACGATGGAACGGGCGGCGGCGCGTTCACTTTCACGGCTGGCATCGGCGGCTACGCGGGCTCGGGTGCGACGCACGGCTTCAGCGGCGGCGCGGGTGGCGCGGTGCAGAATGTCTCGGTCACGAACTCCGGCAGCGGTCTCACCTTCTCCGCGATCGGCGGAAATGCGGGCACCGCGGGCGGGGGCAGCGGCGCGGGCGCGCCGGGCGGCAGCGTCACGAATGTGAAGTATCTCGGCCTGCTCGCCGACGCGACGACCGCAGCAGATCTTCGCGGCGGCAACGGTTCCGCAGCGGGTCCGAATGCGACGACGAAACCCGGCGGCGCAGGCGGCGCGATCCTCGGCGCGACGATCGTCGGGAGCTTTGCCAATGACGGCGCGGCGAACTTCGTGGGCGGCAATGGCGGCGCGGGCGGCGATGCCGATGGCAAGGGCGCGGGCGGCGCGGGTGGGAGCATCGGCACCGTGACGGTGAGCGGTCCGGGCGACCTCGACACGCTGAGCCTGCGCGCGGGTACGGGCGGCGCGTCGGGCGGCGCCGCGGTGAATACCGCAGCAGCCGGCAAAGGCGGCTCGATCACGCAGGTGACGGGCAGTTTCACCAACTCGATCCTCGCCGAGTATCGCGCCGGAATCGGCGGCGCAGCCGCGGGCAAAGGCGCCGGCGGCGACGGAGGCGCGGTCTCTTTCATCCAGCTCCAGGGCGACATCATCCGCGCGGCCAACGCCGTCGCGGCGAATGGAGGCGCGGGTGGGGTCAGCGGGGGCAAAGGTGGGAAGGGCGGTAGCGCCACGGACATCGCGGTCGATAGCCGCGAGGCCTTTGTGGACATGTTTGGCAGTGGCTTGCAGGTTTTCAGCGGCAGTGGTGGCGCGAGCGGAACTGGTGCCGCAGGTGGGGCGGGTGGGGCGATTGCCAATGTCAGCTACGCCGCCCCCAAGGCACTCATCATCACCGACGCAGGCGATGGTGGCACCGGCGCGATCGGCGGGGCCGGTGGTGCATTGAGCAACGCCCGGTTCACGGTGGATACGGTCACCGGTTTCGGCGCGGGCGCTGGGCTGGGCGGTGCGGGGGTCAAGTCCGGCGGCCTCGGTGGCACCATCAGCGGACTGGTCGCGAATTTCGTCGCTGCGGATACGCCGCTCAGCATCACGGGCGGGCTCGGTGGGGCCGCGATTGCAGGCAAAGGTGGGACGGGTGGTTCGCTCCTCGGACTGAGCGTCAACGTGACCAGCGTTTTCAGCCTGAAGGCTTTCGGCGGCAACGGCGGGTCGGCGACCGGTGGTGCAGGCGGAGCCGGTGGCAGCGTGAAAGGTCTCACCTTCAACCCCGGCGTGGTCACCAGCGTGGTGCAGATCGGCAGCGGGAATGGCGGGACCGTGACGAGCGGCGCCTTCGTGGGCGGCAAGGGCGGCGATCTCGCCGGGGTCGTCGTCGATGCGGGGCAGTCGTCGGCGTGGACCGTCACGAGCGGCGTGGGCGGCAATTCCACCGCCACGGGCAAGGGCGGCAGCGGCGGCGCGATGCTCGGCATGAATCTCGGCGTCGGGCGCTCGGCCAGCACCATCAACGTCACCGCGGGCAGCGGCGGAATGGGGCTCACCGCGGGTGCGGGCGGCTCGATCGCGATGGGGAATTTCGCGGGCGGCAGTACGGGCAGCTATTCGGTAAAGGCGGGCGCGGGCGGCGCGGCGATGGGCGCGGGCAAAGGCGCGAATGGCGGCTCGATCACGGGCGTCATGTTCGCGATTTCCGACGCGCCGAATCTCACGCTCGCCGCGGGCAATGGCGGCGCGGGCGGCGCGACCAGCGGCAATGGCGGCAACGGCGGCGCGCTCAGCAAGGCGCTCGTCAGCGCCAACACGGTGACGACCCTCGTCACGATCAGCGCCGGCAATGGCGGCGCCTCGATGAAAGGCCTCGGCGGTACGGGCGGCTCGTTCACCGGCGTGAAGGCGGCGTTTTCCGAACTCCTCAACGACGTGGACCTCCTCGCGGGCACGGGCGGCAGCTCCGCAAATGGCGCGGGCGGCAAAGGCGGCGCGCACACGGGCACGATCCTCGACGCTGCCCGCCTCGAGGCCGGAGTGAGCGTCACGCGCCTCCTCGCCGGCAGCGGCGGTGCGAGCGTGAACGCGCCCGGCGGTCTCGGCGGGAGCATCGTGAAAAGCGCGATGACCGTCGCGGGTGCGGTCGGCACGATGCAGATCGGCGCGGGCAATGGCGGCGACGCGAGCGGCAAGGCCAGCGGTGGCGCGGGCGGCAGCCTCACCGGCTTCACCCTCACCGTGGGAGGCAATGTCGGGGGTAGCATTTTCTCCGGTGGTGGCGGCAGCGCGGCCGATCTAGGCAGCGGTGGAAAAGGCGGCGCGGTCAGCGCGCTCAAGGCGACCGTGGGCGGCATCGCGTCCTTCAGCATCGGCGCGGGCGGCGGCGGCGGCACGGGCGCGAATATGACCGACGCCGGCAATGGCGGCGCGGGCGGGAGCATCACGAAATCCATCGTCACGGCCGGCGTGCTCGATACCACCACCATCGCGGGCAGCGGCGGCGTGGGCGTCTCGGCGGATGGAAAAAAGTTCGGCCTCGGCGGCGTGGCCGGCAGCATCACGGGCAACATCTTCACCTCGCTCTCGCGCGGCGTCGGCGCCACGCCTGTCTTCTACGCCGGCACGGGCGGCGGTGGCGAAGTCGCGGGCGGGATGGGCGGCGCCGTGAGCGGCAACAAGATCGCCGCCTACACCGTGGAACTCGCCGCCGGTCCCGGCGGTAGCGGCCTCGCGGCCAACGCCAAAGCCGGCAACGGCGCCAGCATCACCGCGAACCTCGCCACCGTCGGGTCGCACGTCGCGCTGACCATCGCCGGAAATGCCGGTACGCCCGGCATGGGGGGCACCGCTGCGAGCGGCGGCAGCGTCACCGGCCTCACCGTGCTCGGCAGCGGCCTGATCGGTGCGCCCGGCACTGGCTACTCGGCTACGCAGGGTTTGCACGCCGGTGTTTCCACCGACCCCGCCAAGAACGGCGGCGTCACGAAGATCACCGCCAGCGCGATCAGCTTCATCGTCGCGGGGGCTCCCGCGGCGAATGCGATCACCGCCGCGAACGCCGTGAGCGTCATCGCCGGCCTGAGCGTGAAGCGGATCGGCGCGGACCTGAACACCGACTTCATCGTGACCGATAGCACCAGCACCTGGACCGGGCCGGGTGACGCCGACAGCCTGCTCGACGGCATCGTGCTCGTGAAAAACACGCCCGCTAATCTTGCCGCCGTCGCCGGCCGGATCATCGCGGGGAATTTCCAGTTCACCGTGTGACGGGTAGCGGGGGCGGCACGCTCCCCGCCGCCACCTTTCACACTCGGCTCATGGCGTGACGAGCGCGGCCTGGAAGTTCGTGACCGTGAGCGTGCCGGTGATGTCGTTCTGCGCGGCGAAGTCGTTGCGCGAGTTGGTGTCGGTGCCGCCATCGACGGTGAGGTCGCCGAGGAAACGCACGCGGGTGCTGTCGGCGGCACCGGTGTTGTTCGCAGCGCTGAGGTAGCCGATGCGCACGGAGTCGTCGCCCGCGCCGGTCTGGATGCTGGCGAGCTTGGCAACGATCGAATTCCCGACGAAGCGCTCGAGTAGGCTGCCGCGCTTGATATCGACGCGGTCGGCGCCGTCGTTGGTTGCGATGGTGAGCGTGTCGGCGGCGCGCAGGTTGTCGATCCGCACGGTGCTCTCGCCCGCGCCCATGCTCACGGTGATGGCTTTGCCGACGGCGAGATTGGCGATGTTGAGCAGGTCGGTGCTCGCAGCGCCGCCGGTGCCGATGATGCCGAGCGTGCCTTTCACGGTGAGGCCCGCAGGCAGTGCCGTGCGGTTGGTCAGGCTGGCGGTTTGATTGCCCGCGGCTGCTCCCGCGAGGTCGAAGTTCACGTTGCCGCCGATCGTGCCGTCGTCCGCGATGATGGCGCTATCGTTGGCATCGCCGAGTGTGGCGGTGACGTTGCCGGTGATTTGCAGGGCGAAGGCGTCGCCCGTGAGGGTGAGTTCGCCGTGCCGGCATTGTAAGTGACCGCGACGACGCCGGCGGGCGCGATGCGATCTTCGAGGATTTCGACGGAGGCGCAGGGGGAAGCTTTCATGCCGCCCGACATGCACAGAATCGACCCCAAAACAAGCAGCCCCGCGGCGCGGTTATCGGTGCCGCGCTTTGGTCAGCATGATCTCGTTGCCTTCCGGGTCGGCGCACATCGCGAGGTGCGCGGGCTCTTCCGGCGTATCCTCCGGTGGCCGCAGGACGCTGCCGCCGTGCGCTTTCAGCAGATCACACGCGGCAAAAAGATCGCCGACCTGAAATGCCAGTCCGGTCCAGGTGCGTTTGCCTTCCCCGCCGCTATGGATCCCCAGCGTGCCGCCGGCGATGGTCAGCTCGGCCATGATTTCATTTTCCCGCACCACCGTCGCGTCGAAGACTTCGCGGTAGAAGCGGACGGCGCGGGCCATGTCCGCAGCCCAGATGAGATACTTGAGTTTTTCGACGTGCATGGCGGGAGCTTACGCGCGTGGTGCGCAAGACGCCATTGGCAAGCGCCGTGCAGTCTACGGCGGCAGGATGTCGCTCACCGCCACGGGGGTGTCGGCAAAGGCGAGCGGGGCGACGGATTCGCCGGCGCGGAAGACGAGCGTGGTGCGGTATTCGCGACCATCCGGGTCGCGGAAGGCGTGGAGTTCGTTGCGGGTCAGGTCGAGGATCCAGTATTCGGCGATGGGCGCACGCGCGTAGGCGGCGCGCTTGTCCGTCTGGTCGTAAACCAGCGAGCTGTCCGCCACCTCGATGAGCAGCAGCACGTCCTCCGGCAGCGGAGCGGTGTCGCGGGCGTCGGCCTCGGCGCGGAGGAGCAGGATGTCCGGCTGCGGCTCGGAACGGCCGTCGATGATCAAGGGATTTTGCGCGTCGACGATGCAGCGGTCGGCGAACTTTTTGTGGAAGACCTTGCTGAGTTTGCGAATGGCTTTGATGTGGCGGATTCCGATGGGGGCCATGATGACGATGTCTCCATTGAGCAGTTCGACGCGGTCGTCTTCGTGGAAGATGCCGGCCTCGCCCAGCTTGTGATATTCCTCGCGGGAAAACTGATACGTTGGTGCGGCGGTCACGCTGCTCATGCCGCGGATGATGCCAGCATTCCTCTCATCCCGCAAGGTGCGCTCCCCTTGCCGCGCCGCCCTGGCTGGCCTACGGTCGCGGCTCGCGCATGTTTCCCTCGCTCGCCCTCCGCATTCTCCGCACCACCGACCCGCGCCTGCTCGCGAAGTTCGCGTGGAATTTTGGCATCAAGGGGATGCTCTCGGTGGAACGGTTCAAGTCGCGGATCAAGCGCGGGGAATACTTCCCGCCGTTCCTTTACCTCTCGATCCTCAACTCCTGCAATCTGCGCTGCCAGGGGTGCTGGGTGGATGTGGAGGCGGAGCGGACGCAGATCGATCTGGAGACGTTGAACCGGACGATCAACGACGCGAAGGCGCACGGGAATGCGTTCTTCGGCATCCTCGGCGGGGAGCCGTTCATGCACCCGGAGCTGCTCGATCTGCTCGCGGCGCATCCGGATGCTTACTTTCAGGTGTTCACGAATGGGCAGTTCATCACCGACAAAATCGCGAAAAAGCTGCGGCAGGTCGGCAATGCGACGCCGCTGATTTCCATCGAGGGACGCGAGATCGTGAGCGACGAGCGGCGGGGGAAGAAGGAGGTCTTCGCGCGGACCTTGCGCGGCCTGGACGCGTGTCTGCGGGAGAAGATTTTGACCGGCGTTGCGACGAGCGTTTGCCAGACGAATATCGACGACCTCTGCACCGAGACGTGGCTGCGCGAGCTGATCGCGCGCGGAGTCCATTACTGCTGGTTTCACACCTACCGGCTGGTCGGGCCGAAGATGAATCCGCAGCTCGCGCTGACGCCGGAGCAGCTCGTGCGGGTGAGGCGTTTCGTCGTGGAAATGCGCGCGAAGGTGCCGATCGCGATCATCGACGCCTACTACGACGGCGAGGGCAAGGCGCTCTGTCCGATGAGCAACGGCATCTCGCATCATGTGAATCCGCGCGGCGACATCGAGCCGTGCCCGATCATTCAATTCGCCACCGAGAACATCCGCGACCCGCGCGGGGTCTTCGCCACGATGCGCGACAGCACGTTCCTGAAAGACTTCCGCGACCTGAGCGCGCAACACACCCGCGGCTGCGTGGTGCTCGAGCGACCCGATCTGGTGAAGCAGCTCGTGATCAAACACGGCGCCCGCGACACGACGATGCGCGGTACCGCAATGGCGGAACTCGACGCGATGGAGCCGCGCTTTTCGCAGTGGCTGCCTGGCGAAGAAATCCCCGAGCAGCACTGGATGTACAAGTGGGCGAAGAAGTATTGGTTCAACGATTTCGGAGCCTACAAACAAGCCGACCTCGGCGGCGTGGAGCAGGTGAAGGCGCTCGCGCTCAAGGGCAGCGTGGCAAAGAAGCCGGAGCTGGTCGGCGCGGAATCGACACTGCGGTGAAAGCGATGTTGGCGACCGCGCCGTGCGCTCTCCACGGTGTCATCCTGAGGGACCGAACACGCTGGCGTGATTTTTGGCGCGGGATGAACCGGGGGCGCCCAAGGAGCGGCGAACTCCAGTTCGCCGACCCCAAACGCGCGCAGCGCCACTTCTCAAGAAGGCGCGGGGGAGGGAAGTGGCGCTGCACGCGCCGGGAGGACGGCGAAGTGGACTTCGCCGCCCCTTGCGCACGCGACTCCGAACGGCTTTGGAACTCCAGCAGGTTCATTGGCAGCGCAGCGAAGAACCTCGCGAATCAGCGTGAGGCGAGCATGCGAGATCCTTCACTGCGCTCAGGATGACACGGCTTGGTAACGAACTTCGTGGTTGGTCGCGGCGGCAGATCATCGGCGCCGGACTGGGCGCGCTCGCGGCACGGAGCGGACGCCTTTTCGCAGCGGAGCCGGCCCGAAGCGCAGCGGAGCCAAACATGAGCTGGCTGGACAACGGGACGATCCGCCTCGGCGTGGATCTCACGCTCGGCGGTGCGATCACGTGGCTGTCGCGCTCGGGTTCGGAGGTGAATGTGGTGAACAGCTTCGACTGGGGCCGGCAGATCCAGATGTCGTATTACGCGGGGCCGGTGCCATTCGTGGTGGGGGAAAAAAAGCCGCGCAAGGCGTGGGAAGGTCTCGGCTGGAATCCGATCCAGAGCGGCGACGACTTCGGGCATCGCTCGCAGCTTCTCGATCATCGCAACGATGGCCGCGCGCTCTATGTGAAGTGCATCCCGATGCAATGGCCGCTTGATGACGTCCCCGGCGAATGCACGTTCGAGAGCTGGCTGGAACTCGACGGCGCGGCGGTGAAAACGCGCGCGCGGCTCGTGAATGCGCGGAGCGACCAGACGCTCTACCCGGCGCGGTCGCAGGAGTTGCCCGCCGTTTACACCAATGGTCCGTGGCATCGCATCGTGAGCTACACCGGCGCGCGACCCTTCACCGGCGAGCCGATCGCGACGCTCGAAGGCAAGCCGCCGCCGCAGTGGAACTCATGGCTCGCGACGGAAAACTGGAGCGCGCTGGTGGACGACACCGGCTGGGGACTCGGGGTGTGGAATCCCGATTGCGTCTCGGTGAAAGGCGGCTTCAACGACAAACCCGGGGCGGGTGGGCCGAAGGACAATCCGTGCGGCTATCTCGCGCCGATTCGCGAGGAGCTGCTCGATCACGACATCACGCATGAATACCGCTACGACCTGGTGCTCGGAACCGTGGACGAAATTCGCGCCCACGCGGCACGGCAGCCGCGAGGTTTGCCCGGGTGGAAATTCGCGACCGACCGGCAGGGCTGGCACACTCAGAATTGCCGGGATGCCGGTTGGCCGATTCGCGGCGAACTCACGGTGTCGCTGACCAAGGACGATCCGGCGCTGATCAGCCCGCGGTTTTGCATCGCGGCGGAAGCAGCGCCGGTGCTGGTGATCGAGGCGGCGTTCGAGGGAGTGAAGACGCGTCCGCAGGTGTTTTGGTCTACGCTGGATGCGGCGGGAACAAGCGGCGAACGGTCGGTGCGTTTCGACGCGGTGAGCGATGGGAGCTTTCGCGAGTATCGCGTGCGGCTGGCGGACTCGGCGGGGTATCGCGGGGCGATCATTGGGTTGAGGATCGATCCGGCGGATGGTGCGGGTGGTGCGGTGCGGGTGAGGGCGGTGCGGTTTGTGGCGGAGTAGTCACCGAGGTGGCGAACCACGCGGGAGCAGGCCGCGGTCGAAAAACAACCTGTCATCCTGAGCGGAGCGGAGGCGGGCCAGCGGGCGAAGCGCAGTCGAAGGACCTGTTGCATCCGCGGGCGGAGGTGGTGCGGAGCCCACCGGGCAGAGATGCGAGAGGTCTTTCGACTGCGCGCCGTACCGCACTCCCCCCAGCCACCTTTCCGTCCACCAGCGGACCACGCGGCGCTTCGCTCAAGATGACAGGATTTTTTTCGACGCCTTCGGCCACGCAGACGCGCCGCTCAGCTCCGCGTGATCGCTTCGTCGAGGTTCAACATTGCGCGGGCCGTGGCGGTCCAGGCGGCGCGTTCATTCGCGTCGCCATCCTCGGCGCCGGAGACTTTCGCGGCATCGAGTTCCCCTGCCTCGAAGCGTTGTTTCTGCGTTGCGAAAAACTTCGCGAGCGCCGCGACTTCATCGCTCGTCGGCGGCCGCGTGACGCAGCGGCGGAAGAGCTGCGCGAGTCGTTCGTCCACACTCCCCTCGACGGCGGCAAACTCTTTGCCCAGCGCCTGCGCGGCTTCGATCACGACGATGTCGTTGAGCAGCGTGAGCGATTGCAGCGGGGAGTTGGAGACGTCGCGGCGGGCGAGGCAGCTCTCGCCGCTCGGCGCGTCGAAGGTGGAGAGCATCGCGTAGGGCGCGGTGCGTTTGGTGTAGGTGTAGAGGCCCCGGCGGTAGCGGTCTTCGCCGTTGCTCGCGGTCCACTTCGGGCTGCCGTAGGCCACTTCGCTCACGCCTTCCTGCTGCGGTGGGTAGATGCTCGGGCCGCCGATTTTCGGCGAAAGCAAACCCGCCGCACTGAGCATGGTGTCGCGGACGAGTTCAGCATCGAGCCGGCCGCGTGGGCCACGGGCGAGCCAGCGGTTCTCCGCATCGCGGGCGAGCAGTTCCGGCGTCACGCGCGACGCCTGCCGATACGTGGCGCTCGTGACGATGAGCCGGTGCAGTTTCTTCAACGACCAGCCTTGTTTCATAAACTCCACCGCCAGCCAATCGAGCAGTTCGGGGTGCGTGGGAGACTCGCCCTGGTAGCCGAAATCCTCGGTGGTCCGCACGATCCCGCGGCCGAAGAGGATGGCCCACTGGCGGTTCACGGTGACGCGCGCGGTGAGCGGATTCTGTGGCGAGACGAGCCAGCGCGCGAAGGCGAGGCGATCGGGTTTTTCGCCCGCGGCGAGCGGCGGCAGAAAGGAGAAGGTGCCCGGCTCGACGCGGTCGCGGAGCTGCAGGTATTCGCCGCGATGATGGATGAACGTCGGCCGCGGATTTTCCGCCGGGCGTTCGCGCAGGACGAGCGTGGTGGTGGGTGCGAGCGGCTTCTGCAACTCGCGGATGCGGGCGACGGCGTCGGCGAGTTCGGGCGCGGAGAGGAGGAATTGGGCGTGGAGTTTCGCGCGCTGCCCGGGGGTCAGGTCGGCATCGGGAATGAGCAGCAGCGTGCCGATCGCATCTGGCAGATCACGCGCCTCGGCGCCACGCGAGTCGGTGGTGACGGAGATGCGGAAGCGGCCGAGCGAGCAGGCGTAGTGACGACCGAAGACGAGCTTCACCGTGGCTTCGCGCGCGGCGGCGAGTGGCGCGGCGAGGTGGAAGACGGCCTCGCTCCTCTCGCCCGGCCGGCCATTCGCGGACCAGCCGGTCTGCGGATCGCCGTCGATGGCAAGCGCGGCGGAGACGGGATTTTTTCCCATCGAGTTCTTTGCGTAGCTCTCCGTGGCGCTGGCAAATTTCACTGGCTGCCCGTCGGCGGCGACGGTGAATTCGCCGAGGAAGAAATCCCCCTTCGGTCCTTCGTAGTAGGTCATTCCCGGCCCATGCAGCGGGAGGCGTTCGTCGGGTAATGCTTCGAGCCGCAGCGCGGTGATGCCAGGCGGGAGGTCGCGAAATTTTATTTCGTAAGTGTCGCTCTTCGTGATGTCGCCGGAGCCGAAGATCGACGCATCGGGCTGAATCGTGAGCAGCGGCGAGTTCGACGTGGCGGCGACCGGCGGCAGCGATTTCCAGGTCACCGAGCGAGTGCGTTCGGAGGCGAGCCATTCGGCAAATTTCGCTTCGACCGCCGCGGCCCGGCGCTGCTCGACCGGCGCGGCGCCGGGTTCGTTGTTCGCGGGGACCGGCCACTTCCCGGCCAGCGTGGCGAGCAGCTTCGCGGCTTCCGCTTCCCGCTGTTGCTGCCGCGCGGCGGCGTCTGGCGCGGGCAGGTCGAGGTCGGGTTCATCGGCGTTGTTCAGGAACGCCATCATCTGAAAATATTCGCGGTGCTGGATGGGATCGAACTTGTGCGTGTGACACTGCGCGCAGCCGACGGTGAGCCCGAGCCACGTGGTGCCGGTGGTGGCCACGCGATCGGTCATCGCGTGATAGCGAAACTCCAGCGGATCGAAGCCGCCCTCTTCGTTGAGCATCGTATTACGATGGAATCCGGTGGCCACGAGCTGATCGCGCGTCGGCTTCGGCAGAAGATCGCCGGCGAGCTGCTCGATCGTGAACTGATCAAACGGCATATCCGCATTCAGCGAATGGATCACCCAATCGCGCCATGGCCAGATGCTGCGGGCGCGGTCTTTTTCGTAGCCGTTGGTATCGGCGTAACGGGCGAGATCGAGCCAGCGGCGCGTCCAGCGTTCGCCGTAGTGCGGCGAAGCGAGCAGCGTATCGACGAGATTTTCCACCGCGGCCTGACGATCCGTGGAGGCGGCGTGAGCGAAGGTGTCCGCCTGCTCGGGCGTCGGCGGGATGCCGATCAGATCGAGGTAAAGCCGGCGGACGAGCGTGATCGCGTCGGCTTCCGGTGAAGGCGGCAAGCCCTCCGCTTCGAGCCGCGCGAGGATGAATTGATCGATGGGATTGCGCGGCCAGTCGGCGCGCTGCACCGCGGGCAGCGGACCCTGTTGCGGCGCGACGAAAGCCCAGTGCGCGTCGTAATTCGCGCCGCTCGCGATCCAACGCTTGAGGATGTCACGCTGCGCGTCGGTGAGTTCCTTTTTCGCCGCGGGCGGCGGCATCTGCTCATCGCGATCGTGGGAGAAAATGCGTGCAACGAGCGCGCTCGCCGCGACGTCGCCGGGGATGATCGCGCGGTCGCCGGATTCCGCGGGCTTCAGCGCGGCTTCGCGCACATCGAGCCGCAGCTCGGCCTTGCGCGAGCCATCATCGGGCCCGTGACACTTGAAGCAGTTGTTCGAAAGAATGGGCCGGACCTCGCGATTGAAATCGGGCGCAGCGGCGGAGCTCGTGAGCGGGAGCAGGGCGGCAAAGAGTGAGATGGTGCAGGCGAGGGACTTCATCGGGAACGTCGGGTCTATCGCACACAATCCGCAGGCTGCACGAACCTGAGATGGTCCCGTTCTTTCGCTTCCGCGGTGCCTGGGGACCGGGAATGGCACCGCGCACTGGCTTCACTAGAGCTGGGCGCGGCGATTTGCCGGCAAGAATTTACTGCCGCCGCGTGGAGCACTGGATGATGTGGGACAGGCATCTTGCCTGTCGCGTAGGGCGTCTCGCCCGTAGCTCCACGGAGTTACGGGCAAGATGCCCGGGGTGACAGGCAAGATGCCTCTCCCACGTCGGTGGATGACGCCTTATGCCGGGCGGGCGTCGCGCAGGAACTCGGCGACGTCTTCCGCGGTGGTGTCCCACGAGCACATCAGCCGCGCGGCGCCGCTGGGGTCCACATCGGAGTAAAAGTGCCAGCCTTTCGCGTGCAACGCGGCCTCGGTGGCAGTCGGCAGAGTGGCGAAGACGGCGTTCGCCTCGCGCGGATGAGCGATGGTGATGCCGGGCTCGTCGCGCAGGCCGCGCGCGATTTCCGCGGCCATCGCATTCGCGTGGGCGGCGTGGCGGAGCCAGGCGCCGTCGCGCAGCACGCCGACCCACGGCGCGCTGAGGAAACGCATCTTCGATGCGAGTTGCGCGGCTTGTTTGCGCCGGTATTCGAAGAGGCGCGCGAGGTCGCGATTAAAGAAAACCACGGCTTCACCGAAGGGCAGCCCATTCTTCGTCCCGCCGAACGAAAGCACATCGATCCCGGCGTCGTGAGTGATCGCCCGCGGCGTGACTCCGAGCCCGGCCACGGCGTTCGCGAACCGCGCGCCATCCATGTGCACGGCAAGGCCGAGGTCGTGCGCGGCAGTGGTGATCGCAGTGATCTCGGCGGCGGAGTAGACGGTGCCGAGTTCGGTGGATTGGGTGAGGCTGACGGCGCGGGCGCGCGAGTGATGCACATCACGGCGGCCGGTGGCTGCGGCGACGATCGCGGCGGGCGCGAGCTTTCCGTGCGTGCCCGCGATCGGCGTGAGCGTGGTGCCATGCGCGAAGAAACCGGGCGCGCCGCATTCATCGGTGGCGATGTGGGCGTGCTCAAAACAGATCACGCTATCGAACGACTCGCACAGGCTGGCGAGCGCGAGCGAATTGGCCGCCGTGCCGTTGAAGACGAAGAAGACTTCGCAATCGGTCTCGAAGATTTCGCGGATCAGGCGCGTGGCTTCCGCCGTCCACGCATCGGCGCCGTAGCTCGGGGCGTGATCCGCGTTCGCCTCCACCAGTGCCGCGAGCGCCTCGGGGCAGATCGGGGCGCAGTTATCGCTGGCGAATTGGCGGCGCGGCGCGGTCATGCGGCCGCCTCGGGCAGGTCCGGCTTGGCGACGGCAGCGCCCTGTTCGCAACTCTCGATTTC
Organism: Chthoniobacter sp.; assembly: GCA_031424375.1. GTDB lineage: Bacteria > Verrucomicrobiota > Verrucomicrobiia > Chthoniobacterales > Chthoniobacteraceae > Chthoniobacter. Next base: position 17,687 of record JANPHH010000508.1, on the reverse strand, counting down.
TTCGATCAACTGGTCGAAGTGCTCGGCGAGCTGAAGGATGCGATCGAGGAGCGGCTGATTCGCGGCGCGCTCATCGGTGCCGGCCCGGGCGAGCGGGGCAAGGCTGCCCTGGAGTTCGCGGAAGACGCGCTCGATCTCGGACCGCATCTCGGTCTCGACGCGGGAGAGAATCGCCTCGCGGCGGGCTCGCATCGCCGCGAGCAGGGCATTGCCGAGACGATTGCGGAGCAGCGCCGGCACGGACACCGTGACGGCGAGCAGGCAGGTGAAAGCCGAGGCCGCCGCGAGCAGATGGCGGCCAAAGATCCACGCGACGAGGAGTGCGACCACGGACGCGATGAGCAGAAAAAGCGGCGCGCGGAGCAGCATGCGGCTGCGTCGCAAGCGGGCGAGCACGGCGTCGGTGGTCACGCCGTCCGGATCGGCGACGGTGATCCCGTGCGCGAGTTTTTCGACATGGGCGGCGGGGTCCTCGGGAAAGGCGGCGAGCGAGGTGAATCCGAAGGCGGCGAGTTCGGTCCGCTGGGCGTCCCAGGTCGAGCGCAGGGTGGCGTCGCAGTGTTCGGCGGCGAGTTCGGCGTTGCGCAGCAAGCCTTCGCGGACGCGGGTCTCCACTTCGCGGTGAAACGTCTCGCGCCACGCGGCATCGACCACCCAAAGCGAATGGTGACTGACGCGGCGCCGGAGCAACTCGCCACCGCGGCGCTGCGCCGCCTCGAAGAGCTGGGCCAGCGACCAAAGATCGCGGTCGAGCGCGCGGAGCGCCTCGTCACGCGTATCGGCGAGGACATCCCGCTGCTCCTCGGCGTATTTCGATTTCCGCTCCGCCGCCGCGGCCGCTTCGCGCGTCTCGGCGCCGAGGTGGAAGAGCAGGGCATCCGCGCTGACGCAGATTTCGCGGAGCTTCGCAAAGCGCCGGACGCAGCCGATGACCTCCGTGTCGAGATAGTGCTCGAGCTTGTCGAGGCCGGCGCGGGTCTGCGCGGAGACGGCGAAAACGGGATGCACCTCGCCGAGCGTCGCGCGGAGTCGGTCGTGCAGATTGATCACCGCATCCATCAGCTCGTCGCCCTCGACCGCATCGGCCTGCTGCACGAGAAAGACGAAACGCCGCAGGTCGTCACGCTCGGCGCGGCGGAGAAATTCCCACGCCGCCGGCGACTCGCCGCCCGGCGGGAAAACGAAGAGCACGACATCGGCGACCGGCACGAAGCGCTGGAGGAGCAAGGGTGTGGCGGCGGGCGAACCGAAGCCGGCGGCATCCACGATGGTAAAATCGCGCAGGAAAATGTGCGGCCGCACGGCTTCCACGAGCTCCTCGGAGAGTGGCGTGTCAGTGGCTTCCGTGCCGTGGCGGAAGACGGCGGCGCGACCGGTGAAGGCCGGGTCACCGGCGAAATCGCGGCCGAAGAGCGCGTTGAGCAACGCGGATTTCCCGGCTCCGGATTCGCCGAGCGTCACGAAGAGGAACGGGGTGCGCAGCTCGCCCTGCAGGTCGTGCAGCGAGGTCAGAGCGCTCTCGGAGGAACCGAGGTCGCGAGCCAGCTTGGCGAGGGAGAAAAGGCCGGTGCCGATCTGCGCGCGGAGATGGAAATACGCGTCGCCGATCATTCCTCGATGGGTGCCCCGGGCGCTGCTAACGCGCGGCGGCGCTGACCGGCCGTTCGGGCTTCGCCGCGCCGGTCGTCTTCCGGGACGCACCTTCCGCCACGGGCGTCGGGGTGGATTTAGGCTTGGGAACGACTGGCCGATCCATGGCGAGCAGGTCCGAGACGGTGAGGAATTTGAAGCCTTTCGCGGTCAATCCATCGAGCGTGCCGGGCATGGCGTCGACGGTGCTCTTGTGGATGTCGTGGGCGAGGATGATGGAGCCATTGACGGTCCCCTTGAGGATCTCGCTCTTCACGTGGTCGGCGCTGCGGATTTTCCAATCGAGCGGATCGACGTCCCACAGGATCGTCTTGTAGCCCCACTTGTGCGCGGCCCAGGCGCGTTGATTGGCGGTGAAGGCGCCATACGGCGGACGGAGCAGTTTGGTCGAGACGCCGGTGGTCTGGGTGATGACATCGTGCGTGCGCTGGAGCTGATCGGTCACGGAACCCTCGCCCATTTTGCTGAGCTGCGGATGCGACCAGGAGTGGTTCGCGACCTCGTGCCCTTCGGCGACGATGCGCTTCATGATGTCCGGATACTCCGCCGCGCATTGGCCCACGACGAAGAAGGTGGCCTTGATCCCGCGCTGCTTGAGCATGTCGAGCAGGCGGGGCGTATTCTCCGCATGCGGGCCGTCGTCGAAGGTCATCGCGATGTACGGCCCGTCGACGTGGCACTGGCTGTAGGTGGTCTTGGTCTGGCCGGCGGGCGGGGGTGCGCTGGCATCCGCGGGAAGCGCCATGGCGGGCGGGGCGGGCGCCGGCGGCACGGTGGAATCGCCAGAGGGCGCAGACGAATTTGGCGCCGCACAGGCGGCGGAAAGCGCGAGGAGTGAGAGTGCAAGTGCGGTGCGGACCATGATGACGTTACAAATGCCGCCGGTGTGGCGAATGGGAAAGTGAAGAATACCTAATCGGTCCACGGACGGAATCCTTTTCGCGCTCCGTGCAGAATCAGAGAAAGCGCCCGAGAATCGGCCGCAGCTTCTCGCACGTCTCGGCGGGCCAAAGCGGACGGGCCGTGAGGAGTGCGCTGTCGAGCGCGCGGTGTTCGGGATAGTCCGGCTGCGCCGGAATGCGCGGGATGACGCGGGCGAGGATGCGTTTCGCCGCCTCGGCATTGGCGAGGAGGTGGCCGAGGACGGCTTCGGCGGTGACGGGTTCCTCTTCGATCTTCCAGCAGTCGTAGTCGGTGATCATGGCCATGGTCGCGAGGGCGATTTCGGCTTCGCGGGCGAGCTTGGCTTCGGCGAGATTCGTCATGCCGATGACGTCGAAGCCGAGCTTGCGGTTCGTCTCGCTCTCGGCGCGGGTGCTGAACTGCGGGCCATCCATATTCACGTAGGTGCCGCCGAGGTGCATGGTGCTGCCGAGCGCCGTTCCTTCTTCCAAGATGAGGCGCTGCAGCCCGGCCGAGATCGGATCGGCGAAGGCGACGTGGGCCACGATGCCGCCGCCGAAGAACGTGTGGACCTCGCTGGTGCGGTCGAAGAACTGCGAGGGCAGGACGATGTGCTCGGGCGCATATTGCTCCTGGAGGGAACCCACCGCCGTGACGGAAATGATCCAGCGCACGCCGAGTGAACGGAGCGCCCAAATGTTCGCGCGGTGCGGGAGTTCATGCGGTTGGATGCGGTGGCCGCGGCCGTGGCGCGGGAGAAAGTAAACCTGCCGTCCGGCGAACTGGCCGCCGAAGATCACGTCGGACGGAGAGCCGAAGGGCGTTTCGATGGTGTGCTCGGTCGGATCGGTCAGCCCCTCGAGTTGATAGAGGCCGCTGCCGCCGATGACGCCGATGGCTGGTGCTTGCATCAGGGAGGAATACGGAGCGGGGGCGGGGGTGGGGAGCGAAAAGTGAAAGGGCGCGGGTGGGAAATCCGAAATCCGAATTTTCCTCAGTCCTTCCACCGCTCGCGCAGCGCGGCGACGAATTCCTTTTGCGCCTGCGATCGGGCGCGGTTGCGCTTCATGATCACGCCGAGCGGGCGCGTGATCTTCGGCCCGGCGATCGGCACCGCGGCGAGCAGCCCATTCTCCACCTCCTGCCGCACCGTGATGGCGGGCACGAGCGACACGCCGCTCTCCACTTCCACGGCGCGCTTCACGGTCTCGATATTGTCAAATTCCATGGCGTGTTCGATCTCCACGCCGTGCTCGCGGAGATGTCGGTCGATCACTTTGCGGGTCGGCACGTCGGGCTCGAAGGCGATGAACTTTTCCCCGTTCAGGCGCTCGATCGCGATCGACTTCGCCCTGGCGAAGGGGTGGCTCGGGTGGCAGATCAGGACGAGGTCATCCTCGCTGAAAATTTCCACGAGCAGCCCGGTCCGTTTCGCCGGATACGCGACGAGGCCGAGATCCACCCCGCCATCCATCACGAGCGAATAGACCTGCTGGGAGCGGCGGTATTCCACATGCACTTCCACATCCGGAAATTCCTCGCGGAACCGCTTGAGGTGCGGTGGCAGCTCGTGCAGGCCGATGCTGTAGATCGAGGCGATCTTCAGCTCGCCGGCCACCACATTGCGCATCTCGTGCAGGCGGTCGCCGAGGTGATTGTAGATCTCGAGGATCTCGCGGCTCGCCTCGAGAAAGGCGCGCCCCTCGCCGGTCAGCGCAAAGCTCCGGCGGCCGCGGTCGATGAGCACGACTTGAAACTTGTTTTCGATCGCCCGCACCTGTTGGCTCACTGCACTTTGCGTCACGCCGTTGAGCGCGGCAGCCTTGGAAAAGCTGCCGCTCTCGGCCAGATCGCAAAAGACTTTGAAGACATCGATATACATGCCGTTCTCGCGCAGGGATAAGAAAGCCTTATCGGACTGTCAACGAATCGCTTTCTCCTAATGAGCACGCTCGCAGAACGACTCGCCGCCGTGCGCGCGACCCTCGCGGATGCCGCCGCCCGCGCCGGGCGGACGGCGGACGAGGTGACCCTCATCGCCGTGTCGAAAACACACCCGCCGGAGATCATCGCCGAGGCGATCGAGGCCGGGCAACTCGTCTTCGGCGAAAACCGGGTGCAGGAGGCGCGAGCGAAGATCCCCCTGCTGCCCGGGCGCGCCCGCTGGCATTTCATCGGGCATCTTCAGAAGAATAAGATCCGCCACGCGCTGCCGCTCTTCGAGCTGATCCATGGCGTCGATTCATTGGAGCTGGCGCGCGATCTCAATCGCATCGCCGGCGAAGCGGGCGTCTTCCCGAAGGTGCTGCTGGAGATCAATGTCGCGGGCGAGGCGACGAAATTCGGCTTCACCCCGCCGAAGCTCCGGGCGCAGCTCGAGGAACTCCTCGCGCTGGACCGACTCCAGATCGACGGCCTGATGTGCATCCCCCCGCCGGGTCCGCGCCCGGACGATTCGCGGAAGTACTTTGTGACCCTGCGCGACCTGCGCGACGCGCTGCAGGCCGAGGCCCGAGTGCCGCTGCCGCAGCTCTCCATGGGCATGAGCGGCGACTACGCGGTGGCCGTGGAGGAAGGGGCGACGTTGGTCCGCGTGGGCACGGCGATTTTCGGCGAACGCAGCGGCAAGACCTGGAAACCGGACGCCGCCTCCGAGTTTGACGACTAGCCCCCCGCTGCGGCTTACTACCGCTTTCCATGGCCGAACGGCTCACCCTTATCAATATCCAGCAGATCGGCAACGAACTCGCGATCGTCTGGAGCGATGGCGCCGAGAGCTATTTCCCGCTGGAGCAGCTCCGCCGCGCCTGCCCCTGCGCGGCCTGCGGCGGCGAACCGGATGTGCTCGGTCACGTGGTCCGGCCGGAAGTGACGTACACGCCCGCGAGCTTCGAGCTGCGCGGGTGGGCCATGGTGGGCGGATACGCGGTGCAACCCGCATGGGCCGATGGGCACGGCAGCGGGCTCTACAGTTTCCCTTTCCTCCGGCGGCTTGCCGGCAATTCAGTGGCCACCCCATGACGCGCACCTCGAAGCTCACCGTCATCGCGCTCGTGTTTCTCCTGTGCGGCGCCGCCGCTTACTGGCAGGGCCGGATCGACCGCGCGCGGCAGACGGTGCCCCCGAGCGAGCTCTACGAAGTGGTGCGCAAGCAAATCAGCGCCTTCCGCACGTCCGACTACGCCAGCGCCTATCGGCAGGCATCGTCCAGCTTTCAGGAGAGGGTGAATATGGAGGCTTTCTCCGACTCCGCGCGGAGCGATGCGACCGGCGTGGAGCGGGCGGAGCGCGTCGAGTTCGGGGCCGTGCGTTTCGAAGGCCGCCATGCCTTCGTGCCGGTTTATCTCTTTATGACCGATGGCGACGTGGTGCCGTGTGTCTACAGCCTCGTGCAGGAGGAGAATGGCTGGAAAATCGACGGCACCCGGCGCTTAAGACGCTGGCCCGCCGGCCGCCGCCTCGGCGGAATGCGCGCGTAGTCTGTGTGGCCGCGGCAGTTCTGCTGCGTTGCGGGAGGGGCGCCGATCGGCTATTACCTTTCCTGCTCCTCCCTTATGGCCCGCCTCTTTCGTGTCTGCGCGCTGATCCTCCTCTTCGTCTCGACAGCACGGGCGGATGAATACGACACGCTGCGGCTGAAGTGGCGTGATCTCATCGTCGGTGCGGGCTACGACACCGCGGACCCGAATGTCGCCGCGCGGCTCACGAGCATCGCCAACTCCGCGAACTCGAACTGGGCGAGCTTGGATAAGTCGCCGACGCGCACCTTCCTCTGGAGCGACCTCACGAGCACGACGATCTCCGCTCACATTACCAATAGCTACTCGCGGCTACGCGCCATGGCACTGGCCTACGCCACGCCGGGTTGCTCGCTCGCGGGCGATACGGCGATGCTCGCGGATCTCGTCGGTGGCCTCGATTGGATGAATGCGAATCGCTACAACGCCGCCTCGTCGCAATACGACAACTGGTGGGACTGGGAGATCGGTTCGCCGCTGCAGCTCACGGATCTGTGCGTGCTGCTCTACGATCAGCTCACGGCCACGCAGCGCGCGAACTACATGAATGCCGTGGAGCACCAGACGCCCACGCCGGACATGACGCAGGCAAACAAAGTGTGGAAGGCGCGAGCCGTCGGTGTGCGCGGCTGTGTGGTGAAAAGTGCGACGAAGATCGCGCTGTGCCGCGATGCCTTCAGCGCGGTCTTTCCGTATGTCACGAGCGGCGACGGTTATTACACGGATGGCTCGTTCATTCAGCACAACTACCATCCTTACACCGCGGGTTACGGCGCGAGTCTCATTGCGACCATGGCGCCGATCCTGAACTGGCTCAACGGCTCCACATGGGAAGTCACCGATCCTGCGCAGGCGAATCTCTTCCGCTGGGTCTTCGACTCGTATGAGCCGATCATCTACCGCGGCAATACCTTCGACCTCGTGCGTGGCCGTGAAGCGGGCCGGGCCAACGCGAGCCCGAGCAGTCATGGCATGATGGATTCCATCCTGCAGATCGCGCAGTTCGCGCCGGCTGGCGACGCGGCACGGATGAAGAGCATGATCAAAGAGTGGGCGCTGGCCGACACCACCCGCGACTTCGTTTCCGGACGTGGTCTGCCGACGCTGATGATGGCCAAGAATCTGATGAACGATCCGACGGTCGTGCGCCGCGGCGAACTCAATGCCCACTACACTTTTGCCGAAATGGATCGCGTCATTCACCTCGGCGCGGGTTACGGCTTTGGCCTCACGATGTGCTCCACGCGCGTGGCGAACTTCGAGTCGATCAACGGCGAGAATCTGCGCGGCTGGCTGACGGGGGACGGTCAGACGACGCTCTACAATTCCGATCTGAATGCGTTCGCGGATTCGTATTGGGCCACGGTGGATCACTACCGCCTGCCCGGCGTCACTGCGGATGTGACGCTCAGCCGCCTGCCGGCCGTGAGCGCCTCGATCGGTCCGCGCGCGCAGGGCCAGACCACGCTCTCGCCGCACAGTTGGGTGGGCGGGGCGACGCTCGGACGCTTTGGCGCGGCGGGTATGCAGTTCAAAGGCGTGGCCGTCACGCTCACGGGGAAAAAATCGTGGTTCATGTTCGACGACGAAATCGTCTGCCTCGGCGCCGGCATCACGAGCACGGACGGTCGGCCGATCGAGACGACGGTGGAAAATCGCAAGCTCTCCACCGCCGGCGCGAATGCCTTCACCGTGAACGGCACGGCGAAGTCCACGGCGCTCGGCTGGACCGAGGCGATGCCCGCGGTGAACTGGGCACACCTCGCGGGCAATGTGGCTGGCTCGGATATCGGCTACTACTTTCCGCAGGCGCCGACGCTGAAGGCGATTCGCGATGCGCGCACGGGAGCCTGGGTGGACATCGACAGCGACGGTTCCACCACGCCGATCACGCGAAATTTTCTCCGCCTCAGCTTCGAGCACGGCAACAGCCCGGCGAATGCGACTTACCAATACGTCCTGCTGCCGGGTCGCAACGCCACGCGCACCGGGCAATACGCCGCCGCTCCGCATGTGAACGTGCTCGCGAACAATGCCAACGTGCAGGCCGTGAAGGAAACGACGCTCGGCATTACCGCGGCGAATTTCTGGACCGACACGACGCAGGCCGTCGGAGGCATCACGTCGAACAAGAAAGCCAGCGTGCTGGTGCGCAACGACGGCACGTTCATTGATGTGTCGGTGAGCGATCCGACGCAGTTGAATACCGGCACGATCGCGCTGCAGATCGCGCTCGATGGCGGCACGCTGGTCAGCGCGGATGCGGCGATCACGGTCACGCAAATCACGCCGACGATCGCGATGACGGTGAGCACCGCGGCTTCCGCGGGGAAGACGTTCAAGGCGCGCTTCTACCTCGGCACTCCGCAATCGGTGAACGTCTCCGCGCAGGCCGACGCATATGTGTATGACGCCGCGGCGAACGTGAACTCCAACTTCGGCACTTCCACCAGCATGGCCGTGAAGAAGAGCGGCACCGGCTTTAATCGCGAGTGTTTCCTCCGCTTCAATGTGCCGAGCTACAGCGGCGCACTGCTCGGTGCTTCGCTGCAACTCATGCCACTCGGCACGTCCGTGCCCGGGGTTCACGGCGTGGAGGAGATCGCGGACAATAATTGGATCGAGTCCGGCGCTGGCGGCATCACGTGGAACACGAAACCCACCGCCAGCGGGACGATGCTCTCGACGTGGACACCGGCGGTCGGCGTGCTGGTCAACGCCGATGTGCTGCCGGCGATCAACGGGAGCGGCCTGCATTCCTTCCGCGTCTCCGCCATCACGCAGACGACGGACGGTTTCGTGACCTACGGCACTCGCGAAAACGGCACCGCGGCGAATCGGCCGCAGCTTGTGCTTTCCATCGGCCACACGCCGCCGGAAGTGGCGATCACGAGTCCCGCCGATGGCGACTCCGTCTCGCGCGCTGGCTCACTCACTGTGGCCGCCGATGCGCTGGCAACCGACGGCGCAATCACCAGCGTCGCCTTCTACGACGGCGCCGCGCTCCTCGGCACCGCCACGAGCGCGCCGTATCAGCTCACGTCGAATTTCGGCGGCGGCACGCACCTGCTCACCGCCGTGGCCACGGATGCGAACGGCCTCAGCAAGACGAGCTTCGTCACGCGCATCGACGTGGCTTATCCGCCGACGGCGGCTTCCGCTTCCGCGACCACACCGCGCGACACGAGCATCAATGTCGATCTGCGCCCACTCACCAGCGATGTCGAGACGCCAGCCGCGAGTCTGCGTTTCACTTTCGGCGCCGCCGCGAATGGAACCGTGGCGCTGCTGGCAGATGGCCACACTGCGCGCTTTACACCCACCTCGGGCTATAGCGGGCCCGCGAGTTTTTCCTACACCGTCACCGACACGACGCGCGACGAGCGCACGCTGCTGAACTACGGCTTCCAGAGCGGCGACGCGGCGGACACTTCCGGTCAGGACCGCGACGGCACGATCAACGTGCAAGGCACAGGCGTCGCTACCTTCACCAACAGCGTGCCCACCGCACTCGCGCCCTACACGCAGAGCCTCACCTTGACCGAGAACGGCACTGTCGGCGCCGCACGTGTCGAGCGGAGCCTCACGACCACCGAACTCGACCTCAAGAACGCGGACTGGACGATCGCCGGTTGGTTCCGGCGCGCCACGGCCACGAATCAGGACTCGATCGTGCAACTCGGTGATTCCGGCGGCTTCGGCAGCAACGCGATGACGCTCGCGTTTTACACAAGCAGCACGACGCTCGAACTGCAGAACTACAATGGCAGCACGAAGGACGTGGGCCTCAGCAAGACGAACGTGACGACGGGCGTGTGGCATCACTTCGCCATCGTGCGCAGCGGCACGACGCTGAGCCTCTACGTCGATGGCGCACTCGCCGGCAGCGACACCGCGTTCGGCTTTACCTTCACCAACTCGCAGCCGGTGAAATTCGGCGGCGTGACGACGAGCGTGCTCGATCGCTGGCTGAACGGTTCGCTCGCCGACCTCGCGACGTTCGACGGTGCGCTGACCGGCGCCGAGATCACCAGACTGGCGACCGCTCCCGCAGCCTACCTCGGCGGGCAGAGCGCCGGCGGCACCGTCACGATCACGGTCCGCAGCCGGTTGGAGAGCTGGCGGATCGCAAACTTCGGCACGTCGAGCAACACGGGCTCCGCAGCGAATGACGCCGATCCGGACGCGGACGGTCTGTCGAACGGCCTCGAATGGATCCTCGGCGGGAATCCGCTCATCAAGAGTCCGGCGCAGAAACCGGTCACGACGACCGATGCCAGCAAGGTGACCTTCGCGTTCGCGCGCAATGATGACAGCGAAGCCGAAAGCACGCTGGTCGTCGAATGGAGCGGCGATCTCGCGACCTGGCACGCCGTGCCGATCGGCGCGGTGACGGCCGGACCGAATGCCCAGGGCGTGATCGTGAGCATCACCGAAAACGGCGCCGCGGCCGATTCGGTCGTGGTGACGATCCCGCGCAGCAATGGCGTCGCCGGAAAGCTCTTCGTCCGGCTGCGAGCGACGTTTCCCTGAGCCGCGAGTCAGGCGCAGCGCCGGACCGGGAGGCGCTACCGCCCGCGGCGCGGATTGTTCATCGAGAGGATGCCGGTGCCGCGCATGATGTTGCCGCTGCCGCCGATGATCACGCGCTTCACGGGCAGCCCGCTCTCGGGGTCGTGGGTCAGCGCCGGGTCGGTCATCTTCTGGACGTACTCGAAGCGTTTTGGCTTCTGGCCTTTTTTTTGCGGGACAGTTTCGTAGACGTAGGTGGCCATGGTGTGGGGAAGAAAATCAGCTCAACGGAAAACGCTCACCCAGGTCCCGATCGGCAGCTCCTTAAACAAACGCCGCGCCGCTGCACCGGGCAGCCGGATGCAGCCGTGGGAAGCCGGGCGGCCGGTGACGTAACCCTGGTGCATCCCGAAGTCGCGACAGCTCAGCCGCATGAAGAAAGGCATCGGCGCGCTGTGATAGATGCTGGAGCGGTGGTCGATGTCCTTATCGGTGATGACGAACTCGCCGACCGGCGTGGGTTTGTTGCTCGTGCCGCTGGAAATCTCGGTGGAAAAAATGGCCGCTCCGTCTTTCAGCAGCGTGGCGCGCTGGCGGCGGAGATCCACTTCCACGCGGAGTTCGTCGCGGCTGGGCGGCTCGCCACCGACGAGGAGTTGAATGGATTCCGGGCTGTCCGCCCACGCGGCGAAGTAGAGCGCGATGAGCGACATGCGGCCTTTGCTGGACTGGAGCCGATTGGCGCCGTGCTCGAGCAGCAATTTCACCTGCTCGACGCGCCCGCAGCCCGCGGCGACCATGAGTGGCGTGATGCCGGTGGATTTATCCAGGTAGTAGCGCACCGCGCTCCCTTTGATCACCTCGCGAAAATCCGAGTCGTTCGGCGCGTCGAGTACTACGTTGGGATTCGCCCCACAATCGAGCAGCTTCCTGAGCAGCGTCGCATCAGGCTGCGCGGCGGCGTAGGCGAGGTAGGGCTGGGCGCCTTCGCTCGGCGCGGGCGGCGCGGCGTGTTTCGCGATGAGAAATTTGGCGAGCTTCAGGTCGTCGGAATCGAGAGCGGTCTTCAGCGTCTCGCAGGCCTCGGCGCTCCAGCGGGTGAGCGGCGGCGTGCGGGCGAGGATCGCATCGATGATGCCCTGGTCATGCGTCTCGAGTGCATGGGCCACGAGATCCTTGCTCTCGCAGCACTCGGCGGGGAAAGGGAGATTCGCCTGGAGCAGCCGGTCCACGATCGGCAGGTGGCGCGCGCTCAGCGCGTAATGCAGCGCCGTGTGGCCGCTGCGATCGACGGCTGCGGGCTCGGCGCCGCGGGAAAGCAGATCCTGCACGGTGGCGAGATGTCCGCCGAGCGCAGCCGCCATCAGCGGGGTGAGCCCGTCCTGATCACCCATCTCCACCTTCGCACCCGCGGCGAGCACGCGGCTCACGGTCGGCCAATCCTTCGCCAGCGCCGCGGCGAGCAGCGCGGTGCGGCCGCGGGGATCGGCCACATTCAGGTCCACGCCCGCCGCGAAGAGGAGGTCGATGATCCCGCGATGCGAGGAGCTGAAGACGCGGACCAGCGACGCGCCATCGCGCGAGACGCCGAGCGCGTCGAGGCGCTCGATCGCCGTCTGCTTCGCTGGACTCGCGGCGAAGCTGGCCGCTCCGCAGGCTAGGAGTGCGACGGTGAAAGTGAGGCGGCGAAACGTGGGCATGGGAATTGTCAAAAGAAAACGACGTGCAGCCTGATCGACATAGCAAGTCGCGGGCAAAAATGCGAGGCGTCTTCGTGAAGACTCCGTAAATTTCCGCCGCATGACGCCTACGCCTCCTGCGCGTCCGGGGCGGGACTGTGGGGCGGGAGCGGCTGGACGAGATTGCCCGGCAGGGGCCAGACCCGCTCCTGGATTCGCTCCGCGAGGTGGCGCGAATTTTGATACGCCGCGCTCATCATCTCCAGCTTCGCATCGAGATTGTCGACATAGTGGAGTGCCCACGCTTCGGGCGTTTTCGGCGGGACCGGCGAACCATACTGCAGCTCGCCGTGGTGCGCCGCGAGGAGGTGGAGCAGGTGCAGCCGCACGTCTTCGCTCGCTGGCTGCAGCGCCTTCCACGCCTCCGCTTCCGGCGTGGCGAGCAGCTTACGCCAGAGCGCGTTCACCAGTTCGATGCCGATGGTGATGTGCCCGAGCAACTCGCCGCGTTCATCGAACGGCATCGCGAAGCCATCCGCCGGCAGGGAGTTTTCCCAGAGCTTGCCGCAGTCGTGAAAGAGCACGCCGGCGGCGAGCAGGTCGCGGTTGAGCATGGGATAGGCCTGCGCGATGGCCATGGCCGAGCGCAGCATCTGCGCCACGTGCTCGACCAGCCCGCCGCGGCGCGCGTGGTGATTTCCGCGTGCCGCCGCCGCCCGCTGGAAGCGCGCCCCGAATTCCGCAAAAAACATCCGGCCGAGCGCCCGCAGCCGCGGATCGAGCAGCGCCTCGATCGTCTCCGTGAGATACGCAAATTCGGCCGCCTGCTTCGCGCGCAATTCCGGCGGACCGGCGAGCAGCGTATCGCGCTCCGCGTCGTCCAGTTCGCGGCTCGTCCAGCGTTTCGCATCCACTCCGTAGGCCCCGCTATGGGCAAATTCGCCCGCCACTTCCAGGAAACACCGGGCGCTCAGCTCCGCGCAGTGCGCGAACGCGGGCGAGTCGCTCCACGCCCGCAGCGTGAGCTTCGCCTCAGCGTCCGCGAGCACCAATTCCCAGAAAGGTTTGCCATCCTTCGTCGCCTTTTCGGTCAGCGTCTCCACCTGCCCCCAGATGCGCGCTTCGACGCGACCGGCGAGCGCGGCCTGCTTGAGCTGGGTGATGGAAAGGGTGTCCACGAGCGAACGGCTTCGTCGAGTGTCTGCGTCGCCCGCCGCCCTCTGTCGAGGACCAATCCCGTCGGCCCGCGTGGCGGGGTGTGATTAATTGTGGTTCAAAGATGCGCGCGATGTCCCGGAGGGACGATGGAAATTAGCCGGTGGCGTCAGCCACCGGAACCGCCCGCCGAGCGAACCCGCCCTGAAGGGGCGGTTGAGTCGCGACGGTGGAATTCAAACGCCCCTGCCGGGGCGGATTCATTTTTTTCGCGATCCGGTGGCTGACGCCACCGGCTAATTTCCGCTGTCCCTTCGGGACTGGAGACTTCGCTGCACCACGTTTAACCACACCCTGCGTGGGCGGGACTTTCGGCTGAAAACTCCGGTGCGAATCAGCTTCCCGGTAAAGCCATCGTCAATACATCGTGGACGGATTCTCCAACTTCCGTATCTTGACCGCGAAACCGTTCCTCCCATGAAGCCCGCCTTTCGCTCCAGCCGCCTCGCGTTCTCCCTCATCGAATTGATCATCGTCATCACGGTGATCGGCATCATCGCCACCTTCACGATCCCGGCGCTGAACACCGTGCTCAAAGGGTCGTATCTGAGCCAGGGCTCGAGCATGCTCGTCGGTCAGTTGAACCTCGCCCGGCAGCAGGCCATCAGCCGCAACCGCCAGGTCGAAGTTCGCTTCTACCGGTTCGCCGATCCGGAGATTCCGGGTGAAAAGGTCGACGATCCGGCGACCGGTTCGTTCCGCGCCATGCAGCTCTTTGATATCCGCGACGGCGCGGCGATCCCGATCGACAAGATCCAGCGTCTGCCCGGGCCGATCATCTTCGGTTACAGCACCGACAAGGGCATCTCCTCGATCATCGACGGCACGATCTACGTGCGCAAGGCGGGCTCTGGCACCTACGGCGGCGCCGACCCGCGCCTCCCCCGCGTCGAACTGAAATACGAGTATGTGCCGCTCCGCTTCATGCCCGATGGGTCGACCGATCGGAAGGCAACCGAGAAATGGTATATCACCGTGGTCGAAGCGAATGCCAAACAGACGACAGCCACCAAGCCCCCGCCGAATTTCTTCACCGTGCAGGTGGACCCGGTCAGCGGCGCCACGCGCAACTACCGCCCGAACGCCGGCTAGCCGACCAGCGCCACCGTCCGCCGCTCGCGCGCGCTGAGCGCCGCGCTATCCACGATCTGCTGGCCGATCCGCGCGATCTCCGGGTGCAGCGGCCCGCGTTCAAACTCCCCGCCGGCGAGCACATGTACGAGATACTGGATCGGGTTTTGAAAAGGCGGCTGCAAGGCCGGGACCTGGCGCTCTGTGGGCTGCGACTGTGACCGCGTCTGGACCGAGATCGCCGTCGCGTAGTCGTGCGCCGCGATCGTTCCCTCCGTCCCCACGATCGTGAATCCGCACCGCGGCTGCGGCTGGATGATCCACGGGTCCGTAAACGTCCCCCAGCGCGTCTCGATCTTTGAGAGCCCCGATGCATAGCGGCACACGGTCACGCTATGCTCGTCCACCTCCAGACCGGCGGGTTGATCTACCACGCACGTCACCTCCAGCGGCTTCCGCCCATGCATCAGCCAGGTCCCGATCGTCGCGCCATATCCCGCGTAGTCCAGCAGTGAACCGCCGCCGCGCTCCGCGCTGTAGAACCAGCTCCGCGCCTTGTCTGCCGCCGTCGGCGTCGTTGCGAGCTTGTCCGCCGCGTGAAAGAGCGGCCCGCGATTTCCCCCGTAGTGGTGATACTCGATCAGCTCGCCGATCACCCCCGCATCGATGAGCCGCTTCGTCTCGACGTAAGCCGCGACCCAGCGCAGCGGCCAGTTGATCGCCAGCAGCTTTCCCGCACTGCGCATCGCCGCGATCATCTCATCCGCCTCCGCCAGCGAAGCCGCGAACGGCTTCTCCACCAGCACATTCGCGCCATACGCTGCCACTCGCTGCGTCCACAGCCCATGCTCCGCCGCCGCCGGACACAGCACCACGAGATCCGGCCGCGTCCGGTCCAGACACGCGCGGTAGTCGGTGAACACCCGATCCGGCGGAAGTGAAAAATTTTGCACCGCCGCCGCCATCCGCCCCGCCTGCTCATCGCAGATTCCGACGATTTCCGCGCCTGGATTTTCGTGCGCCATCCGGAGCAGATCGCCCATGTGCATGTGGTCGAAATTGATGCCGGCGATGCGGAGGGGAGGGTTCATGGAAAAACGGTCGTACGATTCAATCACACCCACCGCGGCGCGCTCCAGCCTTCACCAACGGGCATCGCGCGAAAGGCGGCGGTCCGGCCCACACCCGCGAGCAGCACGGCAAATCCATCAGCCGCCATCACAGCTACCAAAAGAACGGCGGCCGCAGTGAAGGCTCGTCGTATCTTCACTCGGGATCTCCGACCGGCGTCTGAGCCAGACGCTACCGCCTCGCCAGCAGACTTTTAGACGCCCTCTTCCATACGATCCGGTCTCGCACTCTCGCTCCGCGAGAAAGATGTGACCTTTTCGTTTCTCGCGGAATTTACCTCGTGACGCATGACCCCCTCAGCACAGCAACAGACCCGCTTCATCGAAGCTCTCACGCGGCATCAGCCGGCGCTGGAGGCGTTTTGTCATGCAAATCTGGGGAATCGCGAGGAGGCGCGGGAGGCGTTGCAGAGCACGAGTGTGAAGCTTTGGGAGAAGGTCGGGGATTGGAATCCGGAGACGGAGTTTTTGCCGTGGGCGTTTGCGGTGGCGCGGTTCACGATTCTCTCGTTGGTGCGCGACAAGATGCGCGACCGGCTGGTCTTTGACGAGGATGTGGTGCTGGCCATGGCGGAGGAGACGGAGACGGCGGCGTCCGAATTTCCTGAGCGTCGCGAGGCGCTCCGGGGCTGCATGGCGAAGCTCAAGGACGAGCAGCGCGAACTCGTCCACTCGCATTACATCGGTGGGCGGACGCTGAAGGAAATCGCCGCGGCGATGCAGCGCAGCGAGGGCGCGATCAAGATGACCATGCTGCGGCTGCGCCAGCAGCTCAGCGCGTGCATTCAACGCCAGCTCCAACCCCCATCCGCATGAGCCACGATCCTTCCGAACTCGATGAGCGTCTGTTGAAGCTGCTTCAGGCCGTGCGCGATGAAGGCGATTTGCGGGCGCGCACGGAGTTGAACGAAATCCTCCGCACCAATGCCGATGCGCGGGTGGCGATCGCGCGATTGCTCGTGGATGAGCAGGCGCTGATCGGGCAGCTCCGCGATGAAAGCATCGTCGCTATTCTCGATGAGCATTCGGACGCTCCGGCGATGAAAATGAGCAAGCGCCCGGCGATGCGCTGGCTCATGCCGCTGGCTGCGGCTGCGGCTGTGATGGTGACGGGGCTCGCGTGGTCGTTCTGGCCACGCGCTGGCGATCCCATAGCCGCGGAATCCGGATCGGGCGCCGCCGCGCCGAGTCAGGTCGCGGTGGTGACGCAGGTGGTGGATGCGCATTGGAATGATGCGGGTTTTCAAACGAACGATCGCGTGCCGACGGGCAGATTTTCGCTGAAGGCGGGCCTCGTGCGTTTGCAGTTTCTCAGCGGCGCGACTGTCGTGATCGAAGGACCGGCGGAGCTGGACCTGACCAGCGATCACGGTGCGGAGGTTCGCAGCGGGCTCGTCACTGCGAATGTGCCGCCGGTGGCGGAAGGCTTCACACTGACCGCCGCGGGATGGCGCGCGGTGGACCGAGGCACGGTGTTTGGCATCGATGCGCGTTCGCCGGAACGCACTGAGGTGCATGTAATCGAGGGCAAGGTGGACATGCATCACGGCGCGGACGCGGCGGTGCGCAGCACGCTGACCACCGGACAGACGGCACGCCTCACGTCAAAGTCACTCGTCGAGCAAGCGGCAGCGAGCGCGCATTTCCCCCGGGAAGCCGATGTAATCGATCGCGCCGCGCGTGCCAGCCAGAGCCAGTTCGATGCGTGGAAAATCCGCAACAACGCACTCGCCACCGATCCCGGCCTCGTGCTCTACCTCGACTTTGAAGCCACGGACGCGGAACGCGGCATCATCCGCAATCGCGCGCCCGGAGCCAACACCCGCAGTGATGCCAGCCTCATCGGCGGCGAGTGGACACAAGGACGCTGGCCGGGCAAGGGCGCCGTGGCCTTCCAGCGCGTGGGCGATCTCATCCGCACTTCCCTCGGCGCGCAACTCGACGCAGCAACCTTCATCGTGAGTCTGCGCATTGAGCCCGAGTCCCCGCTCACGCAGACGATTCTGCTC
>JANPHH010000507.1:0-11612 GCA_031424375.1 Chthoniobacter sp. | reverse complement strand
TTGCTGGACTTCTACCTCCCGCGCAAAACCCGCGACCCCGATCAAGTCCTGCGCAAGCTGCGGGCACGCCACGCCGCCCGCGCCGCCGCCACCGCCTCTGCCCGCAAGAAGCGAAGAAAAGCAGTAACAAAGTAGAAGTAGAGCATCTGCCGAAAGAACTTTCCGGAAGTGTCGTCCCGAGGAACGAGGGATCTCTCCGCTCGCTTGGGAGATCTTTCGCAAGCTCAGGATGACACCGCAGTTTCAGCGGAAGCCATCTTTGGCAGATGCTCTAGCGGCAACCGCGAAGGTGTGGCTCACCCCGCTGCGGCATTAGAAAATGCCATGTCATCCTGAGCGGTGCGCCGGTAGACGCAGGCAGTGTGGCGAGGAGTCGAGCCGAGTCTGCGAGATAGCCGAAAGCAACGACCGCTCGCATCCGTGGGCGGAGGTGGAAGCGAGAGGTCCTTCGACTGCGCGCCGCGGGGCGTTTCAGCGCGGGCCAGCGAGTGGCGGCGCTCCGCTCAGGATGACGTGGTTTTTTTTTGCCCGCTCCGCGTCGATCAGCGCTCCTCCCGCCGCAGCGACAGCGGCGGGCAGTAGAAGCGCTCATCGCCGCGCTGCCACCACTCGCTTTCACCCCAGTGCGTGAAGCGGTAGTCCCGCATCGTGGCGCGGACGTAGCGGGGAGGATGACTGGGAAAGGGGTTCCACTCGAGCAGGGCGAGCACTTCCGGTGACCCTTCCAGCAGGCGGGCGAGGAAGGGCACGAACCACGGATTTTGCTGCACGTCGCCGAGCGCGGCGAACCACATCTGCCAGTCGAGCCGGGGCTGGTGGGGCGCGACCGCGGCCGGCGCGATGGCCACGTTGCCGGGTTTCCAGCGGAAGCGGTAGGGTTGCCAGTTCACGCCGTCGGCGCTGCCTTCGACAGTGATCTCCGGGCGCGTGGTCGTCATCACGGCGAAGAGGCCGTAACCATTGAAGCTGCCGAGCGGCGCGAGCGCGCCGCGAATCGTGGTCAGGGGTTCCGGCCAGCGCCAACTCGCGCGGAAGGAATCGGTAAAGGCCATGGTGGTGACGAGGACGATCACGGCGGCGAACGGTGCGAAGAGGCGCAGCGGCCAGCGGGGTGACGCGATCGCGGATTCGCGCGGTGGAATGCGCCAGCGCGCGGGCCAGTAGCCGTCGTCGATCAGCGGCAGGCAGAGGGCGATGGTGAGCCAGTTGAAAAAGGCGTAGTTGCCGCTGGTGAGGATGGCGACCTGGAGCAGGATGATCGCGCCCGCGCCGCCGTGCCGCCACTTCCGCGGAGCGAGGAAAAGCAGCGGCGCGCCGAATTCGATGGCGAACATCGCGGCTTCCATGATGCGCAGGATCGACGGCGGGAGCTGATGCAGATACCACGCGGTCCAGAGCGGGAGCGGCTGGGTTTCAAAGTGGAAGCGGAGCGCGCTGAGGGTGCGCCAGTTTTCATCGCCGCTGCTCAGCTTGACGATGGCGGAGGCGAGCATGAGCCGGGCGAGCAGCCACCAGAAGAGCCAGCGGGCGAGGCGCTGGACCGGGGTCTCGCGCGACCAGTCGGGCCGCCATTTCCACGGGAGGTAAAAGACGGCGAGCAGCGCCGTCTCGAGCAGGAGGGCGTCCCACTGAAAATTGAGGAACGGCGCGCCGACCGAGCAGAGCGAAAGGTAGAGCGCCCACAGCGCCAGGACACACGCGCCGGGCGCGAAGCCCGCGATCAGCAGGAGTGAAAGTGCGCAGCCCGCGACGCACATGCCGACGAGAAAGCCGTCGCTGGAATTGATCCAACAAAGCGTCGGGACCAACCGCCAGGCGTCGGTGCCAAGCTGCTTCGCGGCGGCGGGGAGAAACTCCGCCACCGGGCTGATCCCGCGCTCGCAGAGCAGCCCCCGAATTTGCACGCCAAGGGAGGCGAAGGCGGCGAAGAAAATCGCGCCGAGGGCGCGGGAGAAAATTCTTCGGGAGCACGTCCATCTCGCCGGTGTGGCCTCCGCTCTATTCTCCATGGCCGGCAAAGTTGCGATCACGGGAGAGACTCCCGGCAAGGACTGCGCCGCGCTGAATGGAACTGATCCGCACCCCGGACTAGCGATGTTTAGGCGGCTCCAGGGGGTTCACGTAACCTCGCTTGAAAAGCCACTCGCCGGGTTTGGGAGCAGGCGTGGACGCCGGCCCGGCCACGTGGTAGGCGGCGATAGTGCGCGTGGCCCCAAAGACGGTTGTGTACTGGCGCGTTCCGGCAGGCGACGCGTAAACGCTCACTTGCCCGTTGTCGGGAACTGCCTCTTCGAGCCCCACGAGAATGAATTCTTCCCGTGTCGCCTCCAGCCCCGCCTCGACGAGTTCCTTGTCCATCCTCGCGACTCGACGACGCTGCTCGAGACGCGGAGCGATTCGGGCACCGTCGATGTGCAAGCTTCCGTCTGGAAGGTGCTGGCGGACTTTTCCCTCGAGGAGATACATCGAGGGCGCGGGCGTGGTTCGGTGAAACGTCGGGTGGGTGGTCAGCGACGCACCGGTGAGAGGCGATGGCACCGGCCGTGGCGTGACCGCGACGGGAGTGGCCATCGGTGACGAACTCGACTTTTCAGGTTCAGTCGGCTGCCAGGGTGAAGCCGCGTCGTGCCACTTGAGGTAGAGCAGCGCGGTGACGACGATGGCGGTCCCAACCAGCAGTTTCATATGAAGTTATCGGGTGTTGGTGCCGATTCACGGTCTAGTTTTTATGGGCTTCGGTGAGCGCCTTCTGAAACCCGGCGTCTTCCGCCATGCGATGCGCTGCGGCTTTCGCCTGCTTCTCTGCGGCGATCTTCGGAGCCCAATAGGCTTCGGTGTGGTTCACTACGTCGGTTAAAGTCCAGGGCTTCGCTTCGAGTCCTGCGGCCATTGCTGGCGTTTTCCCGCCGAGCGTCGTGTGTTTGCGCACCAGATTGTAAAATCCGAAGTGCAGAGCCACCGCGAGTTTGTGCATACGGAGGTCTTTCGAGTAGCCGAGCCCCTGCCGCTGGAACCGCTTGAGCTGCTGGCGAACGGTCAGGAAACACCGTTCGATGTGACTTGTGGTGAGGCTGCCTAAGTCCGGCGAGCCAACAACCGCTTCCCGATCCGCCGTCACAACCGGCGCGATGCCGTTCTTGCGCTGGTCGTTCCATTTGTCGGGATTGAAGCTGTAAGGCTCGCCGAAAATCTTTGTCTCCGTTCCGTAGGAATACCCATCGTAATTGAAGAAGGCTTTGATGTGCCGCTCGTAGCTGCGGTGTTGGTCGGTGGCGATCTGGACCGGGCCGACGACGCGCTTGGACAGGTCGCAGACGAAATCCTCGCTCGCCTGCCAGTCGCGGCGTCCGATGTGGTAGCCGACCACGAGCTTCGTGTCGGCGTCGATCCCGCACCAGAGCCAGAAGTCGCCCCGCTTCCGGTCCGTCTTCTTCTGCTCCTTCGTCATGCGCTGACCGTGAACACCCACGTATTGCCACTGCTCGTCCAGTTCCAGCCGCTTCACCGCGAGGCCTCGGAAGTTCGTATACATGTGGTTGGCCAGCGCCTCGCCCGTCTCTTCGATGACGCGCAGGACGGCATGCTTGCCCACGCTGAACATCCGGCAGATGGCGTTGATCGGTGTGCCTTCGCAGAGAGCCGCGATGACTAAAGCCTGCTTGTCTTTGGAGAGTCGTTGGTTGGCCATGGTTCGTGTTGACTTATTTGATATAATGCATACGGTTTCATTAACCGTCAACGAAAAAGTATGCACGATATCAAACGACCCTCCGCCCGTGGCGGAAAACGTGAAGGCGCTGGCCGAAAGCCCGAAGGGAAAGAGCGTTTCACCGTCACACTGAACGCCGGAAACGTAGAAAAAGCGAAGGCGACCACGGGTAACTTTTCTGGTCTCCTCGACCGATTACTCGATGAATGGCTCGCTCATCCGAAGTCGAATTGACACGCCCAAAATCCAAGTAGTAATTCTCACACCGTGGCCGCAACGACCCCAGACGAAATCAAAATTTTGCCCGCTTATACGCTGGCCGAAGCGGCGCGCTACATCGGAACCAGCGAGGCCACGCTGCGCACTTGGTTCCGTGGTCGTCCCGCTCAATCTACTAAGTCCGGCGGGTTTCGCAGGTCGCGAGTCTCGCCTATTTTGCCAACGGACGCGGGGCCACGCGAGCCACTTTCGTTCATTGATCTAGTCGAAGCACACGTCCTATTTTCTCTACGGAACGCCTACAAATTCCCGATGAACAAGGTACGGAAGGCAATGGAGTATCTGGCCGGATTGAACGGCGATTTGTCGTTCCTGGCTCACAAGGATTTCTTCCACGATCGGCACAACCTGTTCTTGGGTATGGACGCAACGCTGCTGTCTTTGACTGAGGGGGGGCAGATGGCCGACAAGACGATTTTGGCGAAAGGACTAGAGCAAATCATCTACGGAAAAGACGGCTTCGCCGACGAGTTCTTCCCCAAAGTGGGAAATTCCGATCAACGAGAGTTCGCGGTGAATCCTTCGATCAATTACGGGCGACTGAGCATAGTGAGGCTTGGGGTGGGAGCAAATGCAGTGGCGGCACGCTTTCAGGCTGGAGAAAAAATGGCGGACATTGCCGAGGATTACGGCGCGACTTCGGAGGAAGTAGAGGAAGCGATCCGGTGGCATGACCGACTTGCCGCATAGGCCAACGCTGTTCATCGATCGAAACTCTGGCGGGAAAAAGCTCCAGAGACTTATCGCCGAAGCGATAGACATTCGAGTTGTTCTTCACGACGAACACTACAAAGACGGAAGCTCAAAAGTGCCAGATCATGTCTGGCTCAGCGACATTGGAAAGCTGGGATGGGTGATCGTTACGGGGGACTTCGATACCTTGAAATCCCCTCTTTTTTTGGCAGGTCTTCATCGCTCGCGCGCTCGGGTATTTCTTTTGAGCGCGCTGAACGGGGCGACACTAGAAGGGAAAGCCGAGTGCATCGTAGTAGCATGGGAGAAAATGCTCAAAATTTCGCGCGACCGGGAGCCGCCGTTAATGTGGCAGTTCAACAAGGGTGGCGAAGTCTACTCGGTAGACTTCAAGCACAAGCTGGGAATGCTTCGGAGAGCTGGGAAAACCGCCACTTAGCGAGGGGGTTTTGCCTTCCTATTTTCCTCGCGTTCCTTTGCCTCGCGGAACGCCTTCTTTAGCTCCGGCGTATCCAGCAAGTCCTCGCCGTTGACCGGCTCCGAGCCCGTGGCGGCGGTCACGGCGGCTACCGCGCGAGTGTTCGCATCGGGCTTTGGCTTCTCGTCTGGCATGGGCCGAATATCGCTGATTGGCGGAATCCACGCCAGCGCGTATTCAACGGCCCGATGTCCGACCCGATCCACGATGCCATTCGCGCTTGGGTGCTGCCGCATAGGTTCATCCGGTGTGCGTGGCTAATCGGGAGCCGCGCCAGGGGCGACTATCGGGAGGACAGCGACGCCGACATCGTTCTGGACCTTGATCCGAACGGCGAGTTTGGCGGCGCGTTTATCCTGATGGCAACTCACGGGGAGCAGTGGACGAGGGAGCTGTCGGGCGCGTTAAACATGCCGGTGCATTTGTTCGCATTCGAGCTGGGATTGCTATGGGAGGACGACGACCGAGAGAAATGGTCGCCGCGTGAAAAGGTCGCGGCAGAAGGCGTTCTAGTCTTTTCGCGAGACCCGACGGAAGACGCCAAGCCCTCGGAAAGCCGCTGAGACTCACGCAGGCGATGACGGGCGGGTAGCTGTGCCCGGTGAGGTTCCACGAAACCCGCAGGTTCATTATCGAATGCATGTTGCGCCTACTTGGGAGCCTCGCCCAAATCGGCAAGCTCTAATTCCCATAGAGGGAACCGGCACCAACACCAGTTATCGGGCGCTGTGAACTCGTGATCTCCCGTCAGAATTCCGACCCCCGATAAGGTAGTTCGCAAAAGAGAAAAACCAAGCTCCTGCAAGCAATCACCCGAGCGAAAGGATCGCTTTGAATTCGCCCGGCGATACTGGCATGACGGAGAGCCGCGACTGCCGGAGCAGAGCGAGATTTGCCAGCGGCTTGCTGGTTTTGATCGCGGCAAGCGTCACGGGACGCTTGAGCGGCTTGAAAGGAGTGACATCGACGCAGACCCAGTCGCCTTCTTTCGCGGTCGGGTCGGGATAGGCTTCGGCGGCGACTTTGGCGATGCCCACGAGTTCCTTGCCCGTGACGCTGTGGTAGAAAAGCACGAGGTCACCTTTGCGCATCGCGCGGAGGTTGTTGCGCGCTTGGAAATTGCGCACGCCGGTCCACGCGGTGCGGCCGTCTTTGACGAACGTCTCCCACGAGTAGGCGGCGGGCTCGGATTTGACCATCCAGTGGTTCACGGGCGGAAGTTGAGAGTTGAGGGTTGAGTGTTGAGAGGGTGAAGCGCCGCCGCCTTGCGGGAAGGGCTTGGCGGGCAGTTTGTCGCCGCTCAACTCTCAACCCACAACTCTCAACTTTCCCCAGAAGCAAGTGAAGGCGCCCCCGTATCCGGAGGCGCCTTCTTTAGTGGCTGTCGGTAAGCCGAATTCTGTCCCTCCGCGGTTGCCCGCGAATTGGATGATCATTTCTCTCACCCGGCTCGCGCCGGACGCCCCGCTCGCGCGGGGTGCGACTATTACCCGGAAGCTGCCCCGGCCGAAGCCGGAGCGGGGACGGCGGCCCGCTTCCTGTTTTGTCTTGCACCGCATGGGGTTTTTCGTGCCCCGGCACTTGCGCGCCGGGCGGTGGGCTCTTACCCCGCCTTTTCACCCTGACCCGCGATGACCTTGCGGCCGCCGCGGGCGGTTTATTTTCTGTGACACTTTCCGTCGCACCCGGCTTTCGCCGAATACTCCCGCGCATTCTGCGCGGCATGCTGCCAGTGGGTGTTCGGACTTTCCTCTCCGAGCCTTTTCGAAAAAAAGGACCCGCAGCGATCATCTGACAACCGGTACGAAGTGTCCGGTCCCGCGGCGAGCGTGACAAGCGGCAATTGGCGGGTGGAGGGCGGAGGAAGAATGACGAATGACGAAATTCGAATGACTAATGAATGACTGAATCACCAATGACGAATGACGAAATGACGCGCTCCGCGGGGCGGCCTACGCGCGCGGAGGTTTCGTCATTGGTCATTGGTCATTTGAACATTCATTCGTCATTCGAATTTCGTCATTCGTCATTTCCCCCCTACCTCGCGCCCCAGCCAAAGAGCACCGCGGGGACGGTCTTCAGCAGGATTTTGAAGTCGAGCAGCAGCGACCAGTTATCGATGTATTCGAGATCGAGCTTCACCCATTGATCGAAGTTTTTCACTTCGTTGCGCCCGCCGATTTGCCAGAGGCAGGTGATGCCCGGTTTCATCGAGAGTCGCCGGCGCTGCGCGGGGCTCTCGAATTTCTCCACCTCGTAGAGCGGCAGCGGCCGCGGGCCGACGAGGCTCATATCGCCCACGAGAACGTTCAGGAGCTGCGGTAGCTCGTCGAGGCTGGTCTTGCGGAGGAAGCGGCCCACGGGAGTCACGCGCGGGTCCTGCGCGATTTTGAAGACCGGCCCACTCATTTGATTGAATGCGGCAAGTTCGCTCTGAAGCATCTCCGCGTCGGTCTGCATCGAGCGGAATTTATACATCGTGAAGGGGCGGCCGTTTTTGCCCGCGCGCTTTTGCCGAAAAATGATCGGTCCCGGCGAGGTGAACTTGATCGCGAGGCCTACGATGACCATCAACCAGGAGGCGAGAATGACGAGGACGAGCGCGCCCAGACGGTCGACGGCGGTCTTCACCATCAGTGCCCAGGACAGATCGGGAGTGGTGCGAAAGACGAGCACCGGCTGCCGCCCGAAAAAATCGAAATCCGGCCGCGCGATCGACGTGCGAATGAAGTCCGCGACGAGCCAGGCTTCCACGCCTTCGATCTCGCAGGCGCTGATCGCTTCCTGCAGCCGTGCGAGGTGACTCTGGCCGCCGGCGAAGATCACCCGCGAAACTGCGTGATCGTGCAGCGCATCCACGAGAACGGAGACCGGCTGGGTCTCGATGTCGATTTCCGCGACCACCGCGAGTTCGAATTTTTGGATTTCCGTGAACTGCTCGCGCAGCGCCTGCACATCGCGCGGCGTGCCCGCGAGAACGACCTGCTCCCGCAAATCCTCCCGGTGCATGCGTTGCCGGAAGCGGTGGATCGCCACGCGGTCGCGCGCCATGAGCGCAAAGCCGGCGAGCAGCGCGAAAAAGGGCATGACCGCGCGGCTCGGGATGGAGAGCTGGAGAAAGAAACCGCAGGCGGCGATGACCAGACCGAGCCAGAAAAAGGCGCGGAGGAGCTGCTCGAAGGAGCGCCGCAGCGACTTCTGCACCGGATGCGAATAGAACCCCTGGAGCTCGAGCAGAATCGGGCCAAAGGGCAGGATCACGAAGAGCAGCCACTGAAACTCGGAGAACGGTCCAATCGGGGCCTGAAGCAGCGGCAAGCCCGCGCCGATCGATCGCAGTGAGTGCGCCAGCCAAAAACAGACGACCATCAAAAGGCCATCCGCGATCTGGAGGAATTGGAGATTGAGTTCTTGTTTTCGCCCTAGCATGGGGTTTCCTGCGCGCTGCACCTGACATGACCACGCCACGAAATTCGAGCGATTTGACGTGCGCCGGGGCCGTGGTCGGAACCGTGCATTCTCCTGAATCCTTGCGGGCAGCTATTCAATTGGGGTCCGGCACTGTGGACTGGCTGGAGTTGCGGGTCGATCATTTTGCGATGCAGGCCGGCGAACTGCTCTCACGGGCGCCGGGACTTCGGTCGCGCTGCATCGTGACGGTGCGGGATCCGGCTGAAGGAGGGAAGAATCACTTGAGCCGCCGGCGCCGCGCCGAGCTCTATGCGGAATTTCTCCCCCACGCGGCGGCGATCGACATCGAACTGCGCAATGTCCGCGCGCTCTCGAACGTGGTCGCGATGGCGAAGGATCGGGGCGTGAAGCTGATCGTTTCTTTTCACGATTTCGCGGCGACACCATCGGCGGTGCGGTTGAAGGAAATCGTCCGGCGCGCGGCTGCTGCCGGCGCGGATGTGATCAAGATCGCCGCCCGGGCCGATACCGTCGCGGCATTGCATCGCCTCCTCGCCCTCCTCGCCGGGAAGACGCCCCGTCCGCTCAGCGTCATGGCCATAGGGCGCTATGGGAAAGTGTCGCGGCTGCTCTTTGCCCAAGCCGGCTCGGTGCTGAACTATGCCTACCTCGGCACGGCGAATGCCAGCGGTCAGTGGTCCGCGCGGGATTTCCGTGCCCGCCTCTCGGAGTTGGAAGCGTGAACGGCGGCGGCCGCTCAACTCGCCTTGGCCATCGGCGTTGCGTGATTGATCACGCGCATCAGCGCCGAATAAATCTCTGACGGCCCGAGGCCCTTGCTTACGTAGCCATTAGCGCCTGCTTTGCGCGCCACCTGCATCGCGTCTTCGTCGTAGCCGAGGCCGGTGAACATCACGATCGGAAGGTCCGCATGCTTCGCCCGGACGAGCGAGATCAGGCTCAATCCGTCAATTTTGGGCATCCCAATATCGAGAATGAGACCGTCGCAAGGATTCAGTTCGAGCCAGGCTTCCACCTTCGAACTGTCGGTTAACGACGACGCGACGTGGCCCTTGCCGCGGAGATAGGTGGTGAGAAAGCGATTCAGGAGCCGGTTGTCGTCGACGACTAGGAAGTTCATGTTCGGGTATTTGGTGGCGGTTGCCTACAGAGTTAGCACCGCCTATGCCAGCCATTCGTAAGATCTCCGGTCAGCTCACTCTTGTCAGCCCGCCGGCCCCGCCCGAAGCTCCCCGCCACCATGTCTTCCAAGCTCGACCCCCTGCGGCAGGCCGTCGCCGTTTCTCCGGACAATGTCCCGCTCCTCCTGCTCCTTGCCCAAGCCTGCCTCGACGAATGGTCGCTGGACGAGGCGCGCCCGCTTTTCGAGCGCGTCCTCATCCTCGAACCGGCGCGGCCCGACGCGCGTCTGGGCATCGCGCGCATCCTGCATCTCAGCGGCAAGACGAGCGAAGCCGTTCTCCGCACCGAGGCGCTCTTCGAGCAGCACCCCACCTTTGCCCCTGCGCCCCTGCTGCTTGCCCGCCTCTATCTGGGTGAAGGTGATCGGACCGCCGCGCAAACGCACTACCAGCAGGCGCTGGCCCTCGATCCCGCCACCCGCGACACCAGCCTCGAAGCGGAACTGAACCGCGGCATTCCGCCAGCCGAGCCGGAAAAAGTCGCCGTGAGCGGCGGCGGTTGGTCGCCCGAGCAGGACGAAAATCAACCCGCCGTGGACAGCACCGACCTCGAGCGGCCGAAGCTGACCTTTGCCGATCTCGGCGGCATGGAGACGGTGAAAGAAGAGATTCGGATGAAGATCATCCATCCGCTGAAAAATCCGCAGCTCTTCAAAGCCTACGGCAAAAAAATCGGCGGCGGCGTGCTGCTCTACGGCCCGCCCGGCTGCGGCAAGACGCTGCTCAGTCGCGCGACCGCCGGCGAGATTCAGGCAAATTTCCTCTCCATTGGCATCCACCAAATCCTCGACCTCTACCTCGGCAACTCGGAAAAAAACCTCCACGCTCTCTTCGAACTCGCCCGCACCCACGCGCCGGCGGTGCTTTTCTTCGATGAAGTGGACGCCCTCGCCGCGGATCGCAACGACCTCAAGCGCAGCGCCGGCCGCACCTTGATCAATCAATTTCTCGCCGAGATGGATGGCAACGTGGGCAGCAACGACGGCCTCCTCATCCTCGGAGCGACCAACGCCCCCTGGCATCTCGATCCCGCCTTCCGCCGCCCCGGCCGGTTCGATCGCATCCTCTTCGTCCCGCCGCCCGACGAACCGGCGCGCGCCGCGATCCTCGACGTGATGGCCCGCGACAAGCCTGTGCATCAGCTCGACGTCACCGCCGTCGCCAGGAAGACCAAGGACTTCTCCGGCGCGGATTTGAAGGCTGTGTTCGACATCGCCATCGAGCGTTCGCTCGTCCGCGCGATGCGCGAAGATCGCGTCATCCCGCTCGGCACCGACGACCTGCTGCGCGCCGCCAAAGATGTGAAACCCTCGACCCGCGCGTGGTTCGAGAGCGCGAAGAACTACGCGCTCTATGCGAACCAGGGCGGCTTTTACGACGACGTGCTCGATTATCTCGGCATGAAAAAATGAGCGGTGACGCGGCTCACGCGCAGTTGCAACTCGGTCTGCGTTTCCTCCAACTCGGCCGCTACGCGGATGCCGAGCAGCGTTTCAAAGACGCGCTCGCCTCCGAGCCCGACAGTGACGCGCTGCTCGGACTGCTCGCGCACTCGGTGCATGCGCAGGACGATCGTGAAAAGGAGGCGCTCGAAATCATCGACCGCGCCATCGCCGTCGAGCCGAATGAAGCGGACCACCACACGATGCGCGCGTTCATCCTCAACTCGCTGGCCCGGCCGCGCGACGGCCTGACCGCCGCCCGCCTCGCGCAATCGCTCGACCCGCACTCCGCGCAATGTCTCGCCGCGCAGGCGCAGGCTCACATCCTGATGAAGGACTGGCCCGACGCGGAGCGCGCCGCGCGCCAGGCGCTGGCGATCGATCCCGACCATTCGACG
>JANPHH010000506.1:0-4802 GCA_031424375.1 Chthoniobacter sp. | reverse complement strand
GCGGCTCAACGGTCTCGCTGCGCACACCGGCACCACCACGGTCTCGCAAGGCACGCTCATCACGAACCTCGCCTCGCTGCCGGGCGCTCTTACAAATAGCGGGACGGTCATCGACGACGAAGCCATCGACCGGACGGCGACGAACAACTGGGGCGGCACGGGCACCTACCTCAAGCAAGGCGCATGAACGCTCACCGTAGCCGGTGCCATGACGACGACCGGCGTGCTGGATCTGCAAGGCGGCACGCTGAAACTCGGAGCCAGCGAGCGATTCAGCAGCTCGCTCGATGTGACCGTGAACACCGGCGCCGTCTTCGACCTGAACGCTTTCAGCGAAACGCTCGGCCCGGTCGTCCTCGCAGGCGGCAGCATCGTGAACAGCACCGGGACTTCCGCACAATTTCTCGCCGGCGCGAGCTATGAGGTGCGCAGCGGGACCGTGAGCGCGCGGCTCGGCGGCACCGGCGCATTGACGAAGACGACCAGCGGCACCGCCACGCTGAGCGGCGCGAACACCTTCACCGGCGGCACCACCGTGCAGGCCGGCACGCTTGATCTCGCCGGCAGTCTCAGCAGCAGCGTGACCGTCGAGGGCGGCACCCTCACGCTCGGATCGACCACGGGTGCGCGCACTGTGAATGGCAGCCTGACCACGAACGCCGCCAGCACCGTGCGCGTCCGCATCAATGGCACCACCGCCGGCACGCAATACGATCAGCTCCGCCTCACCAATGCCGCCAGCACCGTGACGCTCGCGGGCACGCTCGACCTCGTCGCCGCACCCGGCCTCGCCGCCGGCAGCACCTTCCGCATCATCGACAACAGCGGCAGCACCACCGCCATCACCGGCACCTTCACCGGCCTGCCGGAAGGCACCGAGTTTTACGAAGACGGCCAATGGTGGCGCATCAGCTATGCCGGCGGCACCGGCAACGATGTCCTCCTCACCCGCCTCACGCCCACCGCCTGGCAGAGCTGGCAGGCGGCAAATTTCGGCGCCGCCACGAACGACCCCGCCATCGCCGGGGCCACCGCCGACCTCGAACGCGACGGTATTGTGAACCTCATGGAATTCGCGCTCGCCCTCGATCCGAACGTTCGAAGCGTAATTTCCATCAGCATCGTGAGGAACGGCGCCACGCTCGAGTTCACCTACACCCGCAGCAAAGCCGCCTTCACCGGCGGCGCGACCTTCACCGTCGAGTGGAGCGACACCCTCGCCACGAGCTCCTGGTCCACCACCGGCGTCGCACAGACCATCCTCACCGACAATGGCACCGTGCAATCCGTCAAGGCGACCATCCCCGCCGGCACCGGCATTCCCGTTCGCTTGGTCCGACTCAAGGTCACTTCGCCATGAGCTTCGAAAACATCGACGCAGCGCCCGGTCTGACGATGCAACGCTTCGCACGCCGCTTCGCCGCGCCCGCATTCCCCGGATCGCCCACCATCAAACGCTGCTGTGCCACGTTCATCAGCATCGCCCTCGTCGTGCTGATCGCGCCCACCGCCCGCGCGGTCGAAATCGTCGCCGCGGCGTCTGGGAACTGGTCGGCTTCCGCGACCTGGGTCGGCGGCGTGCTTCCCGCCGCCGAAGACGACGTGAAAATTCCCACCGGCCTCACGGTGACCCTGAATACCAATGTCGAATGCGGCGGCATTGTCGTGGCAGGGAAGCTCAAGGTCGAGCGGGCGAAGCGCACGCTGCTCTGCGACTACCTGGTCGTGGAACCACCGGGGTCGTCTTTGCAGCAGGCACGGCGGGAGCGCTGCCGCACGGTGCGCTACATCCGCGCCGTCCCCGATCTTCAGCGCAAGACCATCCACCTTCGCAGCCAACGCGCCGACAGCATGCTCCAATCATGAACTCGCCCACCCGCCGCGCGCTCGTCGCGATCTTCGCGCTCAGCATGAGTGTGGCTCCCGATGCATGCGCAGAAATTGCGTATCCTTACGAGTTGCCTGCCGAGGTGCGCGCCGCGCTCGACGTGAACACGCGGAAGAAGGTACCTTTTAACAACCTGCTGCTCGGCCTGAACTGCAATTGGCCGGAAGGGCAGTATGGCATGGTGGGCTACAACCACCCGGACGCGCAAAAGCTTATCCGCTCCATCAAACCCAGTTCGCTGAGATGGCCGCATGGGGTCTGGGCGAATGTCTATGACTGGGAGGTGGACGGACGGCGGATGGATGACGACTACCAAACCCAATACCGGGCCGGCGTCGAAAAGCACCCTGACCTGCGGTATGGCTTTCCGGGACTTCACGCGCTCCATCAGGAGCTGAAGTTCGATGTCCTGTTTGTCTGGAACATCAACTACGACAGCCCGGAGAAGGGCGTCCGCAGGCTGCTCGACCACCGCGCCAAGGGTTTCAATGTCCGGTGGATCGAGCTGGGAAATGAGACCTTTTGGAAGAACCAGCGCAGCAATGCGGTTAGCGATGTGCATAAGTATATCGAGGTCACGAAAGCGCACGCGGCGGCGTTGAAGGCGGCGGCACCGGACGTGAAACTGTCCGTGAACGTGACGTGGCGGGAAGCGTCGAACGGCGCTTGGAATGAGCCCCTGATCGCCGAGCACTACTACGATGCGGTGACGCTCCACAAATACGTCACGCCGGGAGAAACGCCCGATGGAATCAAGGAAGTGTTAAACTCCCGGAAGCTGATTCTGGACACAGCGGAGACGGTGCGGCGGGATTTTCGCAGCCGTCCCATCTGGCTTTCCGAGTGGGCCGTGGACTGCGGGAATAATGCACTCAGCGTGCTCGGGATGGCGGACACGTATCTTGGGATATTCAGCCGTCCGGACCTGTTTGAAATCGCGGATTACTTTCAACTGAATGCGGCAGAGGCTCTGGTGACGTATGACAAGGCCACGCACACGCACACCAAGACGAGCTACGGCGCGGCCTATGAAATCGTGCGCGATGTGTTCGAGAACAGCACGCTGCTTGAGAGCCGCATCGACTCCAGCAAAATCACCACTGGACTGGATGCCGTCAGCGCCGAGGCTGTGATCAAGGACGGCAAACTCACGGTCTTTGCCGTGAACAAGACGACCCGCAGCGTGCCGCTCAGCGTGAAATTCGACGGCGTCGTATATGAAAAGCCATTCAAACATCGGGCGTTCGCGTTCAAGGGAATCAATGAGTTTCCTTCGTTCGCCCTGCAGGAAAGCGCGCTCGCCAACTTACCCTCCGAAAGCGGAGCAGTCATCCTTCCCCCGCTGTCCATCAACCGAATCGATGCACGATTGAGCGCGCCCGCTCCGGAGAAAATATCCCAGTGAATCGAGTTTTAATGTCTCTTTGCCGAGTTTGGATCATCGCCGCACTCGCGGCGCTGTTGCTGATGTCGGCGCAGGGCTATGAGATCATGCTCAGCCCCGGCGCGGCGAGTAACACGACTGAGGCGACCAACAAGACGCTGTGGCCCTACGGCGCGGCCAATGCGGGTGGCGCGAAGTATGGCGGGACTTGGAGCAATAACGTTTATACTCCGAAGGCGGACCGGCAGAAGATCGTTGCCAATTTCACCTCCTCGATCTCGATGGCGGAGGAAGTATATTACAATGGAAACGTGGATGGGAATGTGAACTTGATTCCACCAGCCTGGGTGACGAACCGCACGATCCCCTCCAACTTCGCGGGCACCACCGAAGTCGGAGGCGCGGTGCAATACATGAACATCTACAACGCGAACGGGGTTTCCTCCAACACCCCGGCGGAACTCGCGGATGTGAAAGCCATCTTTGACGAAAACGGTGTCCCCTCCAGTGGGGTGAACTTTGGCACGATCATCCGCAGCGTGGGAAATGGCTATCAGACCTTCCTTCAGCCCTACGGTCACTTCCTGTTTGAAATCCGGACGGACACCGTGATCGAGAGCACGAACCTTCAGAACGCGGTGATCGAGTCCACGACTTGGGGGCTCGACAACGGCAAGAAAGTCTTCCTGCAAATCCTCCCGAACAACGGATCGAAGGACTATGAGCGCGACATGCTCGCCATCATGCAGATCCTTTACACCCGTCTCGGAGCTGCCCGCTTCCAGAGTCCAAATCTCTGGCTCAGCCTCGCCAGCTATGATGGCTCCGAATACGACACGCGGTTTGCACCGGAGACGTTTAACGGGGAGAACCATCACAACACGCTCTCCGGTGTCGCAAAATCATTGCTCGAAAGGCGGACGGCTTTCCACAGCGGCGCTTTCTCCAATCCACGTTCCGAATACTCGGTGCAGGCCGAAAGCGCCTCCACTCAGCCAAGCTTCACACCTTGGGCAACCGTCACCGAATCGGGCACCACCTATATCGTCTGGCCAGGCACTGGCCTCACCAACAGCGGCAATCCGAACAGCGTGACTGGCATCGCCCGCTACGGTTTCGAGGTTTCGCAGGCCGCCAATGTCGCTCTCGATGCCAGAGTGAATCTCGCCGACGATACCTCTGACTCGTTCTGGTATCGCTTCGATGATGGAACATGGCGCATGGAAAAGGGAAACAGCGGCGGTGGCCTGAAGTGGATCGGACTGGGACGCACCTATCTTTCCGCGGGAACGCACACCCTCGAAATCGCACGTCGCCGGGGAAACTCGAAGATCGATCAATTCCGCTTCGCTTCGGCCACTTCGACAGTCTCAGCCCCGCTGCCCACGCTGCCTGTCACGGCCTCCGCAGGCAGGAATCAAACCGTCTATGACTACGATTCCAGTGGCAGTGAAGCCGTGACGCTCGACGGCTCGGGCTCCAGCACGCTCACCGGCAGCATCACCAGCTATATTTGGAAAAAAGGCGCGA
>JANPHH010000505.1:0-6336 GCA_031424375.1 Chthoniobacter sp. | reverse complement strand
GGCGGCTTCATGGGCCGGCAAAAACTCGCGCGGGCGCAGAGCTTTTCCCATCCCAGCGAGGTCGTGGTCTTCGCGACCTGCGCGCAGGTGAATACCTTCCAGCAACCGGCGGACGCCGATCACCCGATGATCGAGGAATTTTACCTGATCGACGAAAAGGAGACGACGATCCACTTCCGCTTCGGCGGCAAGGCGCTCGCCGCGATGATGGATGGCTCGGTGCGCGAACTCCCGATGGATTCCGCGACGCTCGACCGGCGCATGCCCGAGGCCCAGATCGGTCGCTTCGCTCCGGCGGGCAGCACGCTCTATCTCGCCGAAACCCCAGAACGATAACGCCGGGCGCGACGAACACTTGGCTTCACCCGGCGGGGCACCTAGCTTCGCGCCCCTCGCCATGACGACCCTCGAACGCGCCACCCAAACTGCCGTCGCCACTTTGCAGTCCCTCGCGCCGCTCCAGCCCGTGCTCGATCGCGCGGCCACCGTGGTGGGCGAGACGCTCTCCCGCGGCGGCAAGCTGCTCGTCTGTGGCAATGGCGGCAGCGCAGGTGACAGCGCGGATTTTGCCACCGAATTCGCGTGCCGCTTCATCACCGATCGACGGCCCTTTCCCGCCCTGAATCTTGCGGCGTGCGGCAGCCTCCTCACCGCCCATGCAAACGACTACGGCGTGGAGGAAATGTTCGCGCGCAGCGTGCGGGCATTCGGACGGCCGGGCGACGTGCTGGTGGCGCTGACGACCAGCGGCAACTCACCGAACATCCTGCGTGCGCTGGAAGCCGCGAAGGCTGCCGGCTTGCACACGATCGCGTTGCTCGGGCATGACGGCGGCAAAGCGCGCGGAATGGCCGAATGCGAGTTCATCGTCCCGTGCCAGGAGACGGCGCGCATCCAGGAGGCGCAGCGCTTTCTACTGCACGTGCTGTGCGAGATGGTGGAAGACGGCTGGCTGCTGAGGGCGGGCGAACCCGCGCCGTAACCGGCTACTTCTTCTTCGGCGCCGGGGCCGCGGTGGGCAGTTTGACCGGGTAGGCCTTCGTCCACTCTTCCTTGGCGCTCAGCGGGTCGTAGCTTTCCGCCACGAGCTTGTCGCCCTGATAGACCTGCACGCCGTAGCCGACGAATTTGTGCCCGGAGGCCTCGACCTTTTTCCCGGGCGAGTTTCCCTTCCCGGAAGAGTTTCCCCCTCCACCCTTGCCCTTCCCGGTGCTCGCTGAGTGGGCTTCCTCCATTTTCGTGGTGGCGGAGCCGGTTTCGACCATCTCCGTCCCCAGCGGCTTCACGCTCACCGCCTTTTCGCCCTCGTCGATTTTCACCACTTCGTTGCCTTTGATCTCGCGTCCAAAAAAGACGTACTTCGCGATCAGTTCCGCTGCCTCCTTGGATGAGTTGGATACGAAGATCTTCAGCGAGCGGGTCTGCGTCTTGTTGAACTTCTCGTTGTCGGACTTGTTCACCTGCTCCACGCGGACGCGGAATGGGCTGACCTGAGCCTGCGCGGGCGAAACCGCGGCGATGAGCGCAAACGCGCAAAGAGTGGTCGGGAGGAATGACAATTTCATGGCCGAACTTGTGCCGCCTCGCCGCCGGGATGGCAAGCGTCGCCCGCTGCTTCCGCATTGACCCTCGTTCAGCCGCGGCGTTGAGTCGCGCCGGTGCTTCCCGCCTCCTACGAAATTCTCTTCGCCACGTTTGCCTTCCTCCTCGGCTCAGCGATCGGCTCCTTCCTGAACGTCTGCATCTACCGGCTGCCGCTCGATCTTTCGGTCAATGAGCCGCGCCGCTCCTTCTGCCCGAGCTGCAAGTATCAGATCCCGTGGTTTCGCAATCTGCCGCTCATCTCCTGGCTCGCGCTGCGCGGAAAGTGCGCGAACTGCGGCGCGAAAATCTCCTTTCGTTATGTCGGCGTCGAGCTGCTCACCGGGCTGCTCTTTCTCGCCATCTGGTGGCGCGTGTGGCTCGCGCCGCGGCCGGAATGGCTCGGCCAGGGTTGGGTGCTCGCGCTCCCATTTTGGATCTTCGCGAGCCTCCTCGTCATCGCCACGTTCATCGACTTCGAACACTTCATCATTCCGGATTCCATCACCTGGGGCGGGGTCGCCGCCGGGGTGGTGCTCAGCTTTGCCATCCCGACGATGATGGGGGAGAACGATCACCTTTATGCGGTGGGCTGGTCGCTGGCCGGCGCGGCCTTCGGCTATCTGCTCCTTTGGGGCGTGGTGGAAGCGGGCAAGCGGGTGTTCGGGAAGAAGGCTTTCCGCCTCAGCGGCCCCACGCCCTTTACCTGGACCCGCCGCGAGGTTCCGGCAGAGCAAGGCGGCGGCAACGATGCCGACCTCGTGGTGGGCGACGTGAGCTGGAAATCCGATCCAAAGTCCGCACCGAAAAGCGCCGACACTCCGCGCGGCGAATCCTGGGTGTGGAGCGACACCTTCGCCCGCGACGACGACCGTCTCACGCTCGACGCCGCGCAGGCGGAAGTGGACGGCGAACCCTTCACCGACGCGCAGCTCATCTTCCACCACGAGACGCTCACCATCGCCGGGCGCACCTGGCAGCTCGAAAAGGTGGACGTGATCCGCGGTGAAGCCCGCGCGCTCGTCATTCCGCGCGAGGCGATGGGCTTCGGCGATGTGAAGTTCATCGCTTCGATCGGCGCCTTCCTCGGCTGGAAAGCCGTCGCCTTCACGATCATGAGCGCGTCCACGGTGGGCGCCATCGTCGGCCTCGCGAGCATCGCCATCGGCCGCCGCGAATTCTCCGCGAAGATCCCGTTCGGCCCCTACCTCGCGCTTGGCGCGCTCCTCTGGATCTTCTGCGGACCGGAGCTCGTGCGCTGGTATCTCCAGACCCTCGCGCCGCCGCTCTGAGCGCCGCTGCTCAGTGGAATTTGTTCCGGTAGGTGCGCACCTCGAGCTTCTGGTCCGGCGGCACCTGAAACGAATACTGATCGAGCAAATCCCGCACGGTGGAGAGCATCCACGGGTGCATCGAGGTGTCGCCGTTTTTGGTGAAGACGATGTCGTCCGCGAGGTAGACCGCCGAGTGGATCATCGATCCGCCGGGCGTGAGAAAGACGAGCAGATCGCCGTAACGCTGATCGCTCGTGACCGGGAAGTAATCCTCACGCAGCTTCTGCAAAATAAAATCCGGCGGGGTCGCCTGCTCGGTCCCCGCCTCGCGGAAAAAATTGAACGCCGACCAGTGGCAATCCTGCCGGATGACCGGACCGGCGAGCGGATTCGCCGGCAGCGGAAAGCGATACAGCCGCGACGCGGGCCCAGACGGGAGCAGATTCACCAGCCCGAACTGCACGCCGCCGGGGACACGGGCGAGTGATTCGAGCAGCGGCCGCTGGTCCTTCCCCCGCCCGGCATTCCCCCAGTAGGAGATGAGCGCGGTGAGGTCCGTCTTCTCGTCCACTTTCAGCCGCACGAGCATCGTCGGCTGCTGGGTCATGGCTTTGAGAAAGGCGACGCGTTCTTCGTAGGTTGGGATCACGGTGAACAGGCTCGCGACATCGGAAAAGACGAGGTAGCGGCCGTATTCGCAGCAGAGCCGTTTGAAAGTGCCGAGCGTCTCCGGGCGCACGCCGCTGCCGGCGAAGCGCTCGTCGACCGTCCGCGCCAGCACGAAAATCAGCGACGAATTGTTCTCCGGAAAAGTCGCGAGCAGTGAATAGATCGCGCGGCGCGATTTCGGCGGAAGATTCAGGATGATCTCGGGGGTCGGGGTGAGGTCCATGCCGCCCTCCACTTCATGCCACACTCCCGGCGCGCGGAACTGATCGCGCAGTTCGCCCACGATGCCGAACTCGGTGAGCCGCGGAAGGAGCGTTTCTGCCGTGTAGCCTTTGAAAAACCAGTGGGTCACTTTTCTTTCAAAGGCCTGCACGGGCAGCAGTTCCTGCGGGCAGGCGATGGAGATGGGCGTGATCTCCAACTCACCCCAGGGCCCCGGCGCGGCCAGCCGCGTGCCTTCGGCTACGTCCGCCCGTGTCGCACTGGTCTCCCGGCCTGCGATCCGGCCGATCACCACCCCGAGCGCCAGCGCCGCCAACGTTCCCAGGATCGCCAGCCCGCGGGACCAGGCATTGGAAAGGAGTATCTCGGTGCGGAGAAGCTCGGCCGTCTGCTTCATGCGATGCAGGGGACGGATCCTGAAAATCGCGCCAGCACGGGCAGAGCAGGAGTGGATAACATCGAAAAAACGTGCGGTTAAGTGGTAAAGAGCGCCGGAAATTATGATGGTTTCCGAAAACCGCAACCGCCAGTTCTCCGCTCTTCGCAAAGATGGGAAGACCGCGGAGGCTGGAATTTGAAGAGATTCTCTGCGGTCTTCCAAACTCTGCGGTGTCAAATCAGGGATTCCCTGGAAACCGGGTTCAAGGTTGTGGAGCGAGCTTTGGATGGGCACCATCGCCGTGTGTCGAAGCACGCTTCATTTCCGCCCGCCGCGGCGTCCGCCCGCGGCGCCGGGCAGACCGATCACCTATGAAAATCGAAAAGGCCGGCGGCCACCTCGACCAGATGATGCGGCAGACGCGCCAGCATCATGTGCAACTCAGCACGATGGCCGACCTCAAGGCCAACATGCTCCTGACCATGTCGTCGGTCATCATCACCCTGACCGCGGCGAATCTGAACCGGCCGCATCTCAAGTGGGCCGGCGTCGTCCTGATCGCCTTTTGCCTCGTGACGATCGCCCTCGCCGCATTCGTCGCCATGCCGAAGTTTTCCAGCAAACGCGGCCCGCGACCGGACGTGACCAGTCCCGCGTTCAACCTCCTTTTCTTCGGGGATTTTTCGCGCCTCGACTACCCGGAATTCGAGCAGGCGATGGAGCAGATGATGAATGACCCCAGTCGCGCCTACGAAGCGCAGGTTCGCGAGGTCTACACGCTCGGCGTATTCCTGGCGCGCCGGAAATACCGGTATCTCCGCTGGGCCTATCTCGCGTTCTTTGGCGGGCTGCTGGCGAGCGGCGTCGTGATGCTCTGCTCGGGCCTCGTCTGATCCCAGGCCCGATTTCTCAGACCGCCGCGACTGTAGGGCGTCTGTGCCAGACGCCAAACTGTGGGCCGTCTGTGCGAGACGGCAAACTGTAGGGCGTCTGTGTCAGGCGCCAAACTGTGGGCCGTCTATGCCAGACGCCAATCACCCCCGAAGCACCGCCCCGGCGTTTCGCAGAAACGCCCTACAGCGCAACGCGCGAGCGCCCGCGCATGGATTCCCTCGACACTGAAAAACCGGTTCTGCGAACGTCGGTCAGTGAAATTGATCGCTCCCACGAAAGCCGAAACCGCTCTGCTGGAACCTTTCCCCGGGCTGCCCTTGGAGAGCATTCACCTCCCGAAGACCCCGGAGGCACTCGAGCGCGCTGGCCGGGAGATTCTGCAGTCGGGACTCGCCGGATTCGATACGGAATCGAAGCCCACCTTTCACGTCGGTGAGAAAAGCAGCGGCCCGCACGTCGTTCAGTTCGCCCTCCGGAATCAGGCGTTCATCTTCCAACTCGATCGGCCGGATTGCCGCGAACTCGTCGCCGATCTCCTCCAGTCCGAGCGGGTGCTGAAGGTGGGGTTCGGATTGAAGAACGACCGCGGGCAGATCCAATCCAGACTCGGCATCCCGCTCCGGGCCATCCTCGATCTCGATCAAGTCTTCCGCAAACAAGGCTACGCCGGACAGATCGGCGTGCGCGCCGCGGTCGGTGCGGTGCTGCAGCAGAGCTTCCCCAAGTCGAAGCGGGTCACCACGAGTAACTGGGCTGCGGCCAACCTGACGCCGAGGCAACTGCTCTACGCGGCCAACGACGCCTTCGCGGCGCTCCGAGTCATGGAAGCCCTCGAGCTGAGTGGCGGGATCGCGTAGTGATACTGCCGCGCATCCCAATTTTGAAAAAACGGAGGGAACGAATCGCGCGCTGCCTTCCACGCCGGAGGCGTGTGGAAAATGAGCCGGTGGCGCAAGCCCACCCTGACCGGAACCCACGCTTCGCCCCCGCCGGCAGTCTCATTGCTTTCGAAAGATGGCGAACCTGCCGCGCATCACATCCTGGGAAAATAGGGCGGCGCTTTCGATGCGGGTGTCATCTCGTAAATTTGCGGGTGGCGACACCCACCGGACCCCCGACCGATGAATTCCGCCCCGGCAGGGGCGGTAGAAGCTCGGCCGCCCCTGCCGGGTCGAGATGCTCTTTCATCCGACCCGGTGGCTGACGCCACCGGCTCATTTCCCTCGGCCTGGCCGGGCCAAATCATCCGGCACGAAACCCCGTGAATGAGAAAACAGGTCGCGGATTGACCCGGATGGGGATTCTGAAATCCGCGCC
>JANPHH010000504.1:0-41249 GCA_031424375.1 Chthoniobacter sp. | reverse complement strand
GGCTGCTCATTCCCGCGCTGCAGGAAACCATGGACATGGCCGCCCCGGTGGAACTGCACGACGACGTGGTGCATCTCGCGCTCACCGTGCCCGGTGTCGTCGACATCGAAAAGTGCCGCATCCGCAAGGCCGGGCTGGAGCATTACGTGGACATCCACGTGGGGGTGAATGCCGAACTCACGGTGCGCGAAGGACACCGGATCGCCCATGATGTGAAGGATGCAATCCGCGCCGCGCAGCCCTCGGTGGCCGACGTGCTCGTGCATATCGAACCGATCGAACCGGCGGCGGATCGCTGAAATTGACGCTTGCCGCAGCGGGGGAGATCGGTAGTGTTCACCCGAACATGGAAACGCTCACCGCCAAGCAGCAAGCCATCCTCGACTTCATCAGCCAGGAACAGGTCCGTTCCGGCTACGTCCCGTCCACGCGCGAGATCCAGGATCACTTTGGCTTCGCGAGCCAGACGGCCGCGGTGAATCACCTGCGCGCCCTCGAACGCAAGGGCGCGATCCAACGGCAGGCCGGCAAGGCGCGCGCCGTGGCCATCACCTCCGCGTTGAAGCGCGAGCCGATCTTCGACATCCCGATTTACGGCCAGATCGCCGCCGGCATGGCAGAGGCCAGCGAGCAGGAGGACGACGGTTTGTTGACCGTCGATGCGGCGACCATCGGCGTCCGCCCCGGCCGGCGCACCTTCGCCCTCAAGGTGCGCGGCGAATCGATGATCAACGCCGGCATCAACGACGGCGACCTCGCGGTGCTCGAACACAAGGATCCGCGCCACAATGATATCGTCGCGGCGCTGATCGATGGCGAGACGACTTTGAAGCGCTACGTGGTCTCCCACAGTCGCCCCTACCTGAAAGCGGAGAATCCCACCTACCCGAACCTGCTTCCCGTTCGCGAACTCATCGTCCAGGGCGTCCTGGTCGCGTTGATTCGCAAGTATCGCCGCTAACCTGGGAGAACCAACCATGACCGGTATCGCCATCGAATTCTCGCTCGTCACCGCGCTCTTTGTCTGGATGTGGCGCCGGCAAGTCCGCGACCGGCAAAGATCCCGGGAACGCGCGTCGCAGCTCGACTTCGACTTCGAGCATTCGTCGGAATCCGCGCCGCGGAGTTGAGGCGGCACGAAGACAAAGCGCGCAGCGCCTCCAGAAAAACTGTCATCCTGAGCGGAATTCCTCGCGGGCGCAGGCGGGGAGGAACGGAGTCGAAGGACCTCTAACTATATCTTCGGGCGCAGGCGGTGCGGAGCACTTTACCCACGGCTCCATCTCGGGGAAAAAGTTAGAGGTCCTTCGACTGCGCGCCGCCCGTCACGCCCCACCTCCGCCTTTCCCGCTCCTCCGCCACGCGGCGCTCCGCTCAGGATGACAGGCTGTTTTGGATGGGGCGCGGCGCGCTGGAAGACTTCAGGTCCACCCGCAAATTCTCCCCCGAAATGCAGAGTGATTGGCACGCCCCCCCTTTCCAGCCGACACTGTGCCCCGGCGCCTCACCCTCGCTCCCCGCCCCATGCTCATCCACCTCGACGCCGACGCCTTCTACGCCTCCGTGGAGCAGGCGGAGAATCCGGACCTGCGCGGCAAGGCGATGGCTGTGGGCGGCATTCACCGCGGCATCATCGCCAGCGCCAGCTACCCGGCCCGCGCCCGCGGGGTCTACACGCCGATGCCCACGGCGAGCGCGCGTCGCGTGTGCCCGGAGCTGATCCTCGTCCGCGGCGACATGGAAAAATATGCGCGCTATTCGCAGCGGATGTTCGCCTTCATCGAAGACTTCACTCCGCTCGTCGAACGCACCTCGATCGACGAAGGTTACTTCGACGTCAGCGGCCACCGCACCCTCACGCCCATCGAGATCGCCACACGACTCAAGGCCAAGGTCCGCGCGGAACTCGGAATCACCATTTCGCTCGGCATCGGCGAAAACAAACTCGTCTCGCAAATCGCCGCGAAGCTGCGCAAACCCGACGCGCTCGTCGAAGTGCCGCGCGGCACCGCGCGCGAATTCCTCGCACCGCTCGAAGCCCGCTGGCTCCCCGGCGTGGGCCCGAAGGCCGCAGAACGATTCACCGCGGCCGGGCTGCTCACGATCCGCGATGTCGCTGACGCCAGCGACGCGCAGCTCCACGAAGTGGCCGGCAGTTCCGCCGGACCGCTACGCGCTTATGCGCTCGGGCTGGACGACCGCCCGGTAGTCATCGAGCGCGACGAGGCAAAATCCTACGGCGTGCAGGACACCTTCTCCGAAAACCTCAGCGACCGTGACGCCATCCTCGATGTCCTCCGCGGCATGGCCGATGGCCTGATGGCCCGCGTCCGAGAGGATCGCAAAGCCATCCGCACGGTGACGATCAAAGTTCGCTACCCGGATTTCACGGACGAATCACACGGGCTCACGCTCGATGAGGCGACGAACCTCGAAACCGATATCTATCCGCGCCTCACTCCCCTGCTCCGCGGCGCATGGAAGCGGAAGGAACCGCTGCGCCTCGTCGCGTTGCGGTTCACCAACGTGTGCGATCCCATCTTCCAAGGCGAACTCGCGCTCGACATCGACGCCACCCGCCGCACCCGGCAGGAGAAGGCGGCCGCTCTGCTCGATCAGCTTCGCGCGAAGGATCTCCCGCTCACCCGCGGTCATGCGCTGCGGTCAAAGCCCGAAACTTAAGAGACCAAGCGGCCAGAGAGAGCGGACGCCATGTAGGGCGTTTCTGCGAAACGCCAGCCCACCGCCGCCGCAGGCGCTCACCTCCCGGCGTCTGACACAGACGCCCTACACTTGGCAGGATGGGGCTCGACGAGATTTGAGGCGCCCGATCAAAGGAGCCCGAACCGTTTCCGCACAATCCACTCCGCGGTGAGCAGCAGCACGATCGGCACGAACCACCAGTAACTCTGCCACAGCACGGTGTCGCTCTCGACCACGCGACCCTGGCTGAGTGGAGCGAGGAGGTCGGCGAGTTTGCCCAGATCTTCCTCGCGCAGGTATTGGCCTCCGCTGGCGAGCGACATCTGCCGGAGCAGATCTTCGTTGAGGCTGAGCTGCGTGAGTTCGCCGGTTTCACGCGGCTCGACTTTGAATTCGGCGCGCGCCTTCAACTCGGCCGAGGCAATGGCGAGCGACTCGATGGCGACCGCGTAGCTGCCGGGCTCGAGCGCGGCGGTCTTCCCACGGAAAAGGCCGCCGGCGTTGTCGTCGGGCGAAAGGCGGATCGTCGCGGCGCGGACGCCATCGCGGTAGAGCACCGCGTCCACCGTGGCATTGGTGACCGGCTTTTTCCCATCGCTGAGGCGCACGCGCAGATCCGCGGAATCACCCGGGCGATAGGTGACGGCGCCGGCGTCGAGCGACACGAATTTGTCGCGGACGGCGAAGGGAAGTTCGGCGATCCAGTTCGCGACCTGATTCCAGTAGCGGACGTGGTGCAGGTCGGCGACTTCGTAGCGCCAGCGCCACGAATCGTCGAACGCGTGATAGAAAACTTTGCCCGCACCAAACGGTCGATAGACCACGGCCGGAACTTTGCGACCATCCACTTCCGCCTCGATCAATGTCTCGGCTCCAGCGAGTGGCGTAGCTGCGGCGAGCCAGTGGGGCGGCTT
This sequence comes from Chthoniobacter sp., assembly GCA_031424375.1. GTDB lineage: Bacteria > Verrucomicrobiota > Verrucomicrobiia > Chthoniobacterales > Chthoniobacteraceae > Chthoniobacter. The sequence goes on along the minus strand of JANPHH010000504.1, from coordinate 37,632 downwards.
GAGGCTCTGCCAAATGTCGGCGTTCTGCGCGCGGTCCGGCGCGAATGTGAAAGGAGCGAGCGTGGCCGCGCGGTCGGAGAGCACGAGCCGGTCGATGCCGGTGCTGAATCCGCCGGCTTTCCACTCGACGGGAAAGAGCGGCGCGAGCGGTGTGCCCCGGTATTCCCGCAGCCGGTCGCGCGGGCCATCGATGAAAACGATGGCGCCCCCGCGCTGGCCGACGAAGTCCGCGATCATGTCCAGCTCGTTGCCCTTGAAAAGATCGCGCGGCACTTCGCCGAAAATGATCAGGTCATAATCGGAGAGGAGCGCGGCGTCCTCGGGGAAGGCGCCCTCGCGGTCGCCGCGCGGCCAGCCGGTCTCCATCGTCGAGCCGGCGATCACCGCATTGACCTGCCACTGCTCGTCGCGCTCGAAGAGATTGCGGAGATAGCGCGACTCCCAGCGTGCGCGGCCGTCGACGAGGAGAATGCGCCGCTTCTGCGTGACGGCGCGCAGGCGCAAGCTGGAGGCATTGTTCGCGGGCTGGCTGTCGCCTTCCACATTCGAGACGAGGACCCCGAGTTCGATGGGAACGCCGGAGACTTGCTGCGTGGCCTGCTGCTTCACCCGTTCCTTCACGAGGTCGGAAATCGGAAAGTCGAAGGTGATGCGCCGGAGGTTTTGCCCATCGGTCACGAGCTGCTGCTGCCACACGGTCTTCTCGCCATCCTTGATGGTCACCGCGAAGGGCAGGCCCGCGGGCATGTCGTCCTTCAGCATGACCTGCCCGCGCACGCGGTCCTCGAAGAATACTGCCTCCGGCGCCTCGACCCGGACGATGGCGAGATCGCGCGGGCGCGCCTCGCTGCCGTAGCCGATGGTGAAGACGGGCACGCCGCGCCCGGCGAGCACCTTCGCGACTTCCACCGGCGACTCGCCCTCGTTGTGCTGGCCGTCGGTGAAAATCACGATCGCCGAGTTCTGCGTCTTCTCCTGGCCGCTGGCGGCGTTCTTCGGACCCGTGGAGAGATTCGTGATTTCGCCCGTCGGCTTCGGCAGCTCGGCGGGCAGCGTCGAATCCGCGGCCGTTGGCTGCCAGAGTTTGCGTGCGGCGCCGCCGTCGAGGCTGAGGAGTTGCACGTCGTGGCGCTGGGCAAATTGCGCGAGCAAAGGGGTGGGTCCGCCGGTGAGCAATTCGGCCTGGAGCCGCTGCCAGCGCGGCATGCTGTCGAAGCGGGCGAGCGTGGAGCCGAGCGGCGATTGATCGTTCGCCGCCTCGTCGCGCAGGGAGCGCTCGAAGGATTCGCGAAACTCCGCGGCGTAACGCTTTGCGGCTTCGCCGAGGCGCACGAGATCGGCGATGGCGCGGACGCGTTCGTCGGTGCGCACGGCGGGATGGGCGGCGAGTTCGCGCGCGGGTTCGGCCAGCTCGCGAGTGAACGCGGCGGAGCGCGCGGGATCGACCGTGCCGGCGATCGCGGTGGCCGCGTCGGCGATCCGGGCGGCAAAGGCGGCGACGAGCGCGTTTCCGTCGTCCACGGTGTCGCTCTTCAGTGCCTTCGCCCGCTCGGCGAGCGCGCGAGCTTCCGTGAGCGCCGCGCTCGCGCGGGGCAGTTCCATTTTCACCGAGCCCTCGCGCAGCAACCCGAGCTTTTGCAGGATGCCGAGCTTGCGGCCGATATCCATCGAGGGGTCCGCGAGCTGCATGCTCTGCGACCCATCGACGAAGAGCCACAGGCGCGAGAGCTGCCCGATGATCTTGCGATGATGCAGGATCGGCCCGCTGAGCATCAGGACGATGAGCATCACGGCGAGCACGCGCAGCGCGGGGAGGAGAAGATTCAGCCACCAACCCAGGGGATGCGTCTCGCGCCGATAAAGCAGCCACGCCGCCGCGCCGAGCACGACAGCGACCAGCAGCCCCAACCACCATGGCCAGCCGCCGACGAAGCGGAGCGTGGTCTCGACGCGCTCGCTGTTCATGCGTGGAGGACGGCGCCGCCGGAGCGGGAGCGAAGCGGTCGAAAAAAACCGTCATCCTGAGCGGAGTTCGGAGCGGGCGAAGGTGGGGCGGAACGGAGTCGAAGGACCTCCAATTTCTCCGGCGGTCTGCTCCGCGCCGCCTCCACCCGCGGAAGTAAGAGGTTTGCCCCATGTCTTCCGCAGGCTGTCTCGCTTCGCTCGGCTCTCGACAAGCTCGGAATGACAGGTTTTTTGGAAGGCGCTTCGCGCCGCTTCGCACGCATCGCCTTCATCCGTGTGCGTGAACTCCCTCACCCATGCTCGATTTCGCATTCCTGGCTGGCGGCCTGACCCGGGCGAAGCGCTGCTGCAAAAGCAATTCGGCAAAGATGAGCACGAGCAGCGTGAAGAGCAGCGGCCGCCAGAATTCCATGCCGAAGCGGCGCGTCTGATCGAGCTTCTTAAACTCCGCGCCATTCGTGACGAGCGACACACCGTGCTCGCGGGCGAAGTCAGCGATTTCCTTGTCGGTGAGCTTCGTCAGATCGGATTCACGGCGCGAAGCATTCACCACGTAATGAACGGGGGCGCCGCCGGGCGGCGTGAGCAGGTAAAGGCCGGGCTGCTGGGTCCGTGGGTATTCGACCACTCCACGCTCGCCTTGTTTGCCGATCGCGAGTTCGAGCGTGGTGCCGTCAGGCTTGGCGAGCTGCGCTTTTTTTCCCGCGTCGGCGACGGGGAGGAAGGAGACGAGCGGTTTGCCCACCTCGAGATTGCGCGGCGGGAAGACGGTGGAGGCGAGATAAACGCTGAGGCGCTGCATGAGCGGCAGATAAAATGGGCGCATCGGCAGATTGCTCCAGTCCGCATCGCACGGGATGGCGCAGGCGATGACGCGGCCTTCGCCGTAGGGCTTTTCGGCGAGGAAGATGTCGCCGCTGTCGAGCTTGGCGAGCGTGGTCACGGACTTTGCGTCGCCGCGCTCCTGGAGGCGGAACCACATCCGGATCTGCGCGTCGGAAAAGCTGCCGTTGCGCGGATCGTTGAAGAGTTCGAGCGCGGGATTTTCGTAACGCTGGGCCACAACGCCGATCGCGGGCGTGCCGTCCTTCAAGCTGCCCGCGAGTGTGCCGAAGGCGAGCGGGAGCAGGCCCTTGCCGTCTTTGAGCAGGGCGGAGTTGTACCAGTTCGTGTCGATGCGATCACCGGGGAAAACGAGCAAGCCGCCACCTTTCGCCACGAAATCCTCGAGCGAACGAAGCTGGTCGTCGGCGAGCTTGCGCACATTGGCGAGGATCACCACGGACTGATTGACGAGGGCCTTCGCATTCAGCTCCTCGGGTCGGATGACGGCGGTGCGGATGAGGTCGGCGAGTTCGACGCGCGCGGCGCTGTAGGGTTGCAGCGCGATTTCGGCGAAGGCGGTTTCTCCTTTCAGCGGTTCGCTGCTCGGGTCGCCGTTGACGAGCAGGAGCGGGACTTTGTCGCGGACGGAGATGCTGGCGAGATAGCTGTTGTCGGCCTTGAGGGTGTCGGCGTCGGCGAAGACTTCGACGAGGTGCGAGCCCGCGGTGTCGAAGGCATGGGTGAACAGCACCTGACCTTTTTCATGAGGCGAAAGCTTGAGCTGCGAGACGGACTTCTCCTTGCCGTCCACTTTGAAGTAGATGCGGAGGTCGGGGTAGTTTGCGTCGCCAAAGTTCCGGACATTCGCACGAACCTGAATCTTCTGACCGACGCCGACCATGAGCCGCGAGAAGTCGAGCGATTCGACGGCGACGTTGTCGCGCACTTCGCCGCCGACATTCCAAAAAGTGACCTGCGGCGGGATGGACTGCTTCTTCAAGCGGTCGAGCATCTGGCCGAGCAGCGCATCCTCGGTGGCCTCGAAGCTGACGCGCTGAAAATCGGTCAGGACCACGACCTGCCGCGCGGATTCGCGCATGCGACCGAGGACGTTCCCCGCGAGGTCGAGTGCGGACGGGAGCGTGGCGGCACCGAAGCCGGCGTCCACCTTGGCCAGGGCCTGGGTGAGGCGCGCGAGGTCGTAGGTGGGGGCATCGAGTAGCGGCGAACCACCTTCGCCCATGAGGATGATCTGAGCGTCGGAGCCGGGTTTTAGTTCGTTGAGCACGCGGGCGGTTTCGTCGCGGGCGATGGCAAAGTTCGGCGTGCCCGCGCGGCCGGCGGCCATGGAGTAGCTGTTGTCGAGGAGGATGACGGTGGAGGTTTTCGCGTCGCCGGCGAACTTTTGAAATCCGCGCCAGACGGGCCGCGCCATGCAGAGCGCGAGGATCGCGGGGATGGCGCAGCGGATGGCGAGAAGGATCCACTGCTCGATGCGAATGCGGCGCTGATTCGTGCGGAGCACGGCCTCGAGCAAATGCATCGCACCCCACGGCTGGATCTGGAAACGGCTTTTGTGGAAGAGATGGATGATGATCGGAATGGCGAGGGCGAACACGCCGCCGAGGAGGGCGAGGTTAAGGAAGGTCATGGCCGCCGCCTTTCCCAAATGACGAAATCCGAATGACGAATGACGAATGAAATTCCAATGACGAATGACGAATGACGAAACGATGCGCCACCACGCGGGGCGCCCGTTATTTCGTCATTCGTCATTCGGTATTCGTCATTCATTCGTCATTCGAATTTCGTCATTCGTCATTCCTTCACCGCGCCCTCCTCCGGCTCACATACGCCGCCAGCGCTTCCGCATACGGCTGGTCGGTGGTGAAAGGCACGAGGTCGATCTTGTGCCGGCGGCAGCCTTTCACCAGCTCGGTGCGAAAGGATTCGAGGTTCGCGAGGTAGGCTTCGCGCAGGAGCACGGGGTCGAGCAGATGCTTCACGCCGGCACGCTCCATGTCTTCGAATTGCGTCCATTGCTTGAACGGGAACTCGAGTTCGTCGCGGTCCCAAATCTGGAAGATAAGGATCTCGTGGTGGGCGTGGCGGAAGTGCGCGAGCGCCTTGAGCAAGGATGGGACGTCGCCAAAGCAGTCGGAGATGATGATGAGCAGACCGCGGCGGTGGAGCTTCGGGACGAGGTCGTGGAAGACGGTGCCGAGTTCGGTCTCACCGCCGGGTTCGGCGCGCTGAAGTTCATCGATGAGGACACGCAGATGGCTGACCCGCGAACGCGGCGGGATGTATTTCCGGATCTTCGTGTCGAAGGTGACCATGCCGACGCTGTCCTGCTGGCCGATCATGAGGTAGGCGAGACTCGCCGCGAGGCGGGTGGCGTATTGGAGCTTCGTGACGACCGCGCCGCCTTCGGCGCTCCTGCTGCGCCCGTATTTCATCGAGCCGCTCAAATCGAGGAGGATGGTCGCGCGGAGATTGGTCTCCTCTTCGTACTCGCGGATGTAAAAGCGGTCGCTGCGGCCGAAGACCCGCCAGTCGATGTGGCGGATTTCGTCGCCAGGAACATATTGGCGGTGCTGCTTGAACTCGACGCTGAAGCCCTTGTGCGGCGAGCGGTGCATCCCGGAGCAAAAGCCTTCGACGACCTGCCGGGCGACGACCTGCAAGTTGCTGATCTTTTGGAGATCAGACGGGGTGAGGAAGTCGGAGACGTGAGCCATGAGATTTCCGATTTCTGATTTCCGATTTCTGATTTTTCGCCGGCTGCAGCGCGCCTCCGGCAAATCCGAAATCCGAAATCTGAAATCCTAAATGCTAGAGCACTCGCTTCGCTTCCCGACGTGGCACGGCTTTTAGGATTCGCGCGATAATGTCGTCCACTTTGATGCCTTCGGATTCGGCATTGAAGGTCGGGACCACGCGGTGGCGGTGGACGGGCAGCGCCAGGGCCTCGATGTCGTCGAGCGTGACGTGAAAGCGACCGCGCAGGACCGCCCGCACTTTTGCAGCAAGGACGATGTTCTGACAGGCCCGCGGGCCGGCACCCCACTCGATAAAGTCTCTGATGAAGGACGGCGCGTCGGGGCTGTTCGGGCGGGTGAACCGGACGAGGTCGAGGACGAAATCCATCACGTGATCCGGGACGGGCACTTTGCGGACGACTTTCTGCAACGCGATAATCTGCGCGCCGTCGATCACCGGCTGGAGATCGGCGGTGAAGGCTCCGGTGGTGCGCATGACGATCTGCCGCTCGTGCTCGCGGTCGGGGTAGTCCACTTTCACGAGAAAAATGAAGCGATCCTTCTGCGCCTCGGGCAGCGGGTAGGTGCCTTCCTGCTCGATCGGGTTCTGCGTCGCGAGGACGAAGAAGGGCTCCTCCAGCTTCAACGTGTGACCACCAACGGTGACGCTGTGCTCCTGCATCGCTTCGAGCAGCGCGGCCTGCGTCTTCGGCGGGGTGCGGTTGATTTCATCCGCCAGGAGCATCTGGGTGAAGACGGGGCCTTTCTGGAAAACGAAGCGGCGGTGACCGGTGGTGGGATCTTCCTGGATGATGTCGGTGCCAGTGATATCGGCGGGCATCAGGTCGGGGGTGAACTGAATGCGCCGGAACGACAAATCCATGGTGCGCGAGAGCGAGCGGACCATCGCAGTCTTCGCGAGACCGGGCACGCCTTCGAGCAGGCAGTGGCCGCCGGCGAGCACCGCGATCACGAGCTGCTCGATGACGTTCTGCTGGCCGACGATGAATTTACCCATCTCCTCGGTGATCTTGCCATAGGCAGCGACGAGCAGGGCGGCGGCCGCCTGGTCATCGAGGGACTCATCTGGGATGGTGACGGTGGATTCGGGTGGGGACTGCATTCAGGACAGGAAAGAGATGAGGAGGAGAAACAGCAACGCCGTCCGAGCAAGAATTGCGGCGAACGGCGTTGCGAAAAACCGAGCTAGTCGAATGGCTCAGGGCGTGGCTTCGAACGAAGCGTGAGGCATCGGATCCCATGCCCCGGAACCCCCAAAGCTGGCGCTCTGCATCCCGTGATCGCCAGAAAACCATTCCGATGTGAAGAATTTCTTGAGCACCGGATCCTCGGCGAGCTGCGTCCAGTTTGCGAGTTGGCCGACGAAGTCGATCCCGTCATCGGGTGTGACCGCATCGACAACGTAATTCGAAACTTGAGTCGAGACCCGGGCGACCTGCTGAGCACCACCGGGAACCTGCCAGAGCGTGGGATGCGTGACGGCGAAGGCTGCTACCGCGGCGGCCGCAAGGACGGCGGCGGCGGTTTCGAAGTAGCGCGGCCGCGGCTTGAAGGTAATGAGCTTATCCCGCTGCTCCGGAGTGAGTTCTCCGCCGACGGCGACGCCCTCCCGATCGAACCCCTTCTCGATCAGCATCGCTAGGTCGATCATTTGGTATACGTCGTTGCGGCACTCCTCCGACACGGCCAGCATCGACTCGACGTAGAGACGTTGCTCGTCGCCGAGTTCGTTCAGTGCGTAGTCGGTGAGGTCTTGATCTGAAATCTCTGAACGCACGTCAGGCCACTCCCTTCTTCAGGTAGATGATTTTTTCGTCCTTGTCGTCGCGCTCCAGCTTTCCGCGAAGATTCCGCATGGCAGCGTTCAGGAGGAAACCGACATTGCCCACCGACAGACCGGTGATGTCACTGATCTCCTGATAAGAGTGATGGTGGTGGAAACGAAGGCGAACGACCTCCTGCTGGTTGCGCGGCAATTCTTTCACCAGTTCCATCAGGCGGGTGACGCGCTCCTTGCGCTCGAGTTCCATGAGCGGGGTGAGCGACTCGCAGCGCTTGTTTTCAAATTCCTGCGCTTCGACGTAGATGTAACGGTCCTCCTTCTTGAGGCTCTTGAGCGAGCAGTTGCGGCAGACGGTGAACAGCCACTGAGACAGATGGCCTTCGATGGCCTCCTGTTCCTGATTGTGCAGCCGCATGAAGGTTTCCTGAACGACATCCCGGGCGCGCTCGATTTCCCCCACGATGCTCATGGAATACTGCAGGAGCGGACGCTCGTAGCGTTCGAGGGCGCTTTGCACCCAGGCGGCTTTCTTTTTGTTTTTACCGAACATAGGCGTGGAGAAGACACGCTTAATTAACTCCATCTTTTTCATTTGGCTGTAAAAATCTGTGGCGGTTGGGCGATCCGCGCACGGTGCCCACGTCGCTTTCAGCGGGAATCACCCGTAACCCGCTTTCTCATTAGAAAAAGTTCGCTGACCGGCGAAAAGAAACTTCCCAAGAGGGCGTCCAAAAAGTCTGCTGGTGAGACTGGAGAGCTTCTGGGGAGATGGCGGTCGGGGATCCCGCACCCTAAGAACCACCCCGGCGTTTCACAGAAACGCCTTACAACTTGCGCCGCATCCCGCCTTTTTAGCCGCCGTTTAAGGCACCTGGACCTCGCCGAACAGTTGCCGGACGGCCTGCTCGCGGAAGGCGAAGATCTTCCGCAACTCGGGCGCGATGAGGAAAGGGTGAACGATCTCTCCCAGCGGACCGAAGGGCGGCACGTAGTGGACGAGGTCCTCGATTTCCGTGCATCCAGCCCGAGCGTCACGGAAAAAGTGTTCGTGGTGCCAGACCGCGTAGGGGCCGACACGCTGCTCGTCGACAAAGGATTCGGATTCGCGAACGTGCGTGATTTCGGTGAGCCAGGTCATCGGGATGCCAAGCAGCGGGCGGACGCGGTATTCGATCATGAGACCGGGCCGAATCGCCGCCGGCAGTTCCGAGAGCACGCGAAAATCGAGTGCTCGCGGGGTGATTTTCTCGAGGTTCCTCGGGTCGGAGAAAAACGACCAGCAACGGTCGCGGGGCACGGGGACGAGCTGAGTGCAGCGGAAAACGTGAATACCCATGTAACCAAGAGATACGCCCTTACGCCTCCGGCCGGACTCTTCGACGGGTTGCATTTCGCGCGAAGTGCTGCTTAGTGTGCGCACCGTGAAAGCCCGCCTGCTGTTGATTGCCCTCGTTTTCGCTTTTGCTTCATGCGCACAGCGAGATCGCGACACCCTCGTCCGAGTGAGTGTGCCGAACCAAAAAATGATCGTTTTCAAGAAGGGTGTGCAAGTCGCGATGTACGACTGCTCGACTTCGAAATACGGCGTGGGCGACTCGCCCGGGAGCAATCGCACGCCACTCGGCCGGATGATGGTCGCCCAGAAAATCGGCGGAGGTCTGCCGAGCGGGATGAAGCTGAAAAGCCGGCGACCGACCGGCGAAATCGTGAGGCCAGATTCCCCTGGCCGCGATCCGATCGTCTCCCGCATCCTGTGGCTGACGGGCACCGAGCGCCGAAATGCCCACGCCTTTAGCCGCACGATCTATATCCACGGTACGGCTGAAGAGCGAACGATCGGCACTCCCGCCAGCTACGGCTGCATCCGCATGCGCTCGCGAGATGTGATCAGACTCTACAATTTGGTGGGGGTGGGCGCGACCGTGGAGGTGCTCCCCTACCCGTTTCCCGCTCCGCTGGTCGAGGATCGCACGACTCCACAAACTGCCCCCTCGGCACCCACCGTCGCTGGACCCTCGATCCCCGCGCCGAAACCGGCGACGGCGGCGGGCTCTGCGCCCGGCACATCCGCACCGGAGCTGGCGAAGGAGCGGAGCTAGGCTGCGTCAGGAGAAGGCGCCTTGCTGAAGGCGGAGGCGGGCTTGATCGAGAATGTCGGTGGAATCACGACGAGGCCAAAGGTCGTCGCCGGCGACGAGGATGGCTCGACGAAGCTCGCTGGGACTGTGCAAGGGGAAGTCGCCCGCCAGGCTCCGCGCCAACGTATCGAGTTCGGGGTGGGTGTTTGGGACGGAATTGAGACGAGTCGCGGTCGGAGTCGTCAGGCCGGTCGCGCCGCGGGGAGGTGAATCAGCCGCCGCGGTCCCATTACTAGTATTTATCATATTCACCGTATACAGCATACATAGTGCCGTCCGGTCAGGATGCGGCGGGCGCGCCCCCTTCGTTCGGGCGGCGAACAGGGGAAGATTACCGGTAAGCGCGTCCGCGCTACACGAGCACGCCGGCGCTCCTTATGTCCGCGAGCAGAGCTTCGTGCCGCCCCTGATGGTAGTGATGTGCCTGAAAGCCAAATTCCCGCGCGGATTCGATGTTCGGCAGGAGATCGTCGATGAAGAAGGTCGTTGCCGGATTGATCCCGAATTGGCGCGCCGTCGCTTCATAGATCTCGCGATGCGGCTTCAAGAGTCGGACCTCGTAGCTGTAGACGCCGCCGCTGAATCTCTGAAACACGGGGTACTGCCGGAAGAAATATTCGCGGTGAATGTCGCCCGTATTACTCAAGAGATAGAGCGGATATCGGCCGTGAAGCTTCTCCACGAGGTCAAACATCGCCTCATTCGGGTCGAAGATGTCCTCCCAGGCCGCAACAAAATCCCCCTCCGTTCCGCGGTATTGCAGCACGTCGAAAACACCGCGGAGAAACGAGGCGCGATCAATCTGCCCATCCTCGTAGCCGAGTTTGATCTGGTCGACCCGGGCGAGGATATCCACGGGATCGTGGATCTCACAGTCGGCAGCGAGCCGGACCAGAGCCCGCGAAAAATCAAACGGCAGAAGCACATTACCGATATCAAAGACGAAGGTTTCGATCATGAATGCGGATAGTTCAGGACGAACCCGGCGATTTGCTCGGCCGCGTCGGGTTTGCTCAACCGCCGGATGTTGTCCTCCCATTCGCGCCAGCGCGCTCCGCCCCGAGCGAACAGGCGCTCGACGGTCGCACCGAGTTCTTCCGCCGTCTCGCACAGGGCGCCGCATTGATTCTGCAAGAGGAGCTTCGCGTTCCCCTCCTCCTGCCCGGGCACGATCTGCGTGAGCAACATCGGGGTGCAGGCGGCGATCGTCTCCTGCACGGTCGCGCCGCCGGCTTTGCCGATGAGGAGATGATGGGTCATGAGGAGTTCGGGCATCTGATTCGTCCAGCCGTGGATTTCCAGAGGCCGGCCCATTTCGAAGGCGATGCTTTCGAGTTCCGCGCGGAGCACCTCGTCGCGCCCCACGGTCACCGTGAGGTGCAACGGCGTGATCGCGAGCAGCCTCCGCACGATCCCCGCTGCGCGGTCGCGGCCGGCATTGATCATGTAAAGAATTCGTGGCGTCTCGAGCCCCTCGCGCACCGGTCGGTCGTGAGCAAACCGCGGCGCAACCGGGAATCCGAGCGTGTGAATCCTTTCCGGCGGCAGCCCGGCCTCGCGGAGAATGGGCACGCTGTCTTCGTTTGGAATGATCAGCGTGTCGCTCGGCGCGCGGTGCCAGACGGAGTTGATCGTAATGGAATCAGTAATGACCGTGTGAAAAGCAAAGGGCCGCCCCTGCGGGTAAAGCTGCTCGATCAGATAACTATAGACGGGGTAGACCGAAATCACCGCGTGAGGTCGCTCCTCCTCGATCATTCGCCGCAGCAGCCTGATCATCGAGCCCAGGAACGGGAGGGACATCGTCACCAGTGGAAACACATCGAGGATCCGATAGATCGCTGCCCATACCCTCGGGGCCGTGTTGATCAGGTTGATATATCCCTTGCGCGAGCGCTGATAAAACGTCCCACCCGTCAGTTCGAAGAGATCGATCACCTGAGCGTCCGCACCCAGCGCAGAAAAAGCCGCATGGAGTCCGCGCGCTGCTGCATTGTGGCCTTCGCCATAACCGGCGGTGAGGATCAGGACTTTCGACATCGGCGGAGTGTCTTCGCCGGAGCATAAAGAGGAAGTGGAAAGTGGCAGGAATGTCGCCGTGCATTCAAATTCCGGCATTTTCTCGCGAGCAAAGCCTGAGGGGGCGTCTAAAAAGTCGGGATGCGGAGCAAGTTGTAGGGCGTTACTGCGAAACGCCGGGGCGGTTCTTCGGGTGCGCGATCCCCAACCGGCGTCTAAACACACACGCCCTACCGTCTTGCCAGCAGACTTTTTGACGCCCTCTTACTGGGAGAGGCTACAGAATCTAAGTCGGGAGGTGGGGATAAGTTGAGGCTTTGGTTGGGTGCGGGCGGGTGGAGGAGGATGGAAAGGTCGCCATCTGGGTTTTTTGGCAGTGGACGAGGCGAGTGTCGGGTGATGCGGCGATGTGCAGGCGCAGGATACCGACGGGGACGCAGCCGTCGGGGCGGACTTTGAGAGTGGTGCGCACGCTGAAGACGCTGGGGCGCCACGGACACGGTGGGGTTGTGCGAAGGACGCTGTCCGGGTTTGCTCGCATCGCGACATGCCATTTTCGCTGCAATCCGAATGCGATCCGATCGCGACCGTAACCCCACGCGAACACTCGGGATGAACATTACTCGAGCAATTTCGATTGTCATCGAAACCTCCCCCGATACCTTCCCCAACGATCAAAACCCCATGAATTCGTCCTCCCCGTCTCGCCCCGTTCCGACCGCCTTCACCCTCGTCGAGCTTCTCACCGTCATCGCGATCATTGCCATCCTCATGGGGCTTCTCTTTCCTGCCATCGGCGTCATCAAGGAACAGGCTAGGAAGGTCCAGGCGAAGAATGATGTGACGAACATCGTTTCCGCCGTGAAGCAGTACTACACCGAGTATGGGAAGTACCCGACCGTCGACGCCGCCCCTGCCACCGGAGAGACGGACGCTGTCGTGGGCGATACCGAGGCGGGCGCAAAGATCCACAATAATGCCCTCTTCGACACCCTGCGATCCATCTCGCGAGGATTGAACGCAGACTACAAATACAACCCACGCCGCGTCGTCTTTTTCGAAGGCAAGGCTGCGAGCGACAGCAAGGCGCCGCGTGGCGGATTCGCCGACAACACGACAGACACCAGCCTCCAGGGCAGCTTTTTCGATCCGTGGGGCAAAGAGTATGGCATCATCTTCGACGCAAACTACGACAACGTCCTGACCCTCGACGAACAGTACACCGACTTCAAAACCGACAGCGCCCCGCGAGTCGGTGTGGGAGCTTTTTCGCTGGGCAAAGACAACAAGCTTGGCACGGGGGGCGATAAGCTCTACAAAAAGGGCACGACATCGTCAGACGACGTGGTCTCCTGGCAGTGATCGCGAGCGATTCGAGCCATGCGGGTGTAGTTCAATGGTAGAACGGCAGCTTCCCAAGCTGCATACGAGGGTTCGATTCCCTTCACCCGCTCCAACCCTGATACTCAGGGACTTACGGGCGGGAGCTGGAATCGCTCGCGCGCGAGTGCCACACGCGGAATGGCAAAGTTTCCGCGTAGCGTTATCCGCGAGCATTGTTTCGAGAAAGACTGAGGTGGACCCCGAAATCCAGCCACGGTTGATGGAAATTAAGCTATGGCGGGGTGGCGCGTAAGAGTGGTGGATAATTCGGGCATTGGGGTCAAAATTGCATGGTCAGCGGTCGCACTTCTTTTCAACATCGCGAGCTCCCTGATGATCACCCGCTTCCACTTTTCACCTGGCCCAGGCTTCGCCACGAGACTCCTTGCCCTCGCCCTCGTCGCCGCGATGCCAGCCTGCACAAACATCCGCGATGACGCTGCCCGGACGCAAACCGAAGGCGGAGCGGCGGGCGCTGCGGGCGGCGCGCTCATCGGCGCCGGGGCGGGCGCGCTGCTCTCGAAAAACAAGTCGCAAGGCGCGCTGATCGGCGGCGCGGCGGGTGCGGCGGCGGGTGGCGTGGCGGGCGCGACGTATGGGAACATCGTAGCGCAAAAGAAGGAGGGTTACGCGCGAACCGAAGACAGCCTCGATGCCCGGTTGCGCGGCACTCGACGGGAGATCGAACAGCGGCATACGTTTAACAATGGGCTCAAGTACGAGGTAGCCCGCCACGAGCAACGCCTTGCACAATTGCGGGCCGGAGGCCGGACGGCAGGACTGGCCGTCGAACAGTTCGAACTCCGCAGCACGCTCGTGAAGCGGGAGGATGAACTGGGTCGCGACGCGCGTTCGTGGCAGGAGGCGATCGATGCGCACAAGGCCGCGCTGGAGCGTTATCGGAGCGATCCGCGCGCCAGCGCCCTCCGGAGCGACATCGCCGCGCTCTCCCAGGAGGGCGCTGAACTCGAGAAGCAGCGCCGCGCCCTGCGCGGGATCACGAAACGCGCACGATGACCTCGCGCCCGCTGCTCCCGCTGGCGGCGATGTTCCTCGCGAGTTGCGCGGTGACGGGCAATCCGCGCGAGGGCGGTCTTTTCGGTTGGAGTGAATCGATGGCGCAAGGCCGGGTCGCTGATCGCCGCGCCCAAATCGCCGACGCAGATGCTCAACTCGCGCGCGCACAGCGCCAGGGAGAGATCGAGAATGGTCGCCTGCAGTCTGTGACCCGTGAAGAATCCGTCGCCGCGCGTCGCCGAGATCGGGCCCACGAGGAGATTCGGATCCGCGAAGCGGCAATCCGCGCAAACGCGGCTCAACTCGAAGCGGAGAGCCCCACCCCGGCCACGGCGAGCCGCGCGCATCGCCTGCGGGTCGCGGTCGATTCTGTAGCGCGCGATTCCCGGCTTTCAAAACCCGAGCGCGTCCGCGAGATGCGGCGGCTGGAACTCGAAATCGACGCGGCTCGCGCGGACCTGCATCGCTAGCGCCACGCGGCTAGTCCGGCGCGATCCCCGACGGTCGCGAATCCAGGATCTCGCGCACTTTCCTCACGAGCACATCCGGCGCGAAAGGCTTCTGCAGCACCTCGAACTTCAGCTCACCGAGTCCGTAATCCGCGATATCGCTTTCCGAATAGCCGGAGACAAATAGCACCCGCGCGAGCGGCGAAATCTCACGCACGCGGCGGGCGACTTCCGAGCCATCCATCTCCGGCATGACCAGGTCGCTGATGAGGAGATCGACCGCCCGCAACTCCTCGCGCATCAACCGTAGCGCCTCGGCCCCGCCCTCCGCGCCGGCCACCTGGTAGCCTTCGCCGCGCAGGACTTCGCAGACGAGGTCGCGGACGATTTCTTCGTCCTCGACGACCAGAACCGTCGCCGGCATCGACGCGCCCTCGATCCTCGGCAGCATCTCGTCGACCGTCTCGGGCACATCGTCCTGCGACGGGAGATAAACCCGGAACGTCGTCCCGCGACCCGGCTCGCTCTCCACGGTGATCGCGCCCTTACTTTGCAGCACGATCCCGTAGACCGTCGAAAGGCCGAGACCCGTCCCCTTCCCCGCCTCCTTGGTCGTGAAGAATGGTTCAAAAATCTGGGCCTGCGTCTCCGCGTCCATCCCCTCGCCCCCGTCGCTGATCTCGAGCAGGACGTAGCGGCCGGGCGGCAGGTCGAGTTCGGCGGCCGCACCGTCGAGCACCGAGTCTGCGGTGCGAATCATGAGCTGGCCTCCGCCCGGCATGGCGTCGCGCGCATTCACTCCGAGATTCACGATGACCTGCTCGATCTGCCCGCGATCGGCGCGGACGCAGCTCGCGGTCGAGCCGAGTTCAGTGATGATCTCGATGCGTTCGCCGATGATGCGCTGGAGCAGGCGCTCGAGCTCGTGGACGATCTGGTTGAGATCGACGACCTTCGGCTGGAGGAGTTGCTTGCGGCTGAAGGCGAGGAGTTGCCGGGTCAGCCCGGCTGCCTGTTCACCGGCCTGATGAATGAGCTGGGCCTCCTGCAGGGCCGCCGGATCGTGCGCGCAGCGCCGGCGGAGCAGCGAGGCGTAGCCGATGATGGCGGTGAGCAGATTGTTGAAATCATGCGCGACACCGCCAGCGAGGCGGCCCACGGCTTCGAGCTTTTGCGAATGGCGGAGCATATCCTCGCTCTCGTGGAGCGCGGTCTGCGTGTTGATTCGCTTGTTCATCTCGAGCACGAGCGCCGTGCTCTGCTCGAGGTGATCCTGGACGAGCCGCGCGAGTTCGCCGAACTCGGATCGATCGCCCAGCAGAGGAATGAGCGGCGCATCCACGCGCTCGTCGAGGCAGCGGGAGACGATCGCCAGCGGGCGCAGGATCGACCGGGTCAGCACGAGGAAGATGACCGCGAAAAGCAGCACCACGGCACCCACCATGACCGCGAGATGCCATTCCCCTCGCGACTCCACCTGCACGAGTTCCCGCGAATCATTGCGCACGACGATCCGCCCGATCTCGCGACCCTGCGAGTCGCGCAGCGGCGCGGCGAAGGTGAGCGTGTCGCGGGTGTCGCTCGATGCGTTGTCGTAGGCGGGGGCGAGTTCCAATCGATCGCCGGGATGCAGCAGCGGCAGGTCGGCGATGTCCTGCGAATCGAGCAGGCAGCCGGCGAACAGGGTTCCGAGGGAACGAGGGGAACCGTCCGCGTTGCCCACCTTGCCATGGATGGAACTGCCGCGCACCTCGACGAGGAGGCGAGGCGCGCCCTCGGGTTCACCGGGCAGCTCGAAATAAAAATGCGGCTGCGCACCCTTCGCGACGAGCTCCCGCACATTGACGCCGGGGAGCGGCTGGCCGTCGAGCCGTTGGGCCGCAGCCGGCAGACTGTGACCAAGGATGAACGTGCCATCTGGCGCATAGATCCACACGGCATGCAGGCCGCGGCTCTTCAGCGTTTTGTCATCGAGCGCGGCAGCGATGCGACCGGGATCGTTGGCGTCGAGCGCAGAGACGAGGTCGAGTTCCGCGGCGAGGTCGGTGACGAGCACGGACTGCGGCCGCTCCTGCCGCTGGAGAAAGCGCTCCACGGCATGGCGCCAGTCGCGATCACGGGTTTCGACGAGCTTTTGAATGAACTCCGACTGATCGCGACGGAGGAGCACCAATGCACAGCAGAATGCCGCACTGACAAAGACTAGCGTGAGCAGGATACGCGTCCGAACCGTCATGTTGCAGCGCCATACACACGAAACGTCAGGCGAATGAAAATCATTTCGACAGCGGGGCCGGCGCTTCCACGATCTCGAAGGCGCGCAGGGTGCCGCGGCGTTCGCGCAGCTTGAAAAGCAGCTCCTCGGTCCGGACGATTCTTCGGCCGGTGTTGTCCGCGATCTCGTGCCGCACGCGATTCGTGATCCACAATTCGCGCTCGCCGTCCACCCAAGTGGCGAAGGAAAGCTGTGGCAGGTGACGGCGGCGCGGCCACGCGGCGGAGTAGCGCTTCCGCTGCTCGCGCAGCTCGGCCAGCGTCACGACGCCGTCCGCATAGTAACGCAGCCGATCCGCATAGAATGGCTCTTCATTCGCCCAATCGCCGCTCTCACAGGCGTGCCAGTAGCGGGCGATCCAGTCGCGCCCGAGCTGCTGGGCTCGGGATTCCGGGCTTTGCGGTTGCGCCGGAGCGAGGCCGAGAGCGCGGAGCGTTTCCTCATCGACGCGCCCGGTGGCATCGAGTGCTTTGGCCTTTTGAAATTCGCGCAACGCCGCACTGGTCTCGGGAGATTCGCGGCCATCGACCGGGCCGAAAAAGTAGCGGCGGCTGCGTAGTTCGCGCTGCACTTCAGCGAGCGGGGCACCCGTCGCGGAGATCGCGATCGCGAAGAAAAAGACGACGGGAGGCCAGCGCACGGACACCGCTTATGGCACCCCGTGAAAAAAAGAAAGCGTCTCATCCCGGCGATGCTTCGCCAGGGATGAGACGCTGAGGTGAATTGCCCCGCTCGTGCCGTCGGTACGGCGTTCCCGTTCCCTCAGTAGTTAACGGGCGGATGACCTGGGACGGGCCTCGGTCTTCCTAAAAAGGCATGACCTAAAAACCGCCCACCCCGGCCTCCTTGAGTTGATATAAATATCGGTTCGGGATTGCCGCACATTGGTCGAACACAGAAGGGCAAAGTGATGTGCCGCCCGCCATCTTCTCGCGCGAACGCGAAGAGTTTTTTTGAAAGCGGGCGGTGCTGGGAAAGATCTGCTCGCCTGCGTCGGCTGGGGCCGGTGCTGCGAGTGGGCAGAGTGTCGCCGCGGTCGGGTGGCGTTGTCAAACGGCAGCGCGCATTCTCCAGCGAAAAACCTGTTCATCGCGGCGATCCTGTCAATCCTGTCGGTCCCGATTTCCCCACCGCCATGCCGAACCGCATCGATCAGAAATTCTCCGAACTCCGCGCCGCGGGAAAGAAAGCGCTCATCGTCTATATCTCAGCCGGCGATCCGCATCTCGATGCGACCCGTGAGCTGGCGTGGGCCTTTGAATCCGCAGGGGTCGATATCCTCGAACTCGGGGTCCCCTTCTCCGATCCACTCGCCGACGGCGTGGTCAATCAACTCGCCGCCGCGCGCGCGCTCGCCGGCGGCACCACCGTGCGCGGCGTGCTCGAAGCGGTGCGCGCCATTCGCACGAAGTCGCAGCTCCCGATCGTGCTCTACACCTACATGAACCCGATCTACCGCTACGGGTTCGAGGCGTTTCACCGCGACGCCGAGGCCGCGGGCGTGGACGGCCTGCTCATCCTCGATCTGCCGCCGGACGAAGACTCACGCAATGCCGAACTCTCCGAGCAGAGCGGGATGAAACGCATTCGCCTCATTGCGCCGAATACGCCGGACGCCCGGATCGCGCAGCTCACCGCCGGGGCGAGCGGTTTCCTCTACTACGTCTCGCGCGAAGGCGTGACCGGCGAACGGAGCGACGTCGCCGCGTCGCTGCCGGAACGCGTGGCCGCAATCCGCGCGACAACGCCGCTCCCGATTGCGGTGGGCTTTGGGATTTCAAATCCCGAGCACGTACGCCAGGTCGCGCTGCACGCGGATGGCATCGTAGTCGGCAGCGCGATCGTGAAGCAGATCGCCGAGCACGGAACGAGTCCGGATTTGGTCGCGCGCCTCGCGGAATTTGTGCGTCCGCTCGCCGACGCCGCGCACGCAGCGGCCCGCTGAAGCGCAGCGGCGAGCGATGCGTCCGCGATCACCTCGCGTTGCAAGTCCGAGGCATCTTTGCGGCCGCGATGGGCGAAGAAACAATCGATGAACTACGACGTTGCGGTGGTGGGTGGCGGACCGGGTGGCTCAGCCTGCGCGGCGGCGTGCGCGCAGGCCGGGATGCGGACCATCGTCGTCGAGCGGAGCGTCTTTCCGCGCGAGAAGGTCTGCGGCGATTGTGTGAATCCCGCATGCTGGCCCGTGCTTGATCGCCTCGGGGTCAGCGCCCTGATTCGCACCCTGCCGCACGCCTTGCTCGAAACCGTGGAGTTCATGGGCACGGATGAGCGCATCCGCCGCTTCCCACTTCCCAGCGACCCGCGCGGCGAGATTGCCGTGAAGCGCAGCGCGTTCGACGCTGTGCTGCTCGACCGCGCCAGCGCGCTCGGCGCCACCGTGCGAAGTGGCGCGGCGGTGACGACGGTCGAGCGCAGCGCTGGCGGCTGGCGGGTGGACGCGGGCGGCGGAACGATCGAGGCCCGAACACTCGTCGCCGCCGACGGGCGCAATTCCACCGTGGCTCGCCTGCTCGGTCTCCTGCCGCCCGCGCGCAAGGACCGCCTCGGCCTGCAGACTCATCTCGCGCGCAGCGGCTGGGACCGGAAGGTGCGGATGCGGCTGCTGCCCTTCGGCTATTGCGGCGTGGCGGATGTCGGCGGCGGGGAGATCAATGTCTGCCTCGTCGCGCGGCCGCGCGATCTGGAGCGATTGAAGGATTGGGCGGAGACGGAGTTTGCGGTTTCCCCGGATCACTCCTGGCGCACCATCGCACCATTGGAGCGGGCTGCATTGAAGCCGGTGCACGGTCGCCTGCTGCTCGTCGGCGACGCTGCGCGGGTGGTGGAACCTTTCACCGGCGAAGGCATCTATTACGCACTGACTTCCGGCGTCCGAGCGGCGGAGGCGATCGTCGCCGATCAGCTCGGAGCCTACCCCGCCAGCCACGCAGCGCTTTATCGCGGGCGGCTTTGGGTCAATCAACTCGCGCGGCTCGCCGTGCTCCATCCGCGCCTCGCCAGCGCCGGATTGCGGCTCTTCCCCGCGCTGCTCGGCCGGCTCACGGCGAAGGTCGCCGGCGGCTCAGCGGAGCAGACGCGGTAGGAAAATCGTCGCACCGATCGCGGCTGCGGCGATCGCCGCGCAGAGGACCGCGCCGGCGGCGAGATCCTTTGCCCGGCCCGCGAGCGGATGTTCATTCGGCGAGACGAGATCGGTCAGCGCCTCGATCGCGGTATTCAACCCTTCCGCCATCCAGACGAGCCCGATCGCGCCGACCAGAGAGCACCACTCCCAAGGCTCGACCCGAAACCAAAAACCAGCCGCGACGACGGCAACCGTGGCCACCGCATGGATGCGGGCGTTCGCCTGCAAGGCGAGCATGAGTGCGACGCCGCGCAGGGCGTAGCGAAAGCTGCGAACGAGCCGGCCCCGCGTGGGTGGATTCGCGGGGCGCTGGGCGGGCATTGCGAACTACTTTTTGTCCGGGAAAAACTTCGGCGCCTCGCCCGGCTTGCCTTCGTCGGTCTTTTTCTCCGCTTCGCCGTGGGGCACCTCCCCTTTGGATTCGGAATGCTCGGCCGCGCCGTGCTGGGATTCGCCCGCCAGTTCGGCGGCGGGATGTTTCTCACACGCGTTCGAGAAGAACGCGAGGGCGCTGATGGAGACGACGGAAAGCCATTTCATAGAAGCGCCGGAGGCTACTCGCGCCGGAAGTGCTTGCGAGCGAAAACTCCGCTACTCCCCACGGTAGCTGCAGCGCGCCGTCGGCGTCTCGTGAATCACGATCTCGGCGAGGCCGGGGCACTGGGGCGCGAGCTTTGCCCAGAACCAGGCGGCCATGATCTCGATCGTCGGATTCTCGAGACCGGGAATCTCATTCAGATAGCCATGATCGAGATCGACGAGCAGCGGGCGCATCGCCTTGCTGATCTCCGCGTGGTCGTAGAACCAGCCGGTCGCCGGATCGACCTCGCCCTCGACGCTGATCTCCACCTTGAAGCTGTGGCCATGCATCTGCCGGCATTTATGCCCCGCAGGCGCTTTCGGCAGCGTCTGCGCGGCTTCGAAGGTGAAGTCTTTGGTGAGGCGGACTTTCACGATCAGCGACTCCGCGACCGAGATTTCACCGTCTCGACGCCGACGATGTGCAGGGCGCTCAATGTGGTCGTCGTTTCCTCGTCGTCGTAGAGGGAAATGCGTCCGCCTTTCGGACTGATGGCGACGTAATCCGGGTGCTTCACCCGATACTGCTTCCCGTCGGAAGTGCGGACGAAAAATGGCGTGAACGGTTCGGCGTTCATTAGTCTGCGCACTTCATCGGTCATGGGTCTCAAGTAAACGAGCGGGTGGCTGGATGCCAAAGACTTTCTCCTCACACCCCGCGCGCCCGCGGTTCCCAGATGAATTTGTGCATCTGGAGTTGAAACCGCACCGGCAGCTTGTCGGCAAGGATCCAGTCCACGATCTCGCGTGGCTCGATCCGGCCGAAGATGGGGGAAAAAAGCACGGTATTGCAGCGCGCGGCGAGGTCGTGCTCGCGGACGCGGTCCCGCGACCATTCGTAGTCTTCGCGAGAACCGATCACGCACTTCACTTCGTCGCCGCGATTGAGATGCGCGATGTTGCTCCAGAGATTGCGCGCGCATTCGCCGGAACCGGGCGTCTTCAAATCCATGATGCGATGGACCCGCGAGTCGATGATCGAGATGTCGTGCGCGCCGCTCGTCTCGATCAGCACCGTGCGGCCGGCGTCGGCGATCGCGGTCATCAGCGGGTGGACGTTCCTTTGGAGAAGAGGCTCACCGCCGGTGATCTCCACGAGCGGCGTCTCGTGCGCGAGCACCTCGGCGAGCACTTCGCTGACGAGCAGCTTCTTCCCCTCGTAGAAAGCGTACCCGGTATCGCAGTAGGTGCAGCGCAGGTCGCACGCGGTGAGCCGCACGAAGACGCAACGCCAGCCCGCCCAGGAGCTCTCGCCCTGGATGGATTCGTAGACTTCGTTGATCTTCAGCGTCGGCTCGGACATCGCGGGCGGCGAACTTAGACGGCTTTGCCGCAAACGCCAGCCGTCCTGCAGTTGCGGCCCGGATGCGCGGACGCCGGGGGACAGTTTCCGTTTGCATGCGGCGCTTTTTCTCTTTCTCGTAGCCGCCTTTATGAGCCACCCGCGCAGAGTCGTCGTCACCGGAATGGGCGTTGTGACGCCCGTCGGCAACGACCTAAAGACCTTTTGGAGCAATCTCACCGCCGGCATCAGCGGCATCGGCCCGATCACACATTTCGACGTGACGGACTATCGCTGCCGCATCGCCGGGGAAGTCCGCGACTTCGTCGCGGTCGAGCACTTCAAGACGCCCAAGGACATCAACCGCACCGATCGCTTCACCCACCTCGCGGTGGCGGCGGCGAAGAGCGCGATGGCCGACGCCGGCCTCACCGGGCCGATCGGCGATCCGGAGCGTTTCGGCTGCATGATCGGCAGCGGCATCGGCGGGCTGAAGACGACCGAGGATCAGCACACCGTCCTGATGCAGCGCGGCCCGAGCCGGATCTCTCCTTTCATGATCCCGATGCTGATCGGCAATATGGCGAGCGGCATCGTCTCGATGGAATACGGCGTGCAGGGACCGAACTTTGCGACCGTCTCGGCCTGCGCCACCAGCGCCCATGCGATCGGCGAAGCGTGGCGAATGATCCGCGATGGGGATGCCGATGCGTTCCTCGCGGGCGGCAGCGAGGCGGCGATCGTGCCGCTGGGCATCGGCGGCTTCGCCGCGATGAAGGCGCTCTCGACGCGCAACGACGATCCCGCCGGGGCCTCGCGTCCGTGGGATCGGGATCGCGACGGCTTCGTGATGGGTGAAGGTGCGGGGGTGATCGTGATCGAAGAACTCGTTCACGCAAAAGCGCGCGGTGCCCGCATCTACGGAGAAATCGCCGGCTACGGGCTGACCAGCGACGCCTTTCACATGAGCGCGCCGCTTCCGAATCACGAACAGGCGCAGCGCTGCATGCGCATGGCGCTGGCCAAGGCCGGGCGAAACACGACCGACGTCGACTACATGAATGCCCACGGCACGAGCACGCCCGTGGGCGATGTGGCGGAAGTCCGCGCGGTGAAAGCCGTCTTCGGGGAATACGCGCGAGCCGGGTTGCTCACCAGTTCCACCAAGTCGATGACCGGCCACCTGCTCGGCGCTGCCGGCGCGGTCGAGACCGTGGTCTGCCTCAAGGCGATCGAAACCGGGGTCATTCCCCCGACGATCAATCTCGAGAATCCGGGGGAAGAATGTGACCTCGATTTCGTCCCAAAGACAGCCCGCGAGAAAAAGGTCAAGGTCGCACTGAATAACAGCTTCGGCTTCGGCGGACACAACGCGACGCTCGTCGCTGTCGCTTTCGAGGGCTAAGTGGGAGGGCCGAAAACGCAAAAAAGCTGTCATCCCGAGCGGAGTGTAACGAAGTCGAGGGACCTCGGCCTCGAAAGGATCATGGATCTTCCCGTCGCCCGAGGTCCCTCGACTTCATTCTAGTCGCTGGAAGCTCTTTCCACTGCGCTCGGGATGACAGGTGCCTGCATTCCCGCCCATCACCTAAGTCCGCTTAAAGATCAGCCGGTAGAGCAGCAGCAGCAGGATCGCACCGATGACGGACGCGATGAACCCGCCGGTCTGCCCCACTGTATAAAGACCGAGCGCCTGGCCGAGGTAAGTCCCGACAAACGATCCCGCGATGCCGAGCAGGATGGTGATCAGACAACCACCGGGATCTTTTCCGGGGGTGAGGAATTTCGCGAGGGCTCCGGCCAGCAGGCCGATGATGATGGTTCCGATGATGCCAGTCATAATGTTCCAGTCATCGAATGTCGGAGAGCCGCCGGTTGTAAAGCCGTGAGCACGCGAGCGCGCGAGGCCCCCTGAAACCGCCGCGGCTTATTCGGTCTTCAGCACGATATCCTTGAACTGCACGGTCATCCCAGTCGGCCCTTTGTGCAGTTGCAGCGCGAGCACGCCGGTCTTCGCACCCACCGTGGTGTTGTCGGTCACGTCGACGGTTTGCTTCCCGTTGATGAAATGCTGCAAGTGCCCACCCTTCGCCACGATCTGGTATTCGTTCCAGTCCGCCGGCTTGATCGTCGCCTGAATTTCGTCGCTCGTGCCCACTTCGCCGGCCTTCTCGATCTTCGGCTTCTTGGGATCTTCGCTGTCGGTGATTACGACCTTCTCCCCGCGCTTCGCGAGAATGCCGCGGCCTTTCTCCTCGTAAAGGATTCCGCTGTAGGTCTTGCCCGTTTCAAAATCCGCCTGATACCCGGACACCACGAAATACTCCGGCTTCACGACCTTGCTGCGATACTGGATGCCCGAGTTGCCAAAGCCCGCCGACGCGCCGTTCAGGTCCACGATCTTGTATTTGAGCGTGAGCACGAAATCGCCGACCTCGCCATCCTGCCAGATCAGGAACGTGTTCTCCGTGACCATATTTTCCGTCGTCGTCTTGCCGGTCAGTGCGCCATCCTGGACGCTCCAATATCCCTCCACACCTTTCCAACCGGAGAGGTCTTTGCCGTTGAAAAGTTGTCGTTCGCCCGCAGAGCTGAGCGAGACGGCGGCGAGGAGGGTGAGAATGGAGGCGGTGAGTTTCATGAGAGGGAGAGTGGTGGAGTGATGGTAAAGCCGAGAGCGATGGCGCTCACGCATTCACCAATCACCGGCGGTGTTTTTCCAAAGACTACTTCTTGCCGAAAAGACGCTTCAGGTTCGCGAGTCCCTTCACAGGGATGTCGTCGCGCTTCGGCTCGATCTTGCGCCAGATCGCCGCGGCGCGGGCGATCACCTTCACGTCGGTGGTGAAGGACTCGATGACGACGTCGCGCTCGTATCCGACCTTCTTCAGCGCCGCCACGATTGGCTTCCAGTCGATGTGGTCGCCGCCGGGCGTGCCGCGGTCGCTGCCGCACGCGTGGAAGTGCCCGAGCAGCTTGCCGACCTTGAGAATGCCTGCGGCTTGATCCTTCTCCTCGATGTTCTGGTGGAAGGTATCGAGATGCACTTTCACATTCGGACCACCGACGGCTTTGACCAGCTTCAGCGCCTGGTCGACGGTGTTGAGGAAGTCGGTCTCGAAGCGGTTCAGCGGCTCGATCGCGAGGATCACGCCTTTCTTCTCCGCATACTTCGCGAGCGGTTTGAGATTCTTCACCACGAGGTCGAAGTGCTGCTTCTTCTCCGCGTCGTCATGCGCGCCGGTGCGACCGACGACCGAGTAGAGCGGACCCACGAGGCTGTGCGCCCCGAGGATCGCGGCCTGATCGATCAGCGCCTTCACGTATTCGGTCGCCGTTTTTTGATCCCCCGCACTGCCGCGAAAGTCCCGGCCCGGGCCCATCGCCGCGCAGATCGTCCCGATCGCGATCCCGACTTTATCCGCCGCCGCGCGCACTTTCACCGGGTCGATGTGATCCGGCGACTCGATCGGAATCTCGACCGTGTCGAATCCCCATTTCTTCAGTTTCGCAAAAAGCTTCGGAGCTTCGGCGGTGGTGAAAGGGCTGGCGTAGAGGAACGTGTTGAGACCGAAACGTGGCATGGCTTGGAGTGATGTTTGGAGGTTTGGGAGGCGGAAAAATTGGGTTCGCATTTGGCCCTCGCCGCGCGGGCGAGTCAAGCGCGGCGGGATGACTGCCCCGCACCCTGAAATCCGCAAATGGGGACCACGCTCCAAGAATCCTTTGCAGGAGAAATCCCGCGCGCCTAGTCTTCGCGTCCCATGATTGAAGCCCCTTCGCTCCCCGACCGCCACGGACACTTCGGCCAGTTCGGCGGCATGTTCGTGCCCGAGACGCTGATGACGGCGCTGCTCGAACTCGCGGAGGAATATGCCCGCGCCAAGGCCGACCCGGCTTTCCACACGGAACTCGACGGACTCCTCCGCGACTACGTCGGTCGGCCGACTCCGCTCTACTTTGCCGAGCGCCTCACCGACCAACTCGGCGGCGCGAAGATCTACCTCAAGCGCGAAGACCTGCTCCACACCGGCGCGCATAAAATCAACAACGCGCTCGGCCAGATCCTCCTCGCGAAGCGGATGGGCAAAACGCGGATCATCGCCGAGACCGGCGCCGGCCAGCACGGTGTGGCCACCGCCACGGTCTGCGCACGCTTCGGCATGGAGTGCGTGATCTATATGGGCGAGGTGGACATGGTGCGGCAGTCGCTGAATGTCGCGCGGATGAAATTCCTCGGCGCGGCCGTCGTCCCCGTGACCGCCGGCCAGCGCACGCTGAAGGAAGCGGTCAATGAAGCGATGCGCGACTGGGTCGCCACGGTGCGGCACACCCACTACATCCTCGGCTCCGCGCTCGGCTCGCATCCCTTTCCGATGATCGTGCGCGATTTCCATCGCGTGATCGGCGTAGAGGCACGGCGGCAGATTCTGGAGAAAGAGGGGCGGCTGCCGGACCTGCTCGTCGCGTGCGTGGGCGGCGGCTCGAACGCGATCGGGTTGTTCCATCCGTTTCTCGGCGACGCAAATGTCCGCATGCTCGGCGTCGAAGCCGGTGGCCGCGGGATCACCGACGGCGAACACGCCGCGCGCTTCCAGGGCGGCAAACTCGGCGTGCTCCAGGGGACGAAAACATGGCTGCTCGCCGACGACGATGGACAGATCCAACTCACTCACAGCGTGAGCGCCGGACTCGACTACGCCGCGGTCGGACCCGAGCACGCCTTCTACGCCGACCAGGGCCGCATCGAGTACGACTACGCCACCGACGACGAAGCGCTCGACGGTTTCTCTAAGCTCTCCCTCTGGGAAGGCATCATCCCCGCGCTCGAAACCGCCCACGGCATCGCCGGCGTGATCAAACGCGCCCCGCAGATGGCGAAAGACTCCCTCATCATCGTGAACCTCTCCGGCCGCGGAGACAAAGACGTCGCGCAAGCCGCCGAGTATCTGCTCAAGAAGTAGCCGATGCGCAGCATGACCGGCTACGGACGCGGCCAAAGCGTCCACGATGGCGCGAAGTTCAGCATCGAACTCAACTCGGTGAACCGGAAGCAAAGCGACGTGGTCGTGACGCTGCCGCGCGAACTCGCCGAGCTGGAACCGCGGGTGCGGGACGTGATCAACTCCGAGGTCTCGCGCGGCCGGCTAAACGTCGTGATCGCCATCCACCGCAACACCGCCAGTGGCACCACGCTCGCCCTCGATCGCCAGCTCGCGCGCAATTTCTACCGCTCGATGATCGAACTCCAAAAGGAACTCGGCGCCGCGGGTGAAGTGACGATCGACGCCGTGCTCCGCGCTCCGGGTGTGATGCGCCCGGCGGACGAAGATCTCTCGATCGACGAAGCGTGGCCGCACGTTGAATCTGCGCTCAAGGAAGCGCTCGGCGACCTGGTGAAGATGCGGGAGAAGGAAGGGAAACATCTGGCGAAGGATTTGATCCAGAGGCTGAAGCTGGTGCGGACTTCGGTGCGCAAGATCCGCGCGCTCCAACCGGCGGTGGTAAAGCGCTACCGGCAATCGCTGCACGACCGCATCGAACGCGCGGGCGTGGATCTCCCGCTCGACGACGATCGGCTGATCAAGGAAGTGATCTTCTTCGCCGAAAAATCCGACATCACGGAAGAGCTCACTCGGCTGGAGAGTCACTTCGCGCAGTTCGCCCACCATTTGCGCAAGCAGGAGCCGGTCGGGCGCACGCTCGAATTTATGAGCCAGGAGATCGGACGCGAGTTCAACACGCTCGGGGCGAAGGCGAACGACGTGGAGATTTCGCAGTTGGTCGTGACCTGCAAATCGGAGATGGAGAAGATCCGCGAACAGATTCAGAACATTGAATAGCGTCGCCTCCATCTCCCCTGCCCTCGCCAACACGCAGTTTGCGCGGCGCGGCATTCTCTTCGTCGTCTCGGCTCCGAGCGGCGCGGGCAAAAGCACGCTGCTCAACGCGCTGCGTCCGACCGCGGACTTCCTCTACTCCGTCTCCTGCACCACGCGAGTGCCGCGGCCGGGCGAGATCGATGGGCAGGACTACTTCTTCCTCAGCCGCGAGGACTTCGAGCACCGCATCGCGGCGGGTGAGTTCATCGAACATGCGGAGGTGCATGGGAACTTCTACGGCACCCCGCGGGCGAGCGTGCTGCGCAATCTCGAAGCGGGCACCGATGTGCTCGTCGACATCGACATCCAGGGCGCGGCCAGCATCCGCGAACGCGGCGGCCCAGGCATCGTCGAGTCGCTGGCCGATGTCTTCATCATGCCGCCGAGCATGGACGAACTCCGCCGCCGCCTGCTCAAGCGCGGCACCGAGACGGAGGTGGAAATGGCCAAGCGCCTCGACCGCGCCGCGGTGGAGATGACCGCGTGGCGCGACTACCGCTACACGATCATCACCGGCTCGGTGGAAGACGACGTGCGCAACTTCACCGCGATCATGCGCGCCGAGCGGGCGCTGAGTCGCCGCATGCGGACGGAGTAAGCCGTGAGCGCTCCTGTCATCATCGTCGGCGTCACCGGCTCGATCGCCGCCTACAAGGCCGCGGACCTCGTGAGCAAGCTCGTGAAACGCGGCGCCGAGGTCCACGTGACGATGACCCACGGCGCAGAGAAATTCATCGCGCCGCTCACCTTCCAGACGCTCTCGCGGAATCCGGTGCTGAGCAGCGTGTTCGACGAAACCGCCGGCTGGAAACCCGGCCACATCGACCTCGCCGATCGCGCCAGTCTGCTCCTCGTCGCGCCGGCGACCGCGAACATCATCGCCGAACTCGCGCACGGCCTCGCCGGCAATCCGATCACCGAGATCGCACTCGCCACACTCGCGCCCGTGCTCATCGCGCCGGCGATGAACGGCAAGATGTGGATGCACGCCGCGACGCTGCAAAACGTCGCGCTGCTGAAAACGCGCGGCGTCGAATTCATCGGCCCCGAGGAAGGTCTGCTCGCGTGCGGATACGAGGGATTCGGACGACTTTGGAACGTCGACGAAATCGTCGAGCACGCATTCCGCATCATCACCGCGCGCTCGTAGCGAAAAAAAACTTTCGCGCACGCACTGCGCGCCGCCCGCGGTTGCATCGACCGATCGGAAAATCGCACGCGCCTCGCGAACACTGATCCACAAAGGCTTCGTTCGTATGCTAAGACCTTCGCACACCCGCATCGGCGGCGCCTCTCCGGCGAATTCGCGCGAAAGTTGTGTGACGATTTTGCGCGCGCGAGCAAAAAATGCGTTGACGCATTTGCACAACTTCACTACCCAACTCTCACACATCGAGTGATGATTTTTTCAGCACACGCACAACAAATTTCAGTGACCCGCTACTGCGGACCGAAAGGGGGGATTATCGATGGCGACTAAAACCACGAAGAAAGCTGCACCAGCAAAGAAAGCACCGGCGAAGAAGGCACCAGCCAAGAAATTGGCGGCCAAGAAACCGGCGGCCAAGAAAGCTGCACCGGCTAAGAAGGCACCTGCTAAGAAGGCTGCCCCCAAGAAGAAGTAAGCGGCTAACCGCTCAATCAAAGACGGGAGGAGAATTCATTTCTCCTCCCGTTTTTTTTGTGGAGACTCGCGACCCTTTTCACCGCTGATGTCCACCACTTCCTACCTCCACACCGCCGTCGCCGCCGCACACGCCGCCGGTGAACTCCTCCGGCAAAACTTCGGCACCGTTCTCGAGGTCAACGAGTTCGCCGCGCACGACATCAAACTCGATCTCGATGTCCGCACTCAGGAACTGATCACTGAGCATCTCCTCGGCGCGTTCCCCGATCATGCGATCTTCGGCGAGGAAGGCATTGCCGGGACTCAAGCCAGCGACTTCCAGTGGATCGTCGATCCCATCGACGGAACAGTGAACTACTTCTACGCGATCCCGCACTACTGCATTAGCATCGCCCTGCGCGAACGCGGCGAGATCATCGTCGGCGTAATCTACGATCCGCAGCGTGACGAACTCTGGCAGGTCGAACGCGGCGGCCCGGCCACGCTCAACGGCAAACAGATCGCCGTGAGCACCCGCACAAAGCTCAGCGACGCCACGCTTTCCGTCGGCTTTTCGAAAACGAAGACGACCATCGCCGCCGGTTTGCCGCTCCTGGAAAAATACGTCAGTCGCGCGCGCAAGTGCCGCCTGATGGGCAGCGCCGCCCTCGACCTCGCCTACGTCGCCAGCGGCCGACTCGATGCCTACATCGAGCAATCCGTCAGCCTCTGGGATGTCGCCGCCGGAAAAATCCTCGTCGAGACAGCCGGTGGACAATTTCAGATGACCGAGCGCGAAGATACGCCGGGCAAAATCAGCGTGGTGGCGTCCAGCGGTCGCATCGATCTAGAGCTATGAATCTCACCGGCATTGGATACGACGTGCATCGCTTCGCCGCGGGGCGACCGCTCATCCTCGGCGGTGTGGAGATCCCGCACTCGCACGGCCTCGACGGCCACTCCGACGCCGACGTGCTCGCCCACGCGATCGCCGATGCCGTCCTCGGCGCGATCGGTGAACGCGACATCGGCCACCACTTTCCAAACTCCGACGAATCCATCCGCGGGATCAGCAGCCTCGAGATCCTGCGGCAGATCGCGACGATCATCTCGGAAAGAGGAGCCCGCGTGATCAATGTCGACGCCACGCTGGTCGCCGAAGCCCCGAAGATCGGGCCACACGTCGCCGAGATGCGCGCGAACCTCGCGGAAGCGCTGGGCATTCCCCTCGCCCGCGTCGGGGTGAAAGCGACCACCAACGAGCAGATGGGCTTCATCGGGCGCGGCGAAGGCATCGCCGCACTCGCGGTAGCCAGCGTGGAACAACCCGATTAGTCGGCTGCGATGTCCGTTCACTTTCAGAATACCTACACGCGGACACTCGAGCCCTTCGTTCCGCTCGATCCGGCAGGCAAAACGGTGCGGATCTACACGTGCGGACCGACCGTCTACAACTACGCCCACATCGGAAACTTCCGCGCCTACGTCTTCGAAGACCTGCTCCAGCGGCATCTCGAAGCCCGCGGCTTCGACGTCCTGCGCGTGATGAATCTCACCGACGTCGACGACAAAACGATTCGTGGCTCGCGCACCGCTGGCCAGCGTCTCACCGACTTCACCCAGATCTACAAGGACGCGTTCTTTCAGGATCTCGACACGCTGCGGATCAAGCGCGCGCAACACTTCCCGGCCGCGACCGAACCTCAATACATCGAGCGCATGATCGCGATGATCGGCGACCTCGAAGCGAAGGGCATCGCCTACCAGGCCGAGGACAAAAGCGTCTACTTCCGGCTCTCGAAGTTCCCCGACTACGGCAAACTCGCGCACCTCAACCTCGACGAACTCCGCCCGAGCGGTCGCGTGAGTTCCGACGAGTATGAGAAGGAATCCGTCGGCGACTTCGCGCTCTGGAAAGCGTGGGACGAGGCCGATGGCGAGGTGAAGTGGGATTCGCCGTGGGGACCCGGTCGCCCCGGCTGGCACATCGAGTGCAGCGCCATGGCCACCGCGCTGCTCGGGCCGGAACTCGATATCCACTGCGGCGGCGTGGACAACATTTTCCCACACCACGAGGCGGAGATCGCGCAGAGCGAATGCTGCACGGGAAAGAAGTTCGTGCGCACTTGGATGCACTGCGCGCACCTCATGGTCGAGGGGCAGAAGATGTCGAAGTCGCTCGGCAACTTTTACACCCTGCGCGACCTGCTGGAGAAAGGCTGGACCGGTCGCGAGATCCGCTTCGCCCTGATCACGGTGAACTACCGACTGCCGCTCAATTTCACTTTCGCCGGCTTGGAAGGCGCCCGCGCCGCGCTCGCGCGCATCGACGAATGGGTCGCGCGCCTTCGCGAAAAAAGTGCCGGCTCCGCAGAAGCCACGCCAGTCGCCGCGCACGCCGACCAATTCTTCACGGCGCTCGACGACGACCTGAATATCTCCGGCGCGATGGGACACGTCTTCGACCTCATCCGGGAAAGCAACCGCGCCCTCGACGAAGGATCGCTGACCAGCGGACAGGCCGCCGCATTGACGGAGAAGTGGACCTTGATCAACCGTGTCCTCGCCTTCGAGCGGGAAGCTGCGGCCATCCCGGCTGAAGTCCTCGCGCTCGTCGAGCAACGTCAGCAGATCCGCGCGGCGAAGGAGTGGAAGAAGAGCGACGAACTCCGCGACGCCATCACCGCGCTCGGCTGGACGGTGAAGGACACTAAAGAAGGTCCGAAGCTGACGCCGATCGCCGGGTGACGTGCGCAGCGCGTAAAAAAGAGAACCTGTCATCCTGAGCGGAGCGGAGGCGGGACAGCGGGCGGAGCGCAGTCGAAGGACCTCTTGCTATTCGCGGGCAGCGGTGGCGCGGAGCAGCACCTCCGCACGCTCCGCACGCTCCGCACGCTCCGCACCGCCTCGGCCCGAAGAAAAAGTTACTCGCCCGAAGGCACCTGCCTCCGCTTGTCCCGGACGCCGCCACCTCGGAGGTCCTTCGACTGCGTTCCTCCCCGCCTTCGCCCACGAGGAACTCCGCTCAGGATGACAGGATCTTTTTCCACCACTCCCACCACTCCCATCTCCTCCCACCCGTCCCAACCCTCCCGCGCTGAACTGCATCTCCGCCAGCCGCCGGTAGGTCCCGCCATCGCGCGCGAGCAGTTCCTCGTGCGTCCCGCTCTCGCTCACGGCACCGCCTTCGATGACGAAGATGCGGTCCGCCCGGCGGATCGTGGCGAGACGGTGCGCGATGATGAAAGCAGTGCGCCCTTTGAGCAGGACGTCGAGCGCCTGCTGGATCAACGCCTCGCTCTCGCTATCCAGACTGGAAGTCGCTTCGTCGAGGATCAGGATTGCCGGATTTTTCAGCAGCGCCCGGGCGATCGCCAGCCGCTGGCGCTGCCCACCGCTCAGCTTCACCCCGCGCTCGCCGACCAGCGTCTCGTAGCCTTCAGGAAAGCGCGCGATGAATTCATGGCAGTAGGCCTGTTCGGCAGCGGCGCGAATCTCCGCCTCCGTCGCGTCCGGCCTTCCATACGCGATGTTCTCGCGGATGCTGCCGCCGAAGAGCAGGACTTCCTGCGGGACAATCGCCATATTGCCGCGGACCATCGCCAGATCGAAGTCGCGCGCGTCGCGGCCATCGAGCAACAGCTTGCCCGCATCCGGTTCATAAAAGCGGAGGAGCATCGAGACGATCGTGCTCTTGCCCGCACCGCTCGGGCCCACGAGCGCGATCTTTTCCCCCGGCGCCGCAGCGAGATCGAGACCGCGCAAGACCGGCAGGTCAGCCCGCGATGGATACCGAAAGTGGACGCCGGAAAACTCCACCGCTCCGCTCAACCGCACGATCGCCGCACCACGATCCGCCGCTCGCACGGGCAACTCAGTCGGTTCCTGCAATAGCTCCCGCACCCGCTGCGTCGCGCCGAGCGTCCGCTGCACGCTGCTGATGATGTCCGGTAACGCCGACACGCCGCCGCCGATGAAAAGCGTGTACATCACGAAGCGCGTCAGTTCCCCATGCGTCAGCTCTCCGCGCCGCATGAGGTGGCTGCCGTACCACATCACGAGGACGATCGCGCCGAAGATGACAAAGATGATGAACGCGATCAGCGCCGCGCGATGCCGGGCGCTGCGCAGGATTACGTCCAGATAACCCTGCAACCCAGCCCGATAGCGCCGCTGCTCGAAGGCCTCATTCCCGAAAGCCTTCACGTTCGCGATCCCCTGAAGCGTCTCCTCCACGATCGTCGAAGTCTCCGCCAACTGGTCCTGGGCGCGCGTGCTGTTCTTCCGAATCCGGCGACCGAACAGCACGGCGACGAGCATCACCACCGGCACCGAAGAGAGCATGACGAGCGACAGCTTCACCGACGTGATCGCGATCATCGCCAGCCCGGCGGTGAGCAGCATCGCCTGCCGCACCGACTGCGCGACGGTGAAAGTGAGGGTGTCCTGAATCTGCGAGAGATCGCTCGAGAGCCGGCTCGTCAGTTCGCCCACGCGATGTTCGCCGAAGAAGCGCATCGGCTGGGTGATCAGCCGCGCATAGAGCTCCTCGCGCAGGTCCACCACGGCGCGTTCGCCCACGAGATTGAAGGAGAGCGACGCCACGAACATGAGCGCCGCCTGGAGCAGCAGCGTGCCGAGCAGCACGAGCGCCACCGTGTCGAGATCACGCTGCCAGGGTGCAGCCTCGATCAACTTCAACGAGGGGATCGAAGCGTCGAGCAGCGTCCCGACGAGGTAGGGAAACATCGAGCCGAATCCCATCGAGACACTCGAGGCGAGCAGCGCGATCGCGAACCGCCGCCGATACGGCCGCACGTAGGAAAAAAGATGCGCGAGGTCGCCCAGAGGCGGGCGGGGCGGGGCGGGGCGAACGTCGTGCATCGGTGGTTGTATCGTGGCTACGAAGCGCGCCCGGCAAATGGATTCGTCCCCGCGTCGATCACTCCATTGCGCGATGCCGGAGCCGGTCGAGCACCACGGCGGCGATGATGATCGCGCCGGTGACGATTTCCTGCACCCAGTTGGCGAGGTTCATCTTCGTGCAGCCATTCGCCACGACCGTCATGATCAGCGCGCCGATCACCGACCCGAACACCGACCCCTCGCCGCCATTCAAGCTCGCGCCGCCGATCACCACCGCCGCGATCACCGCGAGTTCGAGCCCGGCTGCCGTCGTCGGATCGCCGACGGTGAGATACGAAAACTGGAGCACCCCGGCGAGGCCCGCGAAGGCCAGACCGATCGTGTAGATCAGCAGCTTCGTTCGCCGCACCGGCACGCCGCACAGCCGGGCGGTCTGCTCATTCGAGCCGATCGCGAAAATGTGCCGGCCAAAGCGCGTGTAGCGCAGCATCGCCGCGACGAGCAGGGTGAGCGCAAGCAGCAGCCACACGCCGGGCGGAAAGAGCATCCAGCGATTCGCCGCCCGCAGACTTTGCAGCAGCTCATTCAGCCAGGTGCCCGGGGCGCTCACCATCGTCTCGCTCGCGAGCCCCTTGGCCAGCCCGCGCAGCGCGCCCCACATGCCCAGCGTCACGATGAAGGGGGTGAGATTCAGCCGGGTGATGAGCAGCCCGATGAGCGCGCCGCACGCCGCGCCCACCGCGACTCCACCGAGCGCAGCGAGCAGCGGCGGCGCCCCCTGCTGGAGCAAGAGCGCGATCACCACGGTGCAAAGCGCGATGTTCGACCCAATGGAAAGATCGATGCCGCCGGAGATGATGATCAGCGTCATCCCGAGCGCTGCGGTGCCGACCACTGCGGTCTGGAGGAGCATGATCTGAAAATTGTCGGGCGTGAGAAACGTCCGGGGCCGCAGCCCCGCGAAGAGGGCGATGACAAACACCAGCCCGATGAACGGGCCGAGTTTTGCCGGCAGCGTTCGCCAGTCGGGTTTCAAGCGGCCTCCTGAGCGGCGGTGGCTTCGAGCATGATCGCGTGCTCATCGATCTCCGCGACCGCGCGGGCCGGATGCAACCGACCCCGGCACATCACGGCCACGCGGTCACATACGCCGAGCAACTCCGGGAGGTAGCTGCTGACGATGAGCACCGCTTTGCCCGCGGAAGCGAGCGCATCGATGAGCCGGTAGATCTCCGCCTTCGATTCCACGTCGACACCTCGCGTCGGCTCGTCGAGCAACAGCACGTCCACGTCGTGTTCGAGCAGCCGTGCGAGCGCGACCTTCTGCTGATTGCCGCCGGAGAGATCCCCCACCCGCTGCTGCGGGTCCCGGCAGCGGATCGAAAGCCTGCCGATCCATTCACGGCTCGCCGCCGCCTGCGCCGCGGGTCGTACGATCGCACCGAGGTTGGAGAGCGTCACGTTCTCCGCGATGCTCAAGCCGAGCGCGAGACCTTCCATTTTCCGATCCTCGCTCACCATCCCGACTGCGCGCGCCCACTGGCCGCGCGGCGTCAGCGGGCCGGTGAATGCCTTCACCGTCACCCGCCCCGCGCGCACCGGATCGAGGCCGAAGATCGCGCGGAGCAATTCGGTTCGTCCCGCGCCGATCAGGCCCGCGATCCCGAGCACTTCGCCGCGATGCAGCGAGAATGAAGCGCCCTCCGGTTTTTGCATTCCGGACAGTCCGGACACTTCGAGCACGACATCGCCCGGCAGACGCGGCGAGCGGGGGTACAGGTCTTTCACTTCGCGCCCGACCATCATCGCGATGATCTGTTCGTTCGGCGTCGCCGCGGTCTCGCCACCGCCCACGCTCCGTCCGTCGCGCAGGACGGTGACGCGGTCCGAGAGCGCGCGGACTTCCTCAAGAAAGTGCGAGATGTAGATGATCCCGAGCCCGCGCGACTTCAACCGCCGCACGAGTTCGAAGAGCCGCTCGATATCGTTCCGCGCGAGGCTGCTCGTCGGTTCATCGAGGACGAGCACGCGCGCGCCCACCGCGATCGCCCGCGCGATTTCTACGAGCTGCCGCTCCGCTGGTGACAGCCGCCGAACCGGCGTCTCCGGTGCGATGTCCGTGCGGCCGAGCTGCTCCATCGCCTCGCGCGCACGCCGCCGCATCTCGCTCCATTTCACGAAAGGTCCGGCGCACGGCTCCATGCCGAGCACGATGTTTTCCATCACGGAAAGATGCGGGGCGAGCGACAGCTCCTGATAGATCATCGACACCCCGGCGCGACGCGCATCCATCGGGTGCGCCGGGAGATAAGGCGCGCCCATCAACCACATCGCACCGCCATCCGGTCGATGCGCGCCGGAGAGCACCTTCATCAGCGTGCTCTTGCCCGCGCCATTCTCGCCGACCAGCGCGAGCACCTCACCCGCCCGCACGGAGAGGTCCACACCATCGAGCGCCACGGTGGCTCCGAAGCGTCTCCGCACGCCCTCCATGCGCAGGAGTTCGGCCATCGCCTACTTGATCAGCTCCTGGATTTCCGGCGTCGGCAGATTCTCCGGGGTAATGAGTTGCACGCCGGTGTCGGTCGACGCGGCCACTTCCCTGCCGTCGAGCTTCGCGAGCAGCGCCTTAACACCTTCGTAGCCGATCTTGCGCGGATTCTGGGCGACGAGCGCGTGCAACTCGCCTTTCTTCAAAGCCTCGACGAGCGGCGGCGACGTATCGAACCCAACGAACTTCGCCTTTCCCGCGAGATTATTCTGCCGCAGCGCGAGCAGCGGGCCGAAGGTCGCCGATTCATTCGACGCGAAGATCCCGTCCGCCTCCCGCAGTTGATCGAGCATGTTCAGCGCGGCCGTCTGCGCCTCGCTGGCCGTCGCGCCGGCGAAGCGATTCTCCACGATGAGCTGGATCTCCGGGGCCTGCTTCACTGCTTCCAGGAAACCCGTCTCGCGCTCCGTGGTGCTGGCCGAACCTTCCATGTAGCGCAGCAGCACCACCTTGCCTTTGCCGCCGAGCAGCTTCACCAGATGCTCGCCCGCGAGGCGCCCGCCGAGGGTGTTGTTCGTGCCGACGTAGCCCACGAAATCCTTTCCGGCGTCGCCCTTCAACGCCGAGTCGATGATCACCACCGGCGTTCCCTTTCCCATCGCGGCCTGCACCGGCCGCCGCAGCGCGGTGTCATCGAGCGGCGCGAGGACGATCCCGGCGACACCCTCGGACGCGAACTGCTCGACGATCGCGATTTGCTGCGCGCGATCATTCTCCTTCAGCGGACCTTTCCAAAGAATGTTCACGCCGAGTTCCTGCCCCGCCTGGCGCGCACCGGCCTCGACCGATTTCCAAAACACGTGAGTCGTCCCTTTCGGAATGACCGCAATGTTTCGCGCACCAGCCACCGGCTTGTTTTCGCCGGACGTTTCAGCGGGCTGGTTGCATGCGGCGAGGACGAGCGCCGCGAGCAGAGCGCCGCCGAGTTTCGGGAGAGAAGATTGCGATTTCATGGGGGGGAATGCCGCTCATGCGAATGCCACGGCGGGACGCGCGGTTGAAGAACAATCGGTCGCCCGAGCGCGGGGGCATTATTAAATGTGGGGCACGGAGGCCTGTAGTCCCGGAGGGACAGCGGAAATTAGCCGGTGGCGTGAGC
>JANPHH010000503.1:0-2109 GCA_031424375.1 Chthoniobacter sp. | reverse complement strand
TTTCGTGTTTCTGGAGGCCCTCTGATACCAGACACCATCTCTCAGAAATAATCGGGCCGTTCTCGTCCTCGTCCTCCTACTCGTCCTCGGAGTGTTTCGAGTAGGTGGACGTGGACGAGAGTCCGGCTTATTCCGCGAGATGGTGTCTGGTATCAGAGGGCCTCCTGAAACTCGAAAAAGCCTGTCATCCCGAGCGGAGTGTAACGGAGCCGAGGGACCTCGGCCCTTGCAGAGTCGCGCGATCTCCGGCAATCGGAGGTCCCTCGACTTCATTCTGGTCGCTTAGGCTCCCTCCACTCCGCTCGGGATGACAGACCTCTGATTCCCGCGCACCCTCCCACGCTTAGGCTCCCTCCATTCCGCTCGGGATGACAGACCTCTGATTCCCGCGCGCCCTCCCACGCTTAGGCTCCTTCCATTCCTCTCGGGATGACAATCTGTCTTGAATTCCCGCGCACCCGCCCAGATCGCGACCTCGGCTCAAATCACGCTGTCCACCGCCGTCGCCGCGACGAACTCGCGGTTTAACCGGGCGATGACCGACACCGGAATCTCCGCGGGGCACACCGCTTCGCACTCGTAGTAGTTCGAGCAGTTTCCGAAACCCTCTTCGTCCATCGTGCGCACCATCTTGAGCGCACGCGACGTGCGCTCCGCCTGACCCTGCGGCAAGAGCGCGAGATGCGAAACTTTCGCCCCGACGAACAACATCGCGCTCGCATTCGGGCAGGCGGCAGCGCATGCCCCGCAGCCAATGCACGCCGCGGCTTCCATGGCGCGGTCGGCGTCCACTTTCGGAATGGGGATCGCGTTCCCATCGGGAGCGGAACCGGTGCGCGCGGTGATGAAACCACCCGCCTGTTGGATGCGATCGAAGGCGCTGCGGTCGACAATCAGGTCGCGAACAATCGGGAACGATTTCGCCCGGAACGGTTCGACGTAGATCGTCTCGCCGTCCTTGAATTTGCGCATGTAGAGCTGGCAGGTCGTCGTCTCGCTCGGACCGTGGGGCACGCCGTTGATGCTCAGCGAACAGGTGCCGCAGATGCCTTCGCGACAGTCGTGATCGAAAGCGATCGGCTCGGCACCTTTGGCGAGAAGGTCTTCGTTCACGATGTCGAGCATCTCGAGGAATGAGGCATCCTCGGGGATGTTACGGGCTTCGATATCGGCCAGCTTGCCGTCGCTCTTCGCGTTTTTCTGGCGCCAGACTTTGAGCTTCAGAGTCATGTAGAAAGTTACTTGTAGCTGCGCACCGACGGATGCACTTCCTCGAAGACGAGCGGCTCGACGTGGCGCTGGGATTTCACGCCCTCGCCTTTGAACTCCCACGCGGCGACGTGCTGGAAGTGCTCGTCGTCGCGCTTCGCTTCGCCGTCTTCATACTGGTATTCCTCGCGAAAGTGACCGCCACAGCTCTCGCGGCGTTCCAGCGCGTCGAGGCACATCAGTTCGCCGAACTCCAGGAAGTCCGCGACGCGCCCCGCCTTCTCAAGCGCGGTGTTGAGCGCCTCACCTTCACCGGGGACGTTGACGTTTTTCCAAAACTCCTCCCGCAGCGGCGGGATCTGCGCGAGTGCCCGCTGGAGACTTTTCTCACTCCGCGCCATGCCGCAGTAGTCCCAGACGATGCGGCCGAGTTCGCGATGAAAATGATCGACGGTGCGCCGGCCTTTGATGCCGAGAAACTGTTTCGTGCGCGCCTTCACCGCGTCCTCGACCTGCTTGAACTCGGGACGATCCGTCGTTGGTCGCTTGCCGATCTCCGGCGCGAGATAATTGCCGATCGTGTAGGGCAGCACGAAGTAACCGTCGGCCAATCCCTGCATCAAAGCGCTGGCGCCGAGGCGATTCGCGCCGTGGTCGCTGAAGTTGGCTTCACCGAGCACGAAGAGCCCGGGAATATTCGACATCAGGTTGTAGTCCACCCACAGCCCGCCCATCGTGTAGTGCACCGCCGGGTAGATACGCATCGGCACCTGATAGGCGTTCTCATTGGTGATCTGCTGGTAGATGTCGAAGAGATTGCCGTAGCGCTCGCGGATCACCGGTTCGCCGAGCCGCTTGATGGAGTCCGCGAAGTCGAGGTACACGCCGAGTCCACCAGGA